>JARXAQ010000163.1 GCA_029865825.1 Rhizobium sp.
TGGATGTCGCTACTGCACGAAGCCCCTGGATGACGTTTAGGTATGCGACATTCTCGTTTGTCCACTCCGGGATCGGTTTCCCGTCCTTCGGCAGCGCCATGCGGCTCTTTAGGGGCGACGAGAGCCAGTCGCAGGGTTCCACGATTACCGGCACGATGTGCAGGCGGCCTTCGGCTTCAAGCTTTTGCGCCTCTTCGAATTCCTTCTCATAGCATTAATTCGAAGCGAGGTAATCGGGGCTGACCAATGCGATGAAAACTTGGCTAGTATGCAAGGCCGTGAAGACCTCGCTATCGAGGTTCGATCCTGGCACAATTGCATGGTCGGTCCAGGTCTCGAAGACGCCATCCCTGTGCAATTGGGCCATATGCTTGTGAAGTCTTTCCAGATGCTTCGTGTCGGCATGCGAGTAAGAAATGAAAGCGGTGACGGCCAACTCAGACCTCGCGGATACTGTTTGTGTGAAGGGCCTAATATAAGATTTCAAAAGTTCCCCACCAAGTAGCTAGGCGAGAGTTTCACACGTAATCCACCGTACGTATACAGCCGTCCGTCTCCGGAGAAGCAAGTCGGTCTAGACCTTATCTCTTCTTACGTTCGGGAAGCTGTCAGACCGCCCCTTGTGACGGAATCCATTTCCGCATTCGCCCTCATGGCGGTCGATCAGCCCAACGGGATTGAGCCCTGAACCTGAGGCATGGCATCGGCCCAAAAGGACCCGCCTCCGGGGTCGAGGCGCGCTTGGTGGCGATGAACGGCGGATTCCAGAGCTTGGCGGCTTTGTGAACATCCGAAAGAATGTCCGCTTAGCCCATCAGGCTGCCCGAAACCTGCCTGACCGCTGTCGGCCCCATACCGGCCATTGGGGAGCGCGACTTGTGCCAAAGCTAGGAAATCAATGCCACGTCGATTGCTGAACTACGTCGGTTCGCATCCTTTCAGGGCGAAGAGGCACCCTATCGCAATGCCACTGCAAGGAAGCTGAACGGTATTGCGCCTCCAAGTCCGGTGCTTGGCATCGCTAAGGCCGGTGCCACGAACGGACATGAGCAAGGCACATCGCCTTGGCGTTCTTTGCGCCTCGATTTCTGTCGGCGAGCCATGGTCGCCCAATGCCGCTAGGCAGGCAATTCAAATCGAAAATTCTGTGTGTGCACTGTACTCGTTGAGCAACTTGTTCCTCCCCGTCGCAACTCGGAATAACTGGCCTAAGGATTGCATGTGTCGATGCAATATCTCGCGGGAGACATCATTGTCAGATTGTATGCCCATCCACTACAGCGCGGTTCCGCAAAGTCGGACCGGCATGTTGGCGACCTGGGAAAACCCAGTTTCGAATCCCGGCAACTCGTATTTGCCAAGCCTTTTCGACAGCGCGGCTTGAAAATGTCGAAAATCACCAATGACCTAACGATCCTGGTCATCGACGAGAATGCGATCCGTGGTTCGATCATTGAAGAAGGCCTGAACGAAGCCGGGCATCTGAATGTCCGGGTGATCCATGAGATGCAGGGTGTGGCGCGGCTGATCGAGACGATGGATCCGGATGTCATCATCATCGATATCGAAAACCCCAATCGTGACATGATGGAGCATATGTTCCAGCTCACCCGCATGATTTCGCGGCCGATTGCCATGTTTGTCGACCGCTCGGATACCGCCGCCATCGAGGCTGCCGTCGATGCGGGTGTGTCGGCCTATGTCGTGGATGGCCTGAAAAAGGAGAGGGTCAAGCCGATCCTCGACATGGCGGTGAGCCGCTTCAATGCCTTCAGCCGCCTCCAGCGCGAACTGGTCGAGGCCCGCAATGCGCTCGAAGAGCGCAAGGTCATAGAGCGCGCCAAAGGCATCCTGATGAAAATGCGGGGTTTGAGCGAGGAGCAGGCTTTCGCTCTGCTTCGACAGACCGCCATGAACGAAAAGAAGAAGCTGGCCGACATCGCCCAGAGCGTCGTGACAGCCGCAGGGCTGCTGCTGTGAGCGCGGCATGTATTGGAGAATGCTGGTGAGCGATATGGTTTCAACCCAATCCGGCGACAGCGGCATCCCGACGCCCGCGCGCATCCGTGGCCGTGAGCAGAAGACATTGAGGGCAGGCTTCATCCCGCTGATGGATGCCTCAATTTTGATCGTTGCGGCTGAGCTCGGCTTTGCGGATAAGGAGGGGCTGCGCCTCGATCTGGTCCGGGATGTGACATGGGCCAATGTCCGCGATCGGCTGGCCTTCCGTCAGTTCGACATTGCGCACATGCTTTCGCCGATGCCGGTCGCGTCCATGCTCGGGCTAGGGTCCAATCCGTCGCCGACCATCGCACCCTTTTCCCTCGGTCGCGGCGGCAATGCCATCACGCTGTCAACGCGCATCTTCGAGCGTATGAAGGCGTTGACCGGTCTCACCGACGATGCTGGTGCGCTCGCCAATGCGAAGGCTCTGGCGACCTTGCTCGCCGACATGCGGCTCCGCGGCGAGGCGGTCCCGACACTGGGCATGACCTATCCGTTTTCGTCGCACAATTACGAGTTCCGCTACTGGCTGGCGGCGGGCGGCATTGATCCGGATCGCGACGTGAAGCTGGTGGTCGTTCCGCCGCCGCTGACCTCCGATGCGCTCGCCGCAGGCGCGATCGATGGCTTCTGCGTCGGAGCGCCCTGGAACATGATCGCCTCTGAGCGAGGGACAGGCCGTATTGTCGCTGCCAAGCAGGATATCTGGCCTCTGGCACCTGAAAAGGTGCTCGGCATGCGCCCCGACTGGGCCGATGCCAATGCTGATACGGTCTCCCGTCTGATCGTCGCCATGGATCAGGCCGCGCGCTGGTGCGATGACCCCGGTCATCACAATGAGCTTGCCGAGATCCTCAGCGCCCCGGAATACATCGGAGCCCCCACGGGCATCGTCCGCCGCGTATTGAATGGCGAGTTCAGCCTTGATGCGCAGGGGACAAAACGGGTCGTAACCGACTACTTCCTCTTCCATCGCGGGGCGGCCAACCATCCGCGGCCAGATCAGGCGAGCTGGATCTACAGCCAGATGCTTCGCTGGGGTCAGACAGAGTTCAGCGACGAAGGCTTGGCACGTGCGCGGAGCGCTTTTCGGCCGGACCTCTATCTGACAGCGCTGGGACAGGATGCCGCCTTGCCGGACGAGGCGAGCGAGAAGGGCACTGGCAGCTATGAGGGTTTCATGGATGGCAAGCGCTTTGATCCGGATGCCGTGCCGGCTTACGCCGAGGGTTTTCCGGTCCGATCAAACGTGTCTTCGAGCCCAAGGATGACCGATAGCTGATGCGCTGCGGTGCACAAACCTGAGGCATTTGCACCAAAAGTCAGGCCTTGGAACGAGCAGGCCGATATTCCGACCGTTGAATGGCGGTCTTGCCTGCCGTTGAAACAGCGCTTGTATTTCAAGCGACTAACATCGCCCGGATGAAACTGGCACGGCCTTTGCTTCACTCTCTGTGTCCACGGTCAACGGCGATCGCAGGACGGATGAGCGCCCTCCAGGCGCAGATAACCATCAGACAATGACGTCGCAGGCTTCTTGCTGTCCGGCACCTCCCGCCAGGACCTCGCAGGAAAGCACGCGGCGTTTTTTCGTTTTTCCGGATCTCCGTCACACAAAGAGGGGCACTCAGTCATGACCAAGACCACAGCAATAGGCATCAGCCGCCGCCAGATCCTCAAGATCGGCTCCGCTGCCGCTCTGGCGAGCGCGGCTCGCCTGGCCTTTCCATCCGGTGCATTCGCTGCAAGCGCCGGGCCGGAAGTGACCGGTCTAAAACTCGGCTTCATAGCGCTTGCCGATGCCGCGCCGCTGATCATCGCCAAGGAGAAGGGCCTCTTCGAGAAATACGGCATGGCCGATGTCGAAGTGCTGAAGCAGGCCTCCTGGGGTGCCACCCGCGACAATCTCGTGCTGGGCGGCGAGGCGAACGGTATCGATGGCGCGCATATCCTCACCCCCATGCCGTACCTGATGGAAACCGGCAAAGTCACGCAGAACAATGTGCCGGTGCCGATGTCGATCGTCGCGCGCCTCAATCTCGACAGCCAGGGCATTTCGGTTGCCAAGGAATATGCCGAGACCGGCGTCCAGCTCGACGCTTCCAAGCTGAAGGAAGCCTTCGCCGCGAAGAAAGCCGCGGGCAATGAGATCAAGGTCGCGATGACGTTCCCCGGCGGCACCCATGACCTCTGGATCCGCTACTGGCTGGCTGCCGGCGGCATCGATCCGGACAAGGACGTCTCCACCATCGTCGTGCCGCCGCCGCAGATGGTGGCGAACATGAAGGTGGGCAATATGGATGCCTTCTGTGTGGGCGAGCCGTGGAACGAACAGCTGGTCAACCAGGGCATCGGCTTTACCGCCTGCACCACCGGCGAGCTGTGGAAGGGCCATCCGGAAAAGGCGCTCGGCCTGCGCACCGAATGGATCGAGAAGAATCCAAACGCCGCAAAGGCCCTGATGATGGCCGTGATGGAAGCCCAGATGTGGGCGGACAGCATGGACAACAAGGAAGAGATGTCGGCGATTCTCGGCAAGCGCCAGTGGTTCAACGTGCCGCCGAAGGATGTCGCCGGCCGCCTGAAGGGCACGATCAACTATGGCAATGGCCGCCTCGTCGAAAACACCGGGCTCGAAATGAAGTTCTGGAAGGACCACGCCTCCTATCCCTTCAAGAGCCATGACGCCTGGTTCCTGACCGAAAACATCCGCTGGGGCAAGTTCGCAGCCGATACCGACATCAAGGCGCTGGTCGACAAGGTCAACCGCGAGGACATCTGGCGCGCAGCCGCGGCTGATCTTGGCGTGGCTGCCGCCGATATCCCGGCCTCGAGCTCGCGTGGTCCGGAAACCTTCTTCGACGGCAAGGTCTTCGATCCGGAAAATCCGAAGGCCTATCTCGACAGCCTGACGATTAAGGCCGGCGCCTGATTTTCCCGCAGGGCCGGGTGAGGGGAGCGACGCTCAGCAAATTTGCCTCCCCTCATCGCAAACCGAACACCAACCGCCCAAGAGGACCACACCATGACCGCAACCGCCCGCAAGGCCGATACACAAGCGCCGGCCACGTCTGCGACCAGGACTGGCACCGTCGTCGTAATGGCGCAGCGGCCTGTCCCCAGGCTCGACATGCAGCGCGTCCTGATGGCCATCTGTCGCAACGTCCTGCCGCCGCTGGTGGTGCTGGCCGCGCTTCTGGCCATCTGGCAGCTTGCCTGCTCGCATCCAGGCGCCACTTTACCGTCGCCGTCGCAGGTCTGGATCGACAGCTATGACCTGATCGCCTTTCCGTTCTTCGACTACGGCTCGCAGGATATTGGCCTCGCCTGGCGTGTGCTGATCTCGCTGCAGCGCGTGGCGATCGGCTTTGGCCTCGCCGCCGTTGTCGGTGTCTTCCTTGGTGCGGTCGTTGGACAATCCGTATGGGCGATGCGCGGGCTCGATCCGATCTTCCAGATCCTGCGCACGGTGCCCCCGCTCGCCTGGTTGCCGCTGTCGCTCGCCGCCTTCCAGAACTCCAATCCCTCCGCGATCTTCGTGATCTTCATCACCTCGATCTGGCCGGTGATCATCAACACCGCCGTCGGTGTGCGCAACATTCCAGACGACTATCGCAACATTGCCCGCGTGCTGCGCCTCAACCCGCTGGAATTCTTCATCCGCATCATGGTGCCGGCCGCCGCCCCTTACATCTTCACCGGCCTTCGCATCGGCATCGGCCTGTCCTGGCTCGCCATCGTGGCTGCTGAAATGCTGACCGGCGGCGTCGGCATCGGCTTCTTCATCTGGGACGCTTGGAACTCCTCGCGTCTCTCCGACATCATCGTGGCGCTCGCCTATATCGGCGTGACCGGCTTTGTCCTCGACAAGCTCGTCGCCCTCCTCGGCAACGTCATCACCCGCGGCACCGCGAAGAACTGAGGAGAGCGACCATGAACGCCTATCTCAAGATCGACCATATCGACAAAAGCTTCGAACGTGGCGGCACGAAGACCGAGGTCCTGAAGGACGTCAGCCTCACCATCGGCAAAGGTGAATTTGTCTCGATTATTGGTCATTCCGGCTGTGGCAAGTCGACTCTACTCAACCTGATCGCCGGCCTGACGCGGGTTTCCGCCGGTGCTGTGCTTCTCGAAAATGTCGAGGTCAACGAACCTGGTCCGGAACGCGCCGTGGTCTTCCAGAACCATTCGCTGCTGCCCTGGCTGACCGTCTACGAAAACGTCAACCTTGCCGTCTCCAAGGTCTTTGCGGGCAAGAAGACCAAGGCGGAAAAACATGACTGGGTCATGCGCAACCTCGATCTCGTCCAGATGGCCCATGCCAAGGACAAACGTCCGGCGGAAATCTCCGGCGGCATGAAGCAGCGCGTCGGCATCGCCCGTGCGCTGGCCATGGAGCCGAAGATCCTGCTGCTCGACGAGCCCTTCGGGGCATTGGACGCGCTCACCCGCGCCCACCTGCAGGACGCGGTGATGGAGATCCATTCCCGTCTCGGAAACACGATGATCATGATCACCCATGACGTCGACGAGGCGGTGCTGCTCTCTGACCGTATCGTCATGATGACCAACGGCCCAGCCGCCCGCATCGGCGAAGTGCTTGATGTCCCGATCCCGCGGGTGCGCGACCGCATCGCGCTCGCCGCCGACCGCACCTACCTCAAATCCCGAGAAGCCGTGTTGAAGTTCCTTTACGAACGCCACCGCTTCGTCGAAGCCGCGGAGTAAAATCAATGGCTGAAAAACTCGTCATCATCGGCAATGGCATGGCGCCGGGGCGCATGCTGGAAGAACTGTTCGAAAAGGGACCCGGCCATTTCGACGTCACCATTTTCAACGCCGAGCCGCGCGTCAACTATGATCGCATCATGCTCTCGCCGGTGCTCTCGGGCGAAAAATCCTATGACGACATCGTCATCCACAATGACGATTGGTACGCCGCCCATGGCGTAACGCTTTACAAGGGCGCCAGGGTCACCGAGATCGACCGTCATGCAAAGACGGTCACCTCGGCGAACGGCATCACTGTCCCTTACGGCAAGCTGGTCATCGCCACCGGCTCGCTGCCCTTCATCATCCCGGTCCCTGGCCATCAGCTGCCCGGCGTCCTGCCTTATCGCGATCTCGACGACGTCGACGCCATGCTCCGGATCTCGGAAGGCAAGGGGAGGGCGATCGTGATCGGTGCCGGCCTGCTGGGCTTGGAAGCAGCCTATGGCCTGAAGCGGCAGGGCATGGATGTCACCGTCATCCACCTGATGCCGACCATCATGGAGCGCCAGCTCGACCCGGCCGCCGCCTATCTCTTGGAAAAGGCGCTGACCGAACGCGGCATCGACATCATCACCAAGGCCAATACCAAGCAGATCCTGGGAACCGACAAGGTCGAGGGCATCGAACTGGAAGACGGCCGTATCATCACCGGCGACATGGTGATCATGGCCGTCGGCATCCGCCCGGCCTCGCAGCTCGCCAAAGATGCGGGCATTGCCGTCAACAAAGGCATCGTCGTCGACGACGGCATGATGACCTCCGACCCCAACGTCTTTGCGCTCGGCGAATGCGCCGAACATCGCGGTACCTGTTACGGCCTCGTCGCGCCGCTCTATGAGGCCGCCCGGGTTCTCGCCGATCGGCTGACTGGTGGCGCCAGCGAATACCATGGCTCCGTCGTCAACACGAAGCTCAAGGTCACCGGCATCAACCTTTTCTCCGCTGGCGACTTCGCCGAAGCGCCTGATCGAGAGGAAATCGTGCTGCGCGATGCCTCGGCGGGTGTCTACAAGCGCCTCGTGCTGAAGGACAACAAGATCCTCGGCGCCGTGCTCTACGGCGAAACCGCTGATGGTTCGTGGTTCTTCGATCTGATGAAGCGCGGCACCGATATCTCCCAAATGCGCGAAACTCTCATCTTCGGCCAGTCCTACCAGGGTGGCGCCCCGCTGGACCCTATGGCGGCCGTTGCAGCCTTGCCGGATGATGCGGAAATCTGCGGCTGCAACGGCGTCTGCAAGGGCAAGATCACGACCACGATCTCGTCCAAGGGTCTGAGCTCACTGGATGACGTGCGCGCCCACACAAAGGCCTCCGCCTCTTGCGGCTCCTGCACCGGGCTCGTCGAACAACTGATGGCGCTTACGCTTGGCGACGCCTACAATCCGGCCGCCGTCACGCCGATGTGCAACTGCACCGAACTTGGCCATGACGATGTCCGCCGCCTGATCAAGGCCAAGGGCCTCAAGATCATTCCAGCCGTCATGCAAGAACTGGAATGGAAGACCTCCTGCGGCTGCGCCAAGTGCCGCCCGGCGCTCAACTACTATCTCGTCTGCGACTGGCCGGATGACTATGCCGACGACTACCAGTCGCGTTACATCAACGAGCGCGTCCACGCCAACATTCAGAAGGACGGCACCTATTCCGTCGTGCCGCGCATGTGGGGTGGTGTCACCAATGCCGCCGAACTTCGTGCCATCGCCGATGTCGTCGACAAGTTCGAAATCCCGATGGTGAAGGTCACCGGCGGCCAGCGCATCGACTTGCTCGGCATCGAAAAGGAAGACCTCCCCGCAGTGTGGGCGGATCTCGGCAAGGCAGGCTTTGTGTCAGGCCAGGCTTACGCAAAGGGTCTGCGCACAGTGAAGACCTGTGTCGGCTCCGATTGGTGTCGCTTTGGCACCCAGGATTCGACCGGGCTTGGCATCAGGCTCGAAAAGTTCATGTGGGGCTCGTGGACGCCCGCCAAGCTGAAGCTCGCCGTGTCCGGCTGTCCGCGCAACTGCGCCGAGGCCACCTGCAAGGATATCGGCGTCATATGCGTGGACAGTGGCTTCGAGATCCATTTCGCCGGTGCTGCCGGCCTCGACATCAAGGGGACGGATGTCCTGGGCTTGGTCAAGACCGAGGACGAGGCGCTCGAGCATATCGTGGCGCTGACCCAGATGTATCGCGAGCAGGGTCGTTACCTCGAGCGAATCTACAAATGGGCAAAACGCATCGGCCATGACGAGATCCGCCGCCAGATCATGGAGGATGCCGACAAGCGCCGGGCCTACTACGAGCGCTTCGTCTTCAGCCAGAAATTTGCCCAGGTCGACCCCTGGTCCGAGCGCGTCTCCGGCAAGGACAAGCATGAGTTCAAGCCGATGGCGACGATCGGATTTTCGGCGGCGGCGGAGTGACTACCTCCCCCTTGAGGGAGGAGGTCGCGCAGAACGCGCGGGTGGGGGTGATCCGCGTTAGCACGAATGTTCACCCCCACGCCGGACCTGTGGTCCGACCCTCCCCCTCAAGGTGAGGATGACCATCCGCAAGCGCTGAACAACAAGGAGCTTACCCATGAACTGGATTGCAATCGGCACCATTGACGATATCCCGCTGCGCGGGGCGCGATGTGTGAAGACGCCTCAGGGCAAGATCGGAGTGTTCCGCACCGCCGACAACGAGGTCTTCGCTATTGAGGATCACTGCCCCCACAAGGGCGGCCCGCTGACGCAAGGCATCGTCCATGGCAAGGCGGTGACCTGCCCGCTGCACAACTGGGTGATCTCGCTGGAAACCGGCAAGACGCTGGGTGCGGACGAAGGCGAGGTCAAGACCATTCCCGTGCGCAACATCGACGGTCATCTCTCCATCATGCTCGAAAGCATGCTGGTCGCAGCCGAGTGAGCGGGATGATCAACGCGCGGAGCCGCAGCCATGCCCTGTGAAACAAAGACGACCTGCCCTTATTGCGGTGTCGGCTGCGGCGTGATCGCCGCCGTCGATGACGAGGGCAAGGCCAGCGTCAGAGGCGATCCGGACCATCCCGCCAACTACGGCAGGCTCTGCTCCAAAGGCTCCGCGCTGGCAGAGACCCTGGGGGTCGACGGTCGTGCGCTTCATCCGGAAATCCACGGGCAACGCGCCAGTTGGGACGAGGCGCTTGATCTCGTCGCCTCAACGTTCCGGGAGACGATCGCCGATCACGGTCCCGACGCCGTCGCCTTCTATGTCTCAGGGCAGTTACTGACCGAGGACTATTACGTCGCCAACAAGCTTATGAAAGGTTTCATCGGCTCCGCCAATATCGACACCAATTCGCGCCTGTGCATGGCATCCTCGGTTGCCGGCCATCGTCGGGCCTTCGGCGCCGATACGGTGCCCGCCTGTTACGAGGACCTGGAACTCGCTGATCTCGTTGTCCTCGTCGGCTCCAACATGGCCTGGTGCCATCCGGTCCTTTACCAGCGTCTTGCGGCGGCCAAGGCTCAGCGTCCTGCCCTGAAGGTGGTGGTGATTGATCCGCGCCGGACTGCCACCTGCGACATCGCTGACCTGCATCTGGCCGTTGCCGCCGATGGCGACATCGCCCTATTCAACGGCCTGCTTACCCATCTGGCCGAGACCGGTGCGATCGACGAAAACTATCTCACCAGACACACCTCCGGCTTCCCCGAAACCCTGCTGGCCGCATCGCATGGTTCCCTGTCGGATCTCTCCGAGGCAACCGGCATATCCGGCATGATGATCCGCCAGTTCTTCCGCCTCTTCGCCCAGACGGAAAAGGTCGTCACCTGCTACAGCCAGGGCGTCAACCAGTCCGCTGTCGGCACTGACAAGGTCAATGCCATCATTAATTGCCACCTAGCGACAGGCCGGATCGGACGGCCCGGCATGGGGCCCCTCTCGCTGACCGGCCAGCCGAACGCCATGGGTGGGCGCGAGGTCGGCGGTCTCGCCAACACGCTCGCAGCCCATATGGCGATTGAAAACCCTGTGCACCGCGAACGGGTGCAACGCTTCTGGAAGGCGCCTGTGATCGCAGAGAGACCCGGCCTGAAGGCCGTCGACATGTTCGAGGCGGTGACGGACGGGCGGATCAAGGCGATCTGGATCATGTCGACAAATCCTGTGGTCTCGATGCCTGATGCGGATGCGGTCAAGGCGGCCCTTGAGGCCTGCCCGTTCGTGGTGGTCTCGGACATCCAGAAGGATACTGACACCGCGCGTCTCGCCCATGTTCTGCTTCCGGCCACCGGCTGGGGTGAAAAGTCCGGCACGGTGACCAATTCCGAACGACGTATCTCCCGGCAGAGGCCGTTCTTATCCGCGCCGGGCGAGGCCCGCGCCGACTGGTGGCAGTTGGCAGAGGTTGGCCGGCGCATGGGCTTCGGCTCCGAATTCGACTATGGCAGCCCGGCTGCGATCTATGCCGAGCATGCGGCTCTTTCCGCCTTCGAGAACCACGGCGAGCGCGATTTCGATATCAGCGCCCATGCTGAAATCACCGGTGCGACCTATGATGCGCTTGCGCCATTCCAGTGGCCTTTGCGCGAAGATGGATCATCCCGTGCCCGTTTCTTTGCCGATGGTGGCTTCTTCACCGCTGACCGCAGGGCGCGGCTTGTGCCGGTCACGATACCCGCAGTGGAGCAAACCGATGCGCGCCATCACTTCACCCTCAATACGGGCCGCATCCGCGATCACTGGCACACGATGACGCGGACGGGAAAGAGTGCTCGGCTCTCCGCCCATATCGCCGAGCCCTTCTGCGAGATCCATCCGGCGGACGCGGAAAAAGCCGGTATCGTCGATGCCGATCTGGTGAATGTCGAAGGGGCAACCGGCAGATCGATCATTGTGCGAGCCCTGCTGACTGAACGCCAGATGCGCGGCGCGCTCTTCGTTCCCATGCACTGGACGGGCGAGACCGCACCCAGCGCCCGCGTCGATACGGTGGTCTCCTCGAGCGTCGATCCCATCTCCGGCCAACCTGCACTGAAGATGGCCCGCGTTTCTGTCGCCCGCCACGAAGCGCAGTCCCATGGCTTTCTGGTATCGGCGACGCGCCCCCGTGATCTCCCGTTTGCCTACTGGGCGATCGCAAAAACAGAAAGCGGCTATCGCCTGGAATTCGCTGGCAACCCGCCTGCCGATGGCTGGGAGACCTGGCTGCGACACACTCTCCAACTTGGAGAGCAGCATGAATTCTCCGGCTATGTCGATCGGAAAGCCGGAGACCACCGCCTGCTCGTCTTTGAGGGAGAGCAGCTTCTAGCCGGCCTTTTCGTCGCGTCAGATCCTGTCTCGGTATCGCGGCAGTGGGCGGTCGACCAACTCAGGGAAAACCACGTGGATCGTAATACGCGGTCCGCGCTTATCGCCGGTCGACCGGCTGCCGGCCGGCCGGACAAGGGGGCGATCGTCTGCTCCTGTTTTTCCGTTGGCATCAACGAGATCAACGCCGCCGCACGAAGCGGTTGCTGCTCGGTGGAAGCCATTGGTGTGGCCTTGAGTGCCGGAACGAATTGCGGCTCGTGCCGCCCCGAAATCAGGAGGATCCTGGATGCGACGCAACCCATTGCCGCCGAGTGACGCTCACGAACGCATCGCCCCGCTCGCCAAGCTTCCGGTCTTCTGGAATCTCGCTGGCGAGCGGGCGATCATCGCGGGAGGATCGGATGGCGCGGCCTGGAAGGCGGAGCTGCTGCAGGCCTGCGGTGCTGAGGTCGACCTCTATTGCGAACGCGATCACCTCGGCGAGACGATGAAGGCGCTGATCGACCGCACCGCGCTCAGCCACCATGCCCATCCCTGGCATTGCGGCATCTTCACCGGGGCCTCGCTGGCGTTGGCCGATTGCGAGACCGATGACGAAGCGCGCGCATTCTTCTGTGCTGCGCGCGCGTCGGGCGTGCCCGTCAACGTGATCGACAAACCGGCCTACTGCCAGTTCCAGTTCGGCTCGATCGTCAATCGCTCGCCGGTGATCGTGTCGATCTCGACGGATGGGGCAGCCCCCATCCTCGCCCAGGCGATCCGCCAGCGAATCGAAATGCTGCTGCCGCCGGCGCTGAAGCAATGGGCAAGCCTTGCCCAGTCGCTGCGCGAGGCGGTCAATCGCCGGCTGTCACCAGGCCCGGCAAGGCGGCTCTTCTGGGAGCGTTTCGTCGCTCGAAGCCTGTCGACAAACGAGCCGCCGGGGGAGGAGACGGCGGACCGCTTGCTCACCACCGCAGAGCAGATCGCCTCGCTGCCCCCCACGGGTTCGGTGACATTGGTCGGGGCAGGGCCGGGGGATACCGAACTCCTCACCCTCAAGGCCATGCGGGCCCTGCAGGCCGCCGATGTCATCCTGTTCGACGATCTCGTCTCGCCGGAGGTGCTGGAACTGGCCCGAAGGGAGGCGAAACGCTTCCTCGTCGGCAAGAGAGGCGGCCGGGAGAGCTGCCGCCAGGATGACATCAACGATATGATGGTGCGCTTCGCCAAGGCCGGCAAACGCGTGGTCCGGCTCAAATCGGGGGACCCGATGATCTTCGGCCGGGCAGGGGAGGAAATTGCCAGGCTGCAAAGCGAGGGAATTGCCGTGGACGTCGTGCCGGGCATCACCGCTGCCTCGGCCATGGCCGCATCGCTGAAAACCTCGCTCACCAATCGCGATCACGCCCAGCAGGTGCGCTTCGTCACCGGTCATTCGCGCAATTACGAACTACCCCGGAGCGTCGACTGGGCTTCGCTCGCCGCGGCCAATCAGACGTCGATCTTCTACATGGGCGGACGCATGGCGGGGCAGATCGAGCAGCGGCTCCGGGAGAACGGCATGACGCCCGACACGCCCGTTGTTGTGGTCTCCTCGGTTAGCCGTCCGCAGGAACAGCGCTGGGCTGGTCCGCTTGGTGGTCTGACTGATGCCATGCGGACAATCGGCGTCGAGGAGCCTGTGTTGATCGGTGTCGGAGCAGTTTTCGGCACGGTAGCAGGAAGCCGCGTTCTTCCTTCTGAAATCGACAGGCAGGAGCAGATGTCAGGAGAGCGTGGCAGCTTATCTGCGCATACAAAGAATGGCTTTCGAAAGTCTGGAGGGCGGCTTTGAGGCGTGGCGATCGGCAGGAGCGATTTTAATACCTGCTGATCGCATCCCGGCGCAAGATCCTCATGGTCGAACGGTTTGGGTGACGCGATCACGACCGAAGATCGACCGCATTGCCTGTCCGTGGCTCGCTTTGACTTAGGGAGCCGAACGTCCGCAATCCGCGCTTAGCGCCCAACAGCAGACATCTGCTCTCGGCCCCAAACCCGATATAGACGCATGGAAGATGCAGCTGCGGTTGGGTTTTCGTAGGCCGCGAGGCGCACTCGCGCCACAGCAGTAGCTGCTGGTAAACTGGTCCATGACTACTCTAACCACCCCGATCTGGCGCCTTGACCGGAACCGGGATGTGCCCGATCGACAGGGCAAGCGAATCTCCGCCACCTGCAGGAGATCGGCACCTTCCGTGTCCATAACGATACCGTATGCGCCATCGACGGCAACGATCGGGTCGTATCGTTTGAGCGCCTAAAGCGCGAGGCGCGCAACAGCAGCGGCGTTTCCGCTTGGATCAGCGTCGTTCATCGTAAGGTTGGCGGCGCCGGCCTGGGCCTTACTCGCGGGGGTGTCGACCTTGAGGGCGAGTCTGCACACGGGGAAGCGGCCGCCAAGTGGTGGTAAGCGGCGACAACCTTGGATGCTCCCACGACTCCGATGGCCGCCAGATACGGAATTATCAGGCTTCCTGATTGCCACGAGCGCGAAGCAAAAAATCACGTGCAGATCTGGGCGAGCCGCCAACGCCTCGTATCATTCCCAAGTCTCTTAATCCTGATGCGATCTGATACTCAAGCAGAGCCGTTGCGCGCTGCGCTCACAGAAACGGCCGTGCCCGAAACCTCGTCCGGTCACCACTTCATCAGAACTTTGCCTAGCGTAAATACGGTGACGCGCAGCCCGGGTGTTGGCAAATTGCATGGCGGCAAACTGCGACATCGGCAAACCCAATTGTACAGCGGCTAACTCGCGTGCGCCATTTTGATTTGCACCCGGTGCCGAGTGATCTGGCTGCACGTTCATCAAGGGCTCGTTTACCGACAATGTCACTCACGGCATTAAGAGTGCTGATCTCTGAGGAACAGTTTGAGGGAGGGAAAACGAAGGTCCAACGAAATTCAAAAGGTGGATAAAAAGGTGGATATGTTCGCGACATATTCACTTAACCGACTGAAAAATCACAATTTAATCATGAGTAGTGGTGCCGCTTGCAGGACTCGAACCTGCGACCCCATCATTACGAATGATGTGCTCTACCACCTGAGCTAAAGCGGCATCTGCGAACAGGCTGATGGCCCGTTGCTGACGGTGAGGGGCTGATACAGGGATTGCCGGGTGATTTCAAGCCGGTTTTCCGCAGCCGGGGAAAATTTCCCCGGCCTTGCATCCGAGGCCGCCGCCGCCTTGGAGCTTTACTTCAGCGGCCAAGTCTTCGGCCAGCTGCCCGGATCGATCTCTTCCGCCTCGTTGAACTGTTCCGGGCAGTCGCGGAAGGTCTCCTCGATCAGCACCAGCTGTGGTCCTGTCGCGCGTTCCTTGAGCTGCCATTGGCTATACGTGCCGCAATCGGCAATGCCTCGGCCTTTGAAGAAGGAGGAGAAGCGCTTTGCTTCCCAGTCATAGGCGAGGTTGAAGGCCTGGAGGGTGGCGCTGGGGCCGCCGTCCTGCATTTCCGGGAAGGCAAGGGGTGTGACCATCTCAAAGGCATCGATGAAGGCCATATAAGGCACATTATAGGCGCCGCTTGAGCCGCAGGGCATCATGTAGACTGTCGTGTTTTCGTCGATCGCGTGCGACATCGCATTGCCGTTGAACATCGAGGGATCCGTGTCGGCGCAGAGGCCACCCTCGGCGAAATGGGTGCGGATTGCCTCCGGCAGTTCGTCGATCGAGGTCAGGTCTGTGACCGGCAATGCCGGGTTGGGCGCCTTGTCACCCTTGGCGGTGATGGCGTCCACGTGGTCGATGCGGTCCTGATATTCGTCGATGAACAAGAGGCTCGCGGCCGCACCGGCGAGCGGCAGGTCGCCCTTCGCACTCTTGTCGCCGCGCGAAAGCGTAATGGTGGCGGTCGTGCCGTTCTTCAGGCTCTCGATCAGCCCGTTGCCGATGAAGTCGCCGCTCAGCTTGAATGCATAGGCGCTGGGATCAGCTGTCACCGAGGCGCCGCTCAATACCAGCGGTTCGCCTCCGTCGATCGCGATGCTTGCCTCTGGCGCGCCCTCATTTTCGGTGACGGTATTGTCGCTCGGCGAGACCACCAGCACAACAGGCGCTTCCGGCTTGCCGCTCCGCTGCAGCTCGAAGCTCGACAATGGTTTGTCGGAGAGGAACTGCCGCATGGTGCAGGCGCGGGTCTGGCTGCAGGAGACCTGCCAGGCCTTGAACTCCTTATAGGCGCCGTCCTCCGCCTGACTGGAGAGGGTGCTGCTGAGGAGGGCGGCGAGCGTGAGGGTGAGTTTCAGGTGATGCATGGGGTCCCCGCAAATCAGATCTGCGGGGACGCTAGCAGTGGCGGCCTTAGCCGCAAATGGCCTTTTTTGCGCCTATGTATTCGCGCTCCAGCCGGTCGACGACGGCGGCCACCGGTTCGACCGCCTTGACCGCGCCGATACCCTGGCCGCAGCCCCAGATGTCCTTCCAGGCCTTGGCGCCACCGGTCGTGGCCTTGTCGAAGTCCATCTTCGACGGATCGGCTTCCGGCAGGTTGTCGGGATCGAGGCCGGCGGCAGCAATCGACGGCTTCAGGTAGTTGCCGTGGATACCAGTGAAATAGTTGGAATAGACAATGTCATTGGCATGGGCATCGACGATCGCCTGCTTGTA
>JARXAQ010000169.1 GCA_029865825.1 Rhizobium sp.
AGAGCCTCCTCGCGCATACGGCGCTCTTCGGCCGCTGCCGGCTCGCCGCCCGCAGTCGCAATGCCGCCCGCAACCGGACTATCGGTCGCAGCCGGGGCTGCGGCCGCGATCGGCGCTTCGGTCGGAGCATCCACGACGGCCGGCGCGGTCATCTGGGCGCCAGGCAGGTCGGTCATCGCCAGCGCCGCCATGGTGCGTGCGAAGCGCGCCGCTCCGGCCGCATCCTCCGGCAGGCTCTGTGTCTGGGCAACCCGTTCCGGGCGCGGTGGCAGCGCATGGCGCAAGCCGACCAGCGCATCGATCACCGTCGGCGACAGTTTTTCACGCTTGACGATGGCACGGGCATGGTCGGCCCCTTGCGTGCGGGCGATCATGATCAGCATGTCGTCGGTCAGTGCCGGTGACGCGGCGAGGAAGGGCGCGGCGATCGCAATCGGCTGGCTGGCGATGAAGGCGGCAATGGAGAGGGGAAGGTTCGGGCTTTGCGACAGCGCCGCCACGGCATCCCGCCGCGCCTCGATCGAGCAATTGGCATAGAGCAGCTGGAAGAGCTCGGCAAATTGTCGGAGTTCGGATTTGCCGGGATGGGAGAGCGCCTGAAAACTCGTGACGGTGGCCATCAGAACGACATCCTTGTTCCGCGCGCCGGCCGGCCTTTCAAGCTCCCTGAACTGTTCGCTCACACTCAGCACTCCAACGCAATACAGATGCCTGTCACATTAGAACGAATTTGTTAGCAAGCTGTTAACTAACCTATGGCTTCTTGAGGCCGGACGGATGGTCAAGCATGACGATTCGTCGAATGTATCCGATATTAGGCATATGCGTGGCCCGGTATCGCGGCCTATTCCGCGAACAGGCAGCCGCGTCGGAGAAAGGCGCAGATGACTGGGTGCTTGGCGAAAGCCAGGCGAAAGGACCCGGAATGTGCCGGCCCCTGAACGGGGCAGGGTGAGATACGCTCTTCATCCCTCTCGATCTTTTTTCTTGAAAAGGAGACGAGCATGGCAGACATCATCAGGATCAAGGACAGGCAGGACGCCGCGCGCCGCGCGCAGGGTTCTGTGAAAGTCTCGGCGCCCGGCACCAAGGCTGAGATCCTCTTTTTCACCGGCATCCGCCAGGAGCGGCTCGACACCCAGGCCATCTGGCCCCGCGTCGAATTGCCGACACTGCCGGCACTGCCCGCACCCCAAGGCACCGACCGCCGGCCCTATTGAGGCGATGTGAGGTTCGATCCGATCATCCGGCCGAGCGGTGAGGTCGGGATCGACGGCTGCCCTTCAAACTGCCTGCTCCGTGCCGGCGGTGCAAGCAACCGGGATGCGCTCAAGCCGTCCGTGCGTCGCAAGCCCGCCCGGCGGCCGTCGCCCCACGAGGCGAAATACCGCCGGTTGTGCCCATATTTACGTCCTCTCAATAATTCTCGTAAAATATAACGAAATAACGATGGAATGCGCCCTCCGAACTCGTCCCATGACGCGAACGGGTCCGGCGGCAATGCGGAGCAGTATCGACCCATGCTCGTCAAGCTGACCAAGGACCGCCTCCGCAAGGGCATGTTCATTGAAAGCGTCGCCTGTCCCAGCGAGGAATTCGCCAGGCGCCGCTTCGTTCTCAGCAGCGACCGCGACCTTGCCGCCATCGTCAGAAGTTCGGCGAGCGAAGTGCTGATCAACATCGCCCTCGGCCTCGATCCGAACGGTCGCCCGCCCGAAACCCCCATCGCCAGGTCGAAAGGCAAGGCGAAGTCCGTCGAGGTCGGCGAAGCCGCCGAAGTCCGCAAGATCCGCGACACCCTCGACCAGGCAAAACTGGCACTGAAGACGCGCCTCACCGACATGGTTGCCGGTGGGCCCCTCGACATGGACGATCTGTCCGCCGTTGCCGACAGCAATGCCCGCACCTGGCGCGAAAGCGCCGGCATCGCGCTCGAAGTGACGCGGCTGAAGAGCAAGGACGAGACGACCTATGTGCATTCGCTGGCCGTCAGCGGCATGATGACCCTGCTGGGTCGCGCACTCGGGATCGACGAGGAGACGGTCGCGATGCTGGGCGTCGCCGGCATCCTGCACGACATCGGCAAGCTTTTGATCCCGAGCGAGATCCTGAACAAGCCCGGCACATTGACCAGCGGGGAACGCGCAGTGATCCGCAACCATCCGCAGGCCGGCTATCAGCTGTTGAAGGCCTATCCCGGCATCCCGCCGCTCGCCCTCGACATTTGCCGTCTGCATCACGAGGCGCTCGACGGGTCCGGCTACCCGCTCGGCCTGAAGCGCGATCAGATCGACATGCCGGTCCGTTTAAGCACCGTCTGCGATGTCTTCGAGGCGCTGACCTCGGTGCGGCCCTACAAGCGGCCCTGGTCCTCGACAGAGGCGCTGCACTGGATGTTCGCCCGACCCCAGCTCTTCGATCGCCGTCTGGTCATCCGTCTCGGCAGCGTATTGGTCGACGATCCGATCGTCTGACGCGCAAGGGCGGGACGGCCGAGGGTCGGACGAGGGCGATTCCGATCATGATGCGGTGGCCGAGATAGAGGATGTGCCGCCAGACAGCCTCAGCGGCCGGTAAACGGCAGGCATTCGGCCTCTGCGAGAAAGTCCTGCGCCTCGGCCTGCGCACTCGGCTGGGCGGCCAGCGCCCGCAGCACCACGTAACCCGCAGTTCCCCGATGCTCGACCAGGATCGTCTCGGCCAGTGCTGCGATCGGCGTCTTGCGCAACTGCGCCACCTGCACCGGGGTGGCGACCAGCATGTCGAGATCGCCGGCGACCGAGGTGCGGTCGTTCATCGAATAGACCTCGTTGCCGTCCTGGTCGAAGATGCCGACCGACCAGAAATCGACGCCGCCACCGGCCGCCACCAGCGACAGCGGCTGGCGGGCGATGTCGAAATGGCAGACGGCGACCCTGAGAAAGGGATCCAACCCGGCCAGACCGGTCTTGTCCGGCCGGCTGGTCAGGGCATGCAGCACGAAGGGCGGCCCCTCGGCCGTTACCCGCGTATAGGCGTCCTGGCCGGTGAAATGCGGCACGCCGAGAATGATGATGATATGTAGCAGCACCGCGCCGAAAATGCCCGTCACCAGCGCATAGAGGACCTGTTTCATTGGCCGCATCCCGTCTGCTCGACCACGGGCATGTCGAGCCCCGACAGGCCCGTGGAGGCGGCGGCGGGTGTGTCGAGAAGCGTCAGCACCAGTTGGAAGGCACCGGTATCCGGCAAAGCCAGCCAGTTGCCCGCCTTGGCCGTGCGCGAAATGGCGATTTCGAACGTGCCGTTAGGCGCACGCAGGATCCGCTGCGAATTCTTCGCCACCGGCAGTTCCGGCCCCGCAACCAGCGGCCCACCGACGCTGTCGGCGGCATAAAGCGTCCAGAGGCGCGACACGGGCGTGCGTCCGGAAAGCCGGTACGAACAGGTGCCGGTGAGCGAAAGCCCCTGCGAATCCTTGAGCGCGGTGAACTGCAGTCCCTCCGCCGAGCCATAGAGCAATCGCCCGGCCTTTGCCCGATGCGCCTTGGCATACGGATCGGCATCGACCGTCTGCGCCGCCGGAAACGCCCGCCAACCGGACACCTCGATCGCCCCGAACCCGACCGAGGCGGTCAGCATCGACTGTGCCGACAGGATCGCCCCGCCAAAGGCGACGAAAAGCGCGATCGCAACAAGGAGGGGAACACGAAACAAGGGCGGACGGACCTCGAGAACGGGCGGGCGGGCCGCAACGGTGATGAGGTCGAACGGGTATCATTGATTCGGGGATGTGGGAAGTTTGCCACGGCTAAGCGTCACCCCAAGCCGGGTGTCGTGCGCCGCACGGCCTCGAGGTCGGTCGTCGAATTCCAAGCCTCGGATGATGTGGCCCCTTCCGACTGTCCCGGCGCGGGCAAGCTGCTTGGCGCGGATGCCGGGACGGCTTATGCCGAAGAAAGGGCAGGGCCACCCCGGCCGGTCGAAAATGCCGAACGGGTCAGGCTTACCGCAACACCCCCGTCGCCAATGCCCGCTGTATGCCGCGCACATCCGTGCCCTTCTTCAGCGTCTTCGTCACCGGCTCGGATGTGCCCGAAACCCAGATTTTCAACTCGCTGTCGAGGTCGAAGGTGCCGGCGGTTTCGACCGAAAAGCGGGTGATCGCTCGGTAGGGCACGGAGGTGTAGTCCACCTTCGAGCCGGTAATGCCCTGGACGTCGATCAGGATCAGCCGCTTGTCGGTAAAGACGAAGACGTCGCGGATCACCTTGAAGGCCAGTCCGACCGTCTCGCCTTCGATCAACACGCCATCGAGGCGTTTGGCGAGATCGCCCGGATCAACGCTTGATCCATGGCCCAGCAATGCGTCGAACAATCCCATATGTTTTCTCCTGAATGCACCCACTGCAGATGGGAATCGTGGCCGGCGCGGTCAAGCGGGCCAGTCCCGTCAGCCCACCCGCTCGTAAAACGCCTCGATGGTCGCCACCTCCAGACCAAGTTTGGTCAGCGATGCATGCACGCTCAGATGTTTGTCGTCATGCATGATGAACCAGTCGTCGAAGCCGAAGCGGGTCTTCGATCCGTCGGCGGCCGGCACATCGCGGGCATATTGCCAGCGAAAGGCCGATCCCGCCTGCTCGCCCTCGGCCACCCCGTCGATCAGCGTCTCCCGCCCCTCGTAGCTGGTCTCGCCGCGCTTCAGGATCGTCCAGCTCAAAGTGTCGGAATGGCCGTCGTCGAAGAAATAATCCTCCTTCAGCGAGAGCACGTTGGAGACGGGGTCGAACTGGCCGCGCGCATCGATGGTGAACCGGTACTGGAACCCTCCGAGCCGTCCGAGCGTCACGCCGAAGCCGCGCAGCGTGCCGGAAAAAAAGTCTTCCAGAATGAATCTGGGCTGTCTGTCTGCAAAATCCTCGAGTTTCACGCGCGTCTCCTCGGTTTCCGATGCGACGAGGGAAACACGGCGAGAGCGGCTTGGGTTCCCTCGGGCCGCTGCGGCAGCTTCTCCCCCCTTACGCTTTCCCCTCGGCTGCGCTCTCTGGTCATCAGACCACTTGCAGCGGAGGAAACCCATGGGCAAGCGGATCGTATTCACCGGCGGCAGCGGCAAGGCGGGGCGCCATGTCGTGTCCTATCTCCTGGACAAGGGCCACAAGGTCCTCAATGTCGACCTGACCGTGCTCGACCAAGCTGGCGTGCACACGCTGCTCAGCGATGTCACCGATGCGGGAGAGGTCTTCAACGCGCTCTCCTGCCATTTCGGCTATGACGGTTACGAGCAAGCCGGCGGTCCGAAGCCGGTGGATGCCGTCGTGCATTTCGCCGCCGTCCCGCGCATCCTGATGAAGCCCGACAACGCCACCTTCGCCGCCAACACGCTCTCGACCTACAATGTCATCGAAGCGGCCGCCAAGCTCGGCATCAAGAAGGTGATCATCGCCTCGTCGGAAACCACCTATGGCGTCTGCTTCGCCGAGGGCGACAAGGACTACCACCAGTTCCCGCTGACCGAAGACTACGACACCGACCCGATGGACAGCTATGGCCTCTCCAAGGTGGTGAACGAAAAGACCGCCCGCGCCTTCGCCATGCGCTACGGCATCGACGTCTATGCCCTGCGCATCGGCAATGTCATCTCGCCGGAAGATTATGCGAATTTCCCCGGCTATCTCGCCGATCCACCGTGCCGCAAGCGCAATGCCTGGTCCTATATCGACGCCCGCGATCTCGGCCAGATCGTCGATCTCTGCGTGGCCAGGGACGGCCTTGGTTTCCAGGTCTTCAACGCCGTCAACGACACGATCACGGCCACGATCCCGACCCGCGAATTCCTCGCCAAATACGCGCCGAACACCCCGATCACGGGCGATCTCGACGGCTTTGCCGCCCCACTCTCCAACGCCAAGATCCGCGAGGTCCTCGGCTTCAAGGAGGAGCATGACTGGCGCAAATACGTCAAAGTCTGACCAAGCAGGCAGGTGAGGGCGGCCGCGCCAAGGGCATGCGGCCGCACATCCCGTGATCGTGTCGACCGCAGCGCGTCGTCGTTGGACGTAAAGGCGCTACACGCCAGGGCTGCCGGAGCGCAGGGCGATCGGCTCCGGGCGCTGATATGGCGCGTTCCGCGCGGGCCGCGCCTCTCCCAAGTGTCCGGCCGACAATTCCTCTGTCCACAGCCATGCGCACCCATTCCGGGAAAAAATCGCCGCAGCGCCTTTCCTTATGTGTCGATATGCGCAAAAACGAAAGAAACCCCTGGATGTATAGGGGGGAGTCGCCGGCATCTATCTGTCGGGTCTGAAACACCAGCGCATCCGGGGAGGGAGCATGGGGGAGAGACGCATGAACATTGCCAATCTGTCTGAAACCGCTGTGCTTGGCCGCCGTTTCGTTTCCTTCGACGTGGCGATGAACGGCCACCTGATCGCCACGGTCGATGCGCCGCTGCTCAGCGGCCGCATCCTCTGGTCGCAGGCCGCCATTCATGGGTTTGGTGATTTTGATCCCGCCGAACAGCATCTGCTCGGGCACCAGGTCGAAAGCGCGCTCTCGCCCGCCACCCGCCGCGGCCACTGAGCCAAGCGCTGCCTCAGCTCTTCCAGTGCTGGAATCCCCATCCGACGGCAAGCGCCACGCACAGCGCCACGACACTGGCTGCGACGAAGGCGAGAATGAATAGCAAGATCGCCCGCAGCGTGCCGATCGACAGGTCGAGCCTGAACCAGAGCACCTGGGTCTGGCCGTACCAGAGCACGGCGCCGAAGAGCGTCACCAGCCCCGCAGTCAGTCCGCTCCCGCCGGGGATCATCAACAGGTCGACGGCAAGTCCGACCAGGAAGACGAACGGGGCCGCGACGTAACACTGGCTGAAGAAGGGCGGCCGCAGCGCATTGCGGGTGATCTTCAGGCCCTTCGAGCGCAGCAGCGTCACCGCCATGGCGAGCGGATAGATGCCGAAGATGACGCCACGCGCAATCAACAGGTTGGTGTCCGACGACGTCAGCGCCTCCTTTGCCGCTTCCGCCGCCTCCGCCCCGCCGCGTGGCATCAGGGCAGAAATCGCCTGTGCGATCAGAAGCGTGATCAGCAGGAACAGCGGCGGGCTGATCGTATCGTCATACTGGTCTTCCGGCCGATCGGTGAGTTCCAGATCGGCATAGCGCATCATCGACAGGGGCGACACGCAGGCGCGCCACGCGGTCAATGGATAAAAGATCAGCCAGGACACCAGCTCATAGAGAAGGTCCTCCAACGATTTCAGCACTTTCATGAAGTCCATCGGTGGCGCCTCTGCTGACCGGTTCACCCCGGACGATGCCAGTCCGGCCGACGGCATGCAAGCCGCAGCGCGAAACGCCGCAGCCACAGCGCCGGCGCAACCCTTGATCGCGACTATCCTGTCCGCCACCGATCCGGTCTGTCCACCGACCGCCCTTGAGAATCGCCGCCCCCCCTGCCACTGTCCGCCGCGACCAGACCCCGCCGGAGCCACCTCATGTCCGTGTTCACCAAAACTCCGATTGCAGGCGCGCTTCTCGCCCAGGTCGTCGCCATGCCGCTGGTCGCGATCGCAACGGCGCTGCTCTCGCAAAGCGTCGAGCGCACCGCCCTGATCGTTGCGGCAGTCCTGCTGCAGGGGCTGCTCGCAGCAGCCATCTGCCGGCTGCTCGGGCTTGCCGTCTGGTGGCTGGTCATCGCCTTTGTCTTTCCTCTGGCGCTGGTCGGTGCGCTTCTCGCTGGCAATCTGCCCGCCTGGCCGTTCGGCCTCGCCTTCCTCGTGATGTCCCTGGTCTTTTCCAACACCGCGCGCGGCCGTGTGCCGCTCTATCTCACCAATGGCCCGACGGCTGATGCCCTCTCCGACCTGATGACAGAGAAAGGCGTCACCCGTTTCCTCGACCTCGGCTGCGGCTTAGGCGGTGTCGTTCGCGCCGTGGCCAAGGGCAACGCCTCCCGCCGCGCCCGTGGCGTCGAAAACGCCCCCGCCGTTTTTCTCGCCGCCCGCCTGTTGTCGCGCCTGAGCGGTGCGGGCCAGATCCGCCGCCAGGACCTGTTTTCCACTGATGTTTCCGAGGAAGACGTCGTCTACGCCTTCCTGTCGCCCGAACCCATGGCCGCACTTTGGGCAAAGCTGTCAGCCGAGATGAAACCCGGCAGCCTCTTCGTCTCCAACAGCTTTGCTGTGCCGGACCGTGACCCGGACGAAACCTGGACGCTGACCGACCGGCGCGGAACGGTACTCTATCTCTATGCCATGGGGCGAGAGCCATCGGAAAAGGCCTGATCAGGCCTCTGCCGTCTGGCTTGCCGAGCGACGGTGCCCGCCTGTCGACAGGGACAGGGGCAGGATCCGGCGGGAGCAGGCCGCATCGGATCGGATCCGAAACTCAGCAACCCTGCCACACGGCAGCATTCTCATCTCGCGCAAGCCAAACGGGCGCCGCCACCCGTCGGTCTCGACCCTCCCGTGCATTGAGTGTTGATTAAGAACATTCGAATAAGATCATGTAAATTCGAGAAAGCGGGAACCAAGGCTATGACTTCTATCCAGAGTAAAGTGACTGTTGCGAGCGTGGCCATCTTTGTCTTTGCAGGCGGCATTGCCGGGGTGGGCATGTGGTCCGCCGGGGTGCTGGTGAAAAATGGTGCGGATGTCGGCCGTTCCGCCGATATCCTGCGAAACCACATGCAGGCCGATATGATGCATGATGCCTTGCGCTCGGATGTGCTGGCGGCGATCCTCTCATCCGATCCCGCAGCCGGCGTGACCCATGAAGCCGTCCAGGCCGATATGGAGGAGCATCGCGCGACCTTCCTGGAGATGGTGAAGACGAACAAGACGCTGGTCGGCGATCCCGAAACCCAGAAGGTGTTGGGCGACCTCGACGCGCCCCTGACACGCTATATCGACGATGCCGCCAGCATTGTCGCGCTGGCGGGGAGCGATCAGGCGGCAGCCCTTGCGGCGCTGCCCGCCTTCATGGACCAGTTCTCCGCGCTCGAAGGCGCGATGGAGCAGGCCGGCGACCAGATCAGCCGGGTGTCGCAAGCCGCCGTCGAGCGCAACCTGAGCGTCGAGCGGACGGTCAACACTCTGCTCACCACGCTCTTTGCCGTTGCCGCCATCTTCTGTCTCGGCCTCTACGTCCTCACCCGCAAGACTGTCACCAAACCCCTTCTGGCGCTTTCCGGCGACATGCAGCGCCTCGCCGAGGGCGATACGAGCTTCGATTGCACCGGCAAGGGCCGCACGGATGAAATCGGCGCCATGGCCGCGTCCGTCGAAACCTTCCGCCAGGCAGCGATTGCCAAACAGGCGATGGAACAGGGAGCAGACGCCGCACGTCGCCAGCTGGAGCTGGACCGCGTGGCCGCCCAGGAACGTGCCGAAGCGGATGCGGCAGAGCGGCTGAGAACAGCGACCGCCGGTCTCGCAGCCGGCCTGCGGCGGCTCGCCGCCGGCGATCTCGCCTTCCAGCTCGACCAGCCTTTCGCCCCGGATTTCGAGGCTCTGCGCCAGGACTTTAATCTTTCGGTCCAGCAGCTCGGCGATACCTTGAGCGCCATCTCCACCGGCATTACCGCGATCGATGACGGTTCCCGCGAGATCTCCAACGGCGCCGGCGATCTCGCAAGGCGCACGGAACAGCAGGCCGCCGCCCTCGAAGAGACCGCCGCCGCCTTGGACCAGATCACCGTCAATGTCGGCAATTCCAGCAAGCGGACCAACGAGGCCCGCACGGCTGCCACCGAATCCAACACCAATGCGACGCAATCCGCAGCCGTGGTCGCCCAGGCCGAGGAGGCCATGGAGCGCATCGAAGCTTCGTCCCGGCAGATCTCCAACATCATCGGCGTCATCGACGAAATTGCCTTCCAGACGAACCTGCTCGCGCTCAATGCCGGCGTCGAGGCGGCGCGGGCGGGCGAAGCGGGCAAGGGCTTTGCCGTGGTCGCCCAGGAGGTCCGCGAGCTTGCCCAGCGCTCGGCCCAGGCCGCCAAGGAAATCAAGGCCCTCATCCACACCTCCTCGACCGAAGTCGAAGGCGGGGTCCGGCTGGTCCGCGAGACCGGCACGGCGCTGAAGGCGATCGGCGAACAGATCGCACGGATCAACGACCACATGGAAGCGATCTCTACCTCGGCGCGCGAACAGTCCACCGGCCTGTCGGAAGTCAATGTCGCGGTCAATTCCATGGACCAGACCACCCAGCAGAATGCCGCCATGGTCGAAGAAACCACCGCCGCGTCCGCCGCGCTATCGAGTGAAGCCACCAAGCTCCGCGACCTCGTCGCCCAGTTCAAGCTCCATGGCAGCGCTGCAGGCCAAGGGGATGTTTCGCGCACGACAGCACATATGGCGCGCAAGCGGGTGGCGTGAGGCCAGGGGAGGCGGCACCGGGTTTGCCCGGATCGCAAACGGCACAGGAACCGGGACCCGATCCCGGCTATCCTCCGCTCACTTCAAAGGGGCGGAGTGGTCGTCGGAGCCGCGAACCTCAGTCCCGTGTTCTGAATTGCCGCAGCAACCCCGCCACCGCCGAAAACACCACGATCAGCACCCCATAACCCAGCACCGTCGCCGTCAGCCCGAAGAACCCGACACAGACACCGGCAATCAGTGTCGGCACACCGAAGGCGAGGTAGGAGAGCGTAAAGAGCGCGGCAAACAGCTCGCCCCGTTCGTCCGGGCGAACCACGGGCACGATCGAGCGCAGCACACCGTAGAAACAGGTGCCAAAGCCCGTGCCGGCGATCGAGAGCGCGATGAGATAGGCGGTGAGCGACGGCCAGGCGATGGCGATCAGCGACAGCGCAGTGCCGATGGCGAGCGCCGAGGTCCCGTAAAGCGTCACCTGGCGCGACGAATGTCGGCGTGCGAGATAACAGGCAAGCGCCCCGAAGGCGCAGAGCAGGAAGATGACGAAGGACTGGGTCAGGTGATCCTCGGCCCCGAACACATGCCGTACCAGCGGCGCGCCGAGCGAGAGATAGAGCCCGCCCGTCGCCCATCCGGCGATGACGGCAGGCGCACTGCGCCAGAAGGCAGGGGCTGCGGCCACCGGCACGCCGATGCGCGGTTTCAGCGAGGCGAGCAACCCCGCGTGGCGCGGTGCGGTTTCCGGGATCAGCCAGATTCCGGCGGCACAGACGACGTAACCGACAACCAGCGTGCCGAACACCTCCGCCTTCGCCCCGTCCGTCAGGTCCATCAAAAGGCCGGCGGCGAGCGCTCCGAAGGCAAGGCCGGCAAGCGGCACGACGGAGTTCCAGATCGAGGCGCTGCCCGGCCGGCTTTTCGGCTCGAAATCGACGACGGCCGCCGACAACGCCGACAACAACAGGCCGGCGGCCACCCCCTGCAGCACCCGCGCCAGCATCAGCGCGGCGACCGTGTCCGCATGCCAGAACAGCAGCAGGCTCACCGCCATCAGCGCAAATCCCCCCGAAATCACCGGCCGCCGACCGAGATGGTCCGACAGCGAGCCCATGAACAGAAGCGTGACGAGAAGCGCGATCGTATAGACGGCGAAGATGCCGGTGAGCATGGCCGCCGAAAAGCCGATCTCCTGCTGCAACAGCGGATAAAACGGCGACGGCGCACTCGCCCCCGCCATCATGACAGCCAAGGCCGCCAGCGTGAGGCGGAAGCCGGCCGGGCGCTCGGCCTGCGCGGGTACGGGTCTGTCAGTCACGGGACACCTGATCGTTCGAAGAATTTCGAACCAAGATTTACTGGAATAACTGCTACGGTTCAACTAATTTCGAACCATGATGTCTGCAAGCCCCGATCTGCCCCATCCCGAGCGCCACGACCTGCGCCTGACCGATGTGCTCTTTGCACTGAGCGATCCCGAGCGGCTCGCCATCGTCCGCCAACTCGCCGCCGGCCCGCTCGAAATGGCGCAATGCCATCTCTCCGATCCCACCATCCCGAAGTCGACCAAATCCCACCTGATGAAGGTCCTGCGCGAAGCCGGCGTCATCCGCAACACCCCCCTCGGCCGCGGCCGCCGCCTCAGTCTTCGGATCGAGGACCTGGAGGCGCGGTTTCCAGGCCTGCTCACCTCGGTGCTGCAGGCGGCGGGGGAGGGCGATTGAACATTGTGGGACGCGCGGCCGGGATGACTGCCGCCGTCCCTACAGACCTGAAACGGCATCCGGATCGAACTCGGCTTTGGCCAGCATTTGTCGCAGTTCATCGTCCGTCGCCGCGTCCAGTGACAACAGTCCCTGATATCCATCGCCCTCTTGCTTCAGTGCAGACCAGAAGGCGGGTTCGGTCTTCAACCCTTGCTGTTTCAGCAACTGGACGGTGGTCTTGAAGCGAGCGCCACCAAGGGCCAGAAGACGTTTCTCAATCTGGAAATGACGCCAGCCATATTGCGCGGCGACGGGGCAAGGACTGGCAAAAATTTCGAAATCCCAGTCGTGCGCGTGAAACGTCGCAATCACCGGGCGGTCATCCGATATCCACTGCCAGACACGAAAGCTGGAAATCTCACCGTATAGGGCCACGACATCCGCCAGGAACGCATCGGCCTGCGGGGCGTGACAGAGAATATCGATATCGCTCTTCTCCGTCTCGACGCCGAGCGGCGGAGTGCCCGCGATCTGAGGGCCATAAGCAGCCAGGGCATCGAGGATGCCCAACTGTCGCACGGCAATCTCGAAATGAGGTCGTGTGATGGGCTTCGTCCCCGTGAGTGTCTGTGTCCAGATAGCCATGCCGATGAAGTTCATCAAGCCGGCGGCAAGGCGCTTTTGCCCGCGTCGGCACGGAAGCGGACATGCTGATCGACGGCGCCACCCCGCCGCTGTGTCAGGCTCGCCGCCTTGTCGCGGAAGCCTGCCCACCGTGCCGCGTTTCGGGCTAAGCTCATACCCATCTGCGATTCTCGAGGGAGGAAACGATGAGCCGCAACATCATTCTGGTCGATCCGTTGCCGAGAACGCTCGATCTGATCATGGAACCGGCGGTGCGGGCGCGGCTCGAGGCGCTGGGCGAGGTGATCGTCTGCGAAGATCGCCCGATGTCCGCCGAAGAGGTCGAGCGCCATCTTCCTGAAACGGTGCTGATTTTCGGCCAGACCGATATGCCGAAAGAGCGCCTCGACCGGGCACCCAAGCTGAAAGCCATCATCAACGTCGAATCGAATTTCCTGCCCAATATCGACTACCAGGCCTGCGTCGAGCGCGGCATCTGGGTGATCGCCCCGGCCTCGGCCTTCGCCTCTCCGGTGGCGGAGGCGGCGCTGGCCATGGCGCTCGACCTCGCCCGGGGCATCACCGCGGCCGACCGCGATTTTCGCCTCGGCGTCGAGCGTTATGGCCTGGAGGGCAATGCCGACACCTTCCGCTTTGCCGGCGCCCCCATCGGGCTGATCGGCTTCGGCGATCTCGGCCAGGAGTTTCGCGACCTCATCCGGCCGTTTAAGAACAAGGTCCGCGTCTTCGATCCCTGGCTGCCCGCCGAGATCGTCGAGCGCCAGGATTGCCAACCCTCGACGCTGGAGGAGGTCTTGCGCGAAAGCCAGGTGGTCTTCGTTTTTGCCAGCGTCACCAGCGAGAACCAGGGTTTCATCGGCAGAGACGAATTCGCCATGATGCGACAAGGTGCGGCCTTCCTGCTGATGAGCCGCGCCGCCGTCGTCGACTTCCCCGCGATGATCGAGGCGGCCCGGTCCGGCCATATCAAGGTGGCAACCGACGTCTTCCCCGAAGAACCCGTCGCCGCCGACGACCCTGTGCGCAAGGCCCCCGGCATTCTCCTCTCGGCCCACAGGACCGGTGGCACGCGCGACGCCTTCTATGCGCTCGGCTCCATGGCCGTGGCCGATGCCGAACTCATCCTGAAGGGGCTGCCGCCCAGGCTCTGCCGCCGTGCCGATCCGGCCACGGCCGCCATGCTGCGGTCGAAGCCGGTGACGGTGTCGTGAGGGCAGGAACGTATCGGCCCTCTCCAACCCCGGCCGCAACGACGTAAGAGTCTGCGGGGTCTGCGGCCTGGGGGGGCGAGCACCTTGTGCACCTGTTCCTATGCAAGGACGTCCTTCGGCAGGTGTTTCACCAGGAAGTCCGTGAACCGTCGGACCTTCGACGCAATGTTCTTATTGGCCGGATAGACGGCATGAACGGGAACGGAGCCGATCTCCCATGTGTCGAGCACGCGAACGAGACGGCCGTCCCGGATCTCCGGACCGATGTTGAACATCGGCAACAACGTGATCCCGGCTCCGGCAACGGCCACATCTCGAAGCGTCAGACCATCATTGGCGAGATAGCGCGGCACGATGGGTATGCGCAGCGTCTGGCCGTCCTTGGTGAGGATCCACATATTGCCCCATCGGAGACCGGAAAAGTGCAGGCAGGCGTGGCCCGCGAGATCCATGGGGTCAGCCGGTGCGCCGTGTTTGTCGATATACTCTGGCGCGGCGCAGAGGATGAGCCGTGAATCGCCGATGTGGCGCGTGATCAGATTGGGCTCCACGACGATCGTTCCTCGAATAGCCAGGTCAAAGCCTTCGTCGATGAGATTGACCGCCCGGTGGGACAAGGTGAGATCGATGGAAACCGAGGGGTTGCGTTTCAGGAACTCGGCGATGATCGACGCCATGTGGAGCTGCGCGAAATCGGGCGGCATGGTCATCTTCAACCGGCCGACAACCTCCTCCTGATAGCTCAAGGCCGCACGCTCCGCTTCGCGGACCTGCGGAATGATGCCGACCAGGGACTGAAAATAGGCGGAGCCGGCTTCGGTCAGCACGACGGCGCGTGTCGAGCGATGCAAAAGCCGAACGCCGAGTTTGCTCTCGAGCGCCTGAACCTGAGCGCCGACGGTGGCGCGCGACATCCTCAGGTCTTCTGCCGCTTTGGTGAAGCTCAGATGCTTCGCGACGGTGATGAAGGCAGCAAGGCCTTCCAAAGGGTCCAGGGACCGCATGTGCCTTCTTCCATATAATGATGCTCGATGATCGGTCTTATCATTTCCGGGCCCTTTGGTACATCGGGCGCACCAAAATCTGGTTTCGGAGAACATCATGAAAGCCTTCGTCGTCGCAGCGATTTCCAGGTCACGCCGCAAGGAACTCTGCCCCGGTCGTAGCGGGCCATATCCCGATGACGCCGTAGGCACACTGCAATCCGGGGAGGGCATCCCGTCCGGGGGCGAGAAGCCGCCGCGCTGGGTTCACCCGTGGAAGACGCACTCACGCATGCGCTCAAAGACCGATTTGGCATGACCATAACAAGCGCAGTCCAATCCCGGACCGTTTGGACATTCACGCAGTTCACCCAATGAAAGGAACACACACATGACCGCGAATGCCGATAGTCTCTGGTTTATGACCGCCCATCTGTTGATCCACCTGAAGCAGTCCGACAATGCCGAAAGGCTATCCGTCATCGAACATCGCATGGCCAAGGATTTCGCGCCGCCCCTGCATGTTCATCGTCAGGAAAGCGAAACATTTTTCATCCTCGAAGGCCGGTTCCGCTTCCGGCGTGATGATGAAGTCATCGAAGCGGGCGTTGGCGACACCATCCATCTGCCGAAGGATTGCGTGCATGGCTTCCGCGTCTTGTCGGATTACGGCCGCTGCCTCACGATCACCAACGGTCCTTTCGAGGACATGGTCCGTGCCGCAGCCCGTCCCGCAGCGATGGACGAGCTGCCTGAGCAGATGCCACCGACGCTCGCCCAGCAGCAGTCGCTCGCCGGAATCTGCGGTGCTCACGCCATCGATCTTCTGGGCCCACCCATTGTTTGACGCACTGAAACCAACGCCGCCGATACCCAGGTGTAGGGCGGCGTTGCCTTCGACCCCGACTGTTTCCTCGTCCTGCGTCACTCGCCCCAGCCGGCGACCGCATGGCCACCGAACAGCATCGATCGCAGACCCTTGCCGGTGAGGCTGGTGCTGAATGTCGGCGGCGGTGCACTCGCCGTCGTGAGCCGGTCCATCTGACTGGCGCTTAGACGTGTCTCGCTGGCGGCGATATTGCTGTGGAGCTGTGTCAGCTTGCTGGCGCCGATCAGTGTCGAGGTTGTGCCAGGGCGTGCCATGACCCAGGCGAGCGCCGTCTCGGCCATTGGCCGTTCCAGCTCGGTCGCGACATCTTTCAGCACGTCCAGAATGGCCCAGTTCTGCTCGGTGAACTTGCTGTCGCCGAAGGGATTGGGACCGCTCAGGCGCCCGGCGCCGCTGGTATCGGCCTTGTTATACTTGCCACTGAGAAAGCCGCCCGCCAGCGGGCTCCACGGCATGACGCCCATGCCGGCTTCCCGCGCCACGGGAAGATGCTCGCTCTCGACGTCACGCGCCACCAGCGAATATTCCAGCTGCATCGCGATCGGGCCGGGCACACGACGTTCGGCCGCGATGGTGGCAGCCTTCATCGCGACCCAGGCAGGCATGTCGGAAAAGCCGAAATACCGGATCTTGCCCGCCCGGACCAGATCGCCCAGCGTCTGCACGATTTCTTCCACGGGCGTCACGCCATCCCAGACATGCATCCAGTACAGATCGATATAGTCGGTGCCCAGATGGCGCAACGACTGCTCGAGCGCACGGTGGATGTTCTTGGCCCCGGCACCGCCGGCA
>JARXAQ010000342.1 GCA_029865825.1 Rhizobium sp.
GGCGCTGCGGGATGGGGCAAACGCCTTTCCCTTTGTCGAGGCGCTGGTGGCGCTGGCGGGCGAGGTGCGCGGCATCCTGGGGGCGGCGACGGCGATCTCCTATGGGGCGGACTGGAGCGAATATTTCGGCCATCAGCCGGCCGATGGTTCCGGTGATCTGTTCTTTCATCTCGATCCGCTCTGGGCGAGCCCGGAGGTTTCGGGTGTCGGGATCGACAATTACATGCCGCTCGCCGACTGGCGTGACGAGGATCTGGAGGGTGTGAGCCCTGATGGGTTTTCCGGTGCCGATGATGCCACGGGTTTTGCCCGGATGCTGACGGCGGGCGAGGGGTTTGGCTGGTTTTATGCCAGCGAGGCCGATCGGCAGACGCGCAGCCGCACGCCGATTACCGATGGCGCCTATGGCAAGCCCTGGGTTTACAGGTTCAAGGATCTCGAAGGCTGGTGGAGCAACCGGCATTACGACCGGATCGGTGGCGTCGAGCAGGCGGTGCCGACGGCCTGGACGCCCGGGATGAAACCTTTCTGGTTTACCGAGCTAGGCTGCGGGGCGGTGGATCGTGGGACAAACCAGCCGAATGTGTTTGTCGATGCCAAATCGACGGAGAGCGGGCGACCGCATTTTTCCAGTGGGGCGAGGGCCGACAGCCAGCAGCGGCGGTTTCTCGAGGCGCATCTGGGCCACTGGGCGGATGGTGACCGGCCGGCGGGGCTGGTTGATCCGTCAAAAATCTTCGTCTGGAGCTGGGATGCGCGGCCTTATCCGGCCTTTCCGCAGGAGATGGGGCTTTGGGCCGATGGGCGCAACTGGCGGACCGGGCATTGGCTGAACGGGCGGCTGGGGACTGCGACGTTGGCGGATACGATCGCGGCGATTCTCACCGATCACGGGTTTGAGGATTTTGACGTGTCGCAGGTGGCGGGGGATCTCGGTGGTTACGTGAAGGGGGATTTGACCTCGGCGCGGGATCTGATCGAACCGTTGATCGAGCTGTTTCAGATCGATGTGGTGGAGGATGGCGCGACCCTGCGGTTTCGCACGCGGAGCACCGCCAGCCTCCCGGCGCGGGAGATTACCGTGCTTGCGGACATGCCGGATCAGGCTCTGTGGAGCGAGACGCGCGGGCATGACAGCGATTTTGCCTCGGAAGCTTTGGTGACGTTTTACGATCCGGCAGCTGACTATGGCGAGGCCAGCGTGCGTTCGCGCAAGGTGGAGGCGGCGACCGAGCGGCAATTGGCGCGCGATCTACCGGCGGTCATCCCCGAGGAGACGGCGCTGGCGGCCGCCGAAGGCTGGTTGCGTGACAACCGGCTGGCTCGGCGCACGCTGCAGCTGGCGCTGGGGCCGGACGAGATTGCCGTGCAGCCGGGGGATGTGCTGCGGCTGGCGGAGGGGCCGGCGGGGCGCTTTCTGGTGAGCGAGATCGATGAGGGGTTTGAGCGGAGGCTGACGTTGCGGGCCTTTGCCGGGAAGGTCTCTTCGGAGGTGGCCGTGGTCGAGCCGGGGCGGGCGGGGGACAATCCGGCGGCGGCGGGTTTTGATCCGACGGTGGTGTTTCTCGATCTTCCGCGGATCGACAGCACGGTTATGACCGGCGATGCGGCTGTGGCGGCCTATGGCAAGCCGTGGGTGCGGCTCGCTGTGTCGAGTTCGCCGGAGGTCGAGGGTTATCGCCGGCGGTTGACGTTGGACCGGCCGGCGACGCTCGGGGCATTGGTGGAGCCGCTGGCGGCGGGGGTGAGCGGGCGGTTTGACAGGGCCAATGTTGTGGTGGTCGATCTGCTGTCGGGGGCGTTGTCGTCAGTGAGCCGGATGGCGGTGTTCTCGGGGGCGAATGTGCTGGCGGTGCGGGCGGTCTCGGGTGCCTGGGAGGTCTTGAGTTTTACCGACGCCGAGGAGATCGCCGCCGGCCGCTTCCGATTGACCGGTCTGCTGCGCGGGCTTGCCGGCACCGAGGATGCGATGGCGGCAGGTGCCGAAGCGGGCGCGGATGTTGTGGCTCTCGATCAGGCGGTGAAACCGCTGCAGCTTGCTACGGCCGAGCGCGGGGCGGAGCAGAACTGGATTCTCGAACCGATGGGGCTGGTGACGGAGCTGTCCGGTCCGCATCGCTTTGCCGGCGGATTGCGGGCGGAGACGCCGCTTTCGCCGGTGCATGTCAAGGCGGTCCGGTCCGGTGCCGGGGATGTGGTGCTCTCGTGGATCCGGCGCGGGCGTGTTGATGCCGACGGTTGGAGCGAGGGGGACATTCCGAAAGACGAGGAGACGGAGCGCTATCGCGTCGAGATTCTCGACGGGGAGCTAGTGCGGCGGACGATCGAGGTGGCGGCGCCGCAGTTTGTCTATGCGGCGGCAGATGAGGTTGCCGATTTTGGGGCAGCGCAGACGAGCTTGAAGGTCCGCATTCGGCAGCTTGGCCGATTGGCTGCCGGTCTGCCGAGCGAGGCGATTGTTTCGATTCGATGATTCTCAAACCATGAAGGAGAGATCCATGCTGGAGATGAAAACCTGGTACCAGTCGAAGACCGTCTGGGGCGCGCTGATCGCGATCGGCTCGCCGCTCTTGCGTCATGCCGGCTTTGACTTGGGGAGCGCCGAGGAGGCGGAGCTGGCGGATGCGCTGACGACGCTTGCTGGCACGATGGGCGGGCTGCTGGCGCTTTATGGGCGGTTGTCGGCGACGAAGGGGGTGGGTGGGTGAGGTGGTCGCCCTCATCCTGAGGTGCCCGCGCCGGGCGCGGGCCTCGAAGGATCATGCGCGATTAGCCCGGGGGCCTCGTCCTTCGAGGCCTCGGCTTTGCCGGGGCACCTCAGGATGAGGGGATGGCGAGTTGCCGGAGCATCATTGCCGCCACCCTTTACGAAGCAAGGAATATCCATTACATTTATCCTCAATGAGGAGTTTGCCGCGATGAATTCGATTTTGCGCAAGGTCAGCACCATCACCGACAAGGGCCAGACGACGATCCCGAAATCGATCCGGGATGCGCTCGGCGTTGGGTATGGTGGGCGGATTGCCTTTAGTCTGGATGCGCAGAACCGGGTTTATGTCGAACGCGACGATGCCGATGAGGACGATCCGGTTCTCGATGGCTTTCTCGACCTCCTGGCCCGGGACATGGCGGCACGGCCCGAGCAGGCTTTTGCCGAGATCCCGCCCGCTTTGCGGGCGCGGATGGCGGCTCTGACGGCGGGTGCCGAAATCGATCTGGATGCGCCGATCGAGGGCGAGGTTGAGCTCTGAGCGATGGAGACGGTCAACGGCTGGATCATCCGGGCGCATCCCCTGTTTCTCGACCAGTTGGAGCGCCTGACCGCAGCCGTTGAGCGCGAGGCGCAGAAGAAACCTGAGACGTTCCGGTCGGGTGCCAATGCCAAGCTTTTGGCGGCGCTGCAGAAGTTGATCTTCGAGACCATTCCGGCTGACCCGGCCTCGCCGTCATTCCGACAGGGCGGAACGCTCGGGCCCGAGCGCAAGCACTGGTTCCGGGCGAAATTCGGCAATGGCCGGTTTCGGCTGTTCTTTCGCTACAGCTCGACCGCGAAGATCATCGTGTTTGCCTGGGTGAACGATGCCGAGACGCTGCGCAGTTATGGCGCACGGACCGACGCCTATGCTGTCTTCCGTGCCATGCTGGATGACGGCAACCCACCCGACAGTTGGAACCACCTGCTGGAGGCCGCATCGAGCGAGGCGGCGATGAAGCGGTTTGATCGCGCGTCAAAAGCGGGTGATGGCCCGAACGAGGATGGGGACTGACACGCCTCCCCACCCATGCATCCCTCCCATGAGCAAGCATTCATTTGCCATTCAGAAGGCTTGGGGTACGTATTTTACCGGAATGGGCGTTCAGACAGAAGAAGTAGCAATGGCATCACTGATGGAAATCGCCGGAAGGAAGCTGACCGGGATGGCGCTGGCGCTCGCCATGATCGCCTTGGCCGGACTGGGAAGCGATGCCATGGCGGCGGATTGCCGGGCAGCGGCGGCAAGGGTCGTGGCCGAAGTTGGCGGGCAGTTGCTTTCGGTGCGCGAATCGGGCGGTGAATGCGTGATCGTCGTGCTGGTGCCGGGCAATGGCTCTGAGCGTCCCCGCAAGGTGACGATGCGGGTCGCCGAGTGAGATCAAAGCCGGCCGGATCGCCGTCTGCTTCAGCCTAGGGGAACTTCATGCGCATTCTCGTCGTCGAAGACGATGTCAATCTCAATCGCCAGCTGGTCGAGGCCCTGCAGGAAGCAGGCTATGTCGTCGACAAGGCGTTCGACGGCGAGGAAGGCCATTTTCTGGGCGAGACAGAGCCTTATGACGCTGTCATCCTCGACATCGGCCTGCCTGAGATGGACGGGATTACCGTGCTCGAAAAATGGCGTAGCGCTCAGCGGGTGATGCCGGTGTTGATCCTGACCGCGCGTGACCGCTGGTCGGACAAGGTGGCCGGCATCGATGCCGGCGCCGATGACTATGTGACGAAGCCTTTTCATGTTGAAGAGGTTCTCGCGCGCATTCGGGCGCTGATCCGAAGGGCTGCCGGCCATGCCTCGTCGGAGATCGTCTGCGGGCCGGTGCGGCTCGACACCAAGAGCTCAAAGGCTCTGGTTGAGGGCGTGGCGCTGAAGCTGACTTCGCACGAGTACCGGCTGCTCTCCTATCTCATGCACCACATGGGCGAGGTGGTGTCGCGCACCGAGCTGGTCGAGCATCTCTACGACCAGGATTTCGATCGCGATTCCAACACCATCGAGGTGTTTGTCGGCCGGTTGCGGAAGAAGATCGGGATCGACATGATCGAGACCGTGCGTGGCCTCGGCTATCGTATCCAAGCCCCTTCGAAATGAAGCCCCGCTCGCTCACCGCGCGCGTCCTGCTGCTCGCCACCATCTGGTCGGCGCTCGGTCTGGTGACGATCGCGGTGGCGATATCAGCCCTCTATCGCCAGGGCGTCGAACGCGGCTTCAACAATCTCCTGCGTGCCCAGCTTTACAACGTCGTGAATTCGGTCTCCATCGGGGACGGCGACAGCCTTGCCGGCTCGCCGGCGCTTGGCGATCTCAGATTCTCGCAGCCCGAGACCGGCTGGTACTGGCTGGTTGAGCCGCTCGGCAATTATGCGACGGCGCCGCTCGCCTCTGCCTCGCTTGGCGTTGCCAATCTGGCCGTTCCCAGTGTCGAGGAAACGCCCTTCGATGAGAATTACGAGCGTTATTACGAGATGACCGACGATGTCGGCAATCGCATCCGCATCGCCGAGACGGAAGTGGTGCTGGACGATCAGGGTCGTGCGGCGCGCTTTCGCGTCTCGGGCAATCTGGCCGTCATCGAGGAGGAGATCTCTTTCTTTGCCAGCCGGCTGAACATTGCGCTCGCCGTCGTTGGCATCGGCGGGCTTATCGTCAACGGTCTTGCCATTCTTTATGGCCTGAAACCCGTCGATCGCGCGCGGCGCGGGCTGGAGCGCATCAGGCGCGGCGAGGCCGAGCGGATCGAGGGGGAATTCCCGCGCGAAATCATGCCGCTGGCGAGCGAGATCAATGCGCTGATCGACAGCAACCGGCGCATTGTCGAGCGCGCGCGCATGCAGGTCGGCAATCTTGCCCATTCGCTGAAGACACCGATCGCCGTGCTGCTCAATGAGGCACGCACGCTCGACAAGGCGCATGCCGAGGTGATCGCCAGCCAGGCGGAGGCGATGCAGGCGCAGGTGGCCTCCTATCTCAATCGGGCGCGGATCGCCGCCCAGCGCGACAGTGTGCTGGCCCGTACCGAGGCGCCGCAGGTGCTGGAGCGGCTGGTGCGTGTCATGCGCAAGCTGAACGCCGAGGTTTCTTTCGAACTCGACATCGCGCCGGATCTGACCTTTGCCATGGAGCAGCAGGACGTCGAGGAGGTGGTCGGCAACCTCTTGGAAAACGCCTCGCGGTATGCCCGCTCGAAGATCGTCACCCGCGTCACGCAGGCTCTGCGCGAGGACGAGGGGGCAGGCGAGGGACGGCGCAGCTGGATCGAGGTCGTGGTCGAGGATGACGGCCCGGGCCTGGCTCCGGACCAGATCGGCGAGGCGCTGAAACGCGGCAGAAGGCTCGACGAAAGCAGGCCCGGCACAGGGCTCGGTCTGTCGATCGTCAAGGAGATATCCGGCGAATATCAGGGCTCATTCGGGCTTTCGCGGGCGGGGATTGGTGGTCTTCGCGCACAGTTGATCCTACCGGCTGTGACGAAGGACACTGCGTGATTGATTTTCCTGTGGAATTACATAGTTGTATAAAGCGACCTGCGAATGCGCGGCCGGGCAGGACCCGAGCACCGTCTGCAGACCCGGGTCGTTTGAATTTTGCGTCGAGACTTGGGCAGCTCTGATGAGTATATCGCGCTTTGGGACTATGGCAGTTGCCGCTTTGGGAGCACTCGCGCTGGCGGGCTGCACAACGACGGGCGGCGGAGCGACTGCGACGGCCAAGGCGGATTCTGCCTTGTTCATCACCGCTCTCCAGGGCGGTATCGTTTCGCGCACCGGGGTCAAGCTCTCGCGCAGCGAGACACAGCGGGCGCTGGAAGCCGAATACCGCGCGCTGGAAGCAGCCCCAGGCGGGCAGCCGGTCACCTGGGCTGGCGGCGAGACGCGCGGCGAGGTGATTGCGGCGGCTCCCTATCAGGTCGGCAAGCAGAACTGTCGCCAGTTCACCCACAAGGTGGTGAGCGGCAATCGCGTGCTGGAAGCCCGGGGTGCTGCCTGCCGCAACGCCAACGGGACATGGACGCCGCTGACGTGACAGCTTGATCGGCGGCGCCGCTCTCGAGCGCCCCGATGGACGCGGCTTCAACGGGCCGCCGGAATTTCCGGGCAGACCGCGCTCCCAACGCGGGCGACGCCGGACACGTGGCGCCACTTGACTTGGGTCAAGGATGGGCGCGCTGTGCGGGCTTACTGACCTTTGCGGCCAAACGCCTCAACTTTGCGTCATGGTCCCTTTGCCAGTTGGAATGCAGCCACCCTTGCCGTAATTGAGTTTCATGTTGTTCTGGATCTTCTCTGCTGTGCTGACGGTCTTTGCTGCCGTCCTCCTGTTGTCCCCCCTGCTGCGGGCCACGGCCCGTGCGACGCGTTACGACGATGGCGAAGCCGCCGTCTATCGCGACCAGTTGCGCGAGCTCGAGCGCGACAAGGCGGGCGGACTGATTTCCGCCGACGAAGCGGATTATGCGCGCGCAGAGATCGGTCGGCGCCTGCTGGCCGTGGCCGGGCGCGCATCCTCGGAAGAGGCCTCAGAAGAGGGCCCGTCGAGCGTCGCCGGGGCCTCTGGCGACAAGCCGCGCCGTCGCAGCCGCTACGGACTGTCGCAGGCCTTCATCCTGCTCTGTCTTCCCGCAATTGGAATTGCCGGTTACCTGGAAATCGGTAGCCCCGGCACACCGGACGCCCCACTCGCCGCCCGTATCGAAAATCCCGGCGACGACGTCGATCTGCTGATCGCCAAGGTCGAGCGGCACCTGGCGACCGCGCCTGATGATGGCAATGGCTGGAACGTGCTGGCACCGGTCTATTTCCGCGTCGGACGGCTGGACGATGCCGAACTGGCCTATCGCAATGCGATCCGTCTCCTCGGCCCCGATCCGGAACGGCTGAACGGCTTCGGCGAGACGCTGGTGACCCGCAATGACGGCATCGTCACTGCCGATGCCGCGCAGGCCTTCGAGGCCGCGCGCAAGATGGCGCCGGACAATCCCCGCGCCGATTATTACCTGGCGCTGGCGTTGGAGCAGGGCGGACGCCGGGCCGAAGCGCTCGCCGCCTTCCAGGACATTGCCAAGGCCTCGCCGGCCAATGCGCCGTGGATGGAACTGATCAACCGTCATATCGCCACCAACAGCGACGGCGTGCCGCTGGCCAATGCGCCCGCGGCCGCATCGGCAGAGCCGGCCAATCCGTCCGCTCCCGGCAATCCAACGGCCGGTGAAATCGCCGCCGCGCAGGACATGTCCGAGGGCGATCGCAGCCAGATGATCCGCGGCATGGTCGAAAGCCTCGACCAGAAGCTGAAGGACGATCCCAACAATTTCGAAGGCTGGATGCGGCTGGTGCGCTCCTATGCCATGCTGAAGGAAACGGCCCGCGCCGAGGCCGCCCTGAAGGACGGGTTGAAGGCATTCCCGGTCGAGGGCGCCGAGGGCCAGCAGCTTCTCGCCATGGCGCGCGAACTCGGCCTTGATGTCGAGGAGGTGAGCCCATGAGCCGTTCGATGACCCGCAAACAGAAGAGACTGGCCGTGATCGCCGGTGGCATGAGTTTCATCCTCATCGCCGTGCTTCTGGTGATGTTCGCCTTTGGCCAGTCGATCGCGTATTTCTATGTGCCGGGAGACCTGCAGAAGACCGACGTGAAACCCGGCACCCGGATCCGTCTGGGCGGTCTGGTGGAAGACGGTTCGGTGAAGCGTGGCGACGGCTCGACCATCACCTTCACGGTGACCGACACGATCGGCGAGGTTCCGGTGACCTATACGGGCATCCTGCCCGACCTGGTCCGCGAGGGGCAGGGCGTGGTGGCGGAGGGCGTGTTCCGCGAGGGCGACCGGATCTTCGTGGCGGACACCGTGCTCGCCAAGCATGATGAAACCTACATGCCGAAGGACGTCGCCGACCGCCTGAAGGCGCAAGGGGTGGAACTCGGCGGCAAGGAAGTGGTCCAATGATCATCGAACTCGGTCACTATGCTTTGGTGCTGGCGCTCGCGACCAGCCTCGTCGTCTCGATCCTGCCGGTAATAGGGGTCAGGCGCGGCGATGCCGCGATGATGGGTGTGGCGACAACAGGCACCTATGCCATGTTCCTGCTGACAGCCTTTGCCTTCGCCGTGCTGACCTGGGGTTATGTCGTCTCGGACTTTTCGGTGAAGAACGTCTTCGAGAATTCGCATTCGCTTAAACCGATGATCTACAAGATCTCCGGCGTCTGGGGGAACCACGAGGGCTCGATGTTGCTCTGGGTTCTGATCCTGACGCTGTTTTCGACCATGGTGGGGCTGTTCGGCGGCAACCTGCCGGACCGTCTGAAGGCGAATGTGCTGGCCGTTCAGGCCTGGATCACCACCGCTTTCACGCTCTTTATCCTGTTGACCTCGAACCCCTTCATCCGCCTGTCGCCCGTCCCGGCCGAGGGGCAGGACCTCAATCCGGTCCTGCAGGATGTGGGTCTCGCGATCCATCCGCCGCTGCTCTATCTCGGATACGTCGGCTTTTCCGTCTGCTTTTCCTTCGCCATTGCCGCCCTGATCGACGGCCGCATCGATGCGGCCTGGGCGCGCTGGGTCAGGCCTTGGACGCTGGCCGCCTGGGTGTTTCTGACGGCCGGCATTTCGATGGGCTCCTACTGGGCTTATTATGAACTGGGCTGGGGCGGCTGGTGGTTCTGGGACCCGGTCGAAAACGCCTCCTTTATGCCTTGGCTTGCGGGCACGGCGCTTCTGCATTCGGCCCTCGTCATGGAAAAGCGGGACGCGCTAAAAATCTGGACGGTGCTGCTCGCGATCATCGCCTTTTCTCTGTCGCTGCTCGGCACCTTCCTGGTGCGATCGGGCGTGCTCACGTCCGTGCATGCCTTCGCGACCGACCCGACGCGCGGCATCTTCATTCTCGGCATACTCGTGATCTTCATCGGCGGTGCTTTCACGCTGTTTGCCTTGCGGGCACCCAGCCTGAAATCCGGCGGACTGTTCCAGCCGATCTCGCGCGAGGGCGCGCTGGTACTGAACAACCTGATCCTCACCGTTTCCCTGGCCACGGTGCTGATCGGCACGCTCTATCCGCTGCTGCTGGAGACGCTGACGGGAGAGAAGATCTCCGTCGGTCCGCCCTTCTTCAACATTACCTTCGGCCTGCTGATGGTCCCGCTGCTGCTGGCCGTGCCCTTCGGTCCCTTCCTCGCCTGGAAGCGCGGCGACCTCCTGGCGGCATTGCAGCGGCTTTATGTGGCCGCCGCCCTATCGCTCGTGCTCGGGCTCGGCCTTTGGTATTCCCAGCATGGCGGCCCCGTCATGGCGGTCTTTGGTCTCGCGCTCGGTTTCTTCGTCATCGGCGGTGCTGTCACGGACCTCTGGACCCGCGCCGGCTTCGGCAAACAGCCGCTCGGGACTGCCTGGCGCCGCCTCAAGGGATTGCCGCGTTCGGCCTTCGGCACGGCACTGGCGCATTTCGGCCTCGGGGTCACGGTGCTCGGCATCGTCGCGGTCTCGACGTTCCAGACGGAACACGTCGTTGAAATGAAGCCCGGCATGACGGCGGACGCCGGCGGTTATGTGCTGACCTTCGACGGCATGCGGGCAGCCACCGGCCCGAACTACACCGAAGACCAGGGCCATTTCACCATCCGCAAGGCAGGGGCTGAGGTGGCCGATGTCTGGTCGTCGAAGCGGCTTTATCCGGCACGGCGCATGCCGACGACGGAGGCCGGCATCGTGACCTTCGGTTTCAGCCAGCTTTATGTCTCGCTCGGCGATCCCATGGCGGACGGCGGCATCGTCGTGCGCATCTGGTGGAAACCGTGGATCCTCTGCATCTGGTACGGCACGCTGGTGATGATGGCGGGCGGCATCGTGTCGCTATCGGATCGTCGCCTGCGCGTCGGCGCGCCGAAGCGGGCGAAGGCGGCGGTGAAGCCGACGCTGGAGGCGGCGGAATGAATGTGGGCAAGAACGCCTCCCCAATCCCTCCCAACGGGGAGGGGCTGTTGCGCCGAGTCCTGCCTCTGATGACAAAGCGAGCGGCGTCCGCACGGCTGCTCCGCCTTTGTGGGGGAGATGGCCGGCAGGCCGGAGGCGGGCTTCGGGCCGCATTCCTGATGCTGGTCCTCTTGCTGACCCCAATCCATGCCTTCGCCGTGAATCCCGACGAAGTTCTGGCCGATCCGGTGCTCGAGCAGCGGGCACGGTCGCTGTCGGCCGAACTGCGCTGTCTGGTCTGCCAGAACCAGTCGATCGACGATTCGAACGCCGAACTGGCGCGCGATCTCCGGGTCGTGGTGCGCGAGCGGCTGGTGGATGGTGATACGGATGCGCAGGTGATCGATTATGTCGTGTCGCGGTATGGCGAATTCGTGCTTTTGAAGCCGCGGCTCAGTGTGAAGACGCTGGCGCTGTGGGGGGCACCTGCAGCACTCATCCTGATCGGGTTGATCGTGGCAGTGGTCGCAGCGCGGCGACGGGCGGTGCAGCCGTCGGCCAAGCTCTCGGTGGATGAGGAAGCGCGGCTGGGCAAACTGCTCGACGGGGAGTGATCAGGGCAGCTCGAAGTCTGTGTCGTCGTCCAGCGGTAGTTCGGGCGGCTTCTCGCGACCGTGGCGGATCGCCAGGGTCGCAAACGCGGAATGATCCAGTTCATAGTGAATGAGATAGTCGCCGAGGACGAAGCATCTTGTGTTTCGAACCGGGAGATCTGTCACCTCCTGTCTCAACAAGGGGACCTGGGCTAGCGCTCTGACGAACTGGTTACGTCGTGGCGAAACCGGTCGCCCGCTGCGCGATTGCGCTCCCGCAGATAACGCTCCCTCCCGTACCACACAGGTTCTGGCACCGGGCGGGAAGGTGACTTTCACGCCGCAGCGCCTTTGATGATGCCGTCCAGCTCGGCAAGCACGTCTTCGGCGTCAGTTCCCTCACCATTGGCGACCGCCTTGCGCGCCTCGGCGATGTCCAGGATTTCACGCCCTTCCTGGGCCATGTAAGCCTTTAAGGCGCGGACCATGATCCAGCTGCGGCTGCGCTCGCAGGCATGCGCGACCGCTTCGACCTCGGCCAGCAAATCGACCGGAAGGCGAAGCGTGAGCGGGTCGGACAAAGTCTGTTTTGTCACGATATTTGCTCCTATTTGTAATACGAAAAATATCCGCGATCTTTCTCGTCGTCCAATAGATGAACCTTTGGTCTCCGCGCGCCTCAAACATTACCAACAATTCATCCGCCGTACAGGCCGCCGTAACGTGACGCCGCCTATATCTCTCCTCATCCACCGCTTCACCCCGTCGGGTCATCCGGCGGCTCCAGTCAGAAGAACAGATGAAGGTAGATCCCATGTCGCAGATCAAAGGCCGCTCTATTTCCTCTATCCTCAAATCCTCCACTGCCGCCGGCCTTG
>JARXAQ010000054.1 GCA_029865825.1 Rhizobium sp.
ATATAGGGATTTATCCCGAGGCGCCCAAGGGGCCCTCACTTCACGTTTCGGCGACAGGCCGGCGATAACCGGTGGGTGTGCCATAAAGCCAGCCGATGCGCTCGATGGCGGCCTCCAGGGTTTCGCGGGCGACGGTCATGGTGTGGCCATTGGCATGGATCATCATCACCTCGTCCTCCATGATCGCGGCATGGCCCTTCCAGAAGACGAGATCGCCACGCTGCAGGTTTTCGCGGGCGATCGGCTGGCCCAGCCCTGACGCCTGCATATCGCTGTCACGGGGCGCTTTGAGGCCCACCATCGCCATTGAGAGCTGGACGAGACCGGAGCAATCGATGCCAAGGCCGGACTTGCCGCCCCAGAGATAGGGCGTTTCCAGAAAGAGGGCTGCGACCGAGACGAAATCTTCTGTCGGCGGATCGGCGAGCGGGCGCAGATGGCGCAGGATGAGGGCGCTGCCATCGGCGAGCAGGCCATAGCGGGTGCCGCGGGTTTCCGCCTCGCCGACCACCGTGACGCGGCTTCCCATGGAGAGCGTGTCACGGCGGGGAAAGCGCAGGTCAGGACCGGGATATAGGAAGGTGCGGGGCACGCAGACGACATGGGTGGTGGATTCGGGTTCGCCAAGCGCTGCCTCGGGCAGGTAGCCGACATAGCCATCGGCCACGGCCTGGACCCAGGCGATCCCCCCTGCCCGCTCGAAGACGCGGACCTCTTCACCCAGCAGGAGCTGGGTGTCGATGCCGGCAGAGAGATCACGTGTCGGGTGGAGGTCGACGACGGCCAAGGCGACGCGGGCAAGCTCCGGTGTGACAAACCGTGTTGCCTCGACTTGTCCCTGCAGAGCGGCATCAGCGAGGTCGGGGCGGAAGGCGTGAAGGCGGCGGTCGAGGATGGTCACAGGTATTCTCCGTCAGCCGAGCGTGCGGCCCCTGGCGATGACACGATCGCCGAATTTTTCGAGGAAGAGCGCACCACCAACGGTGCGCTTGACGATGACGCTGCGGCGATCGAGCGGATCCCGCACCCGGTCAACCAGGCCCATCTCTCCCAGCGTATCGAGTGCGCGGGTGATGACCGGCTTGGTGACCGCAAGGGTAGCGGCAAGCCCCCGCACGGTATGCGGCGGCGGTACCAGATAGATCTCAAGCAGCACGGCCAGCTGGCGCATGGTGAGATCCGTGCCGTCATGCCGGACCTGTTCGAGGGTCACCCCGTGCCAGAGGCCGAGCGCCTGGGTTGCCGTCAGTTCCAGGGCCATCGAGGGATCCCGCCGCGCTTGCCGGGGCAGGCAGCGCCCCGGACCTGACGCACATCATTCCGGCAAAGGAACGATTATGCAAGAGGCATCAGGACCAGCGGCGCTGGAACAGGTGATAGAGGGCACGGATGGCCTGAGCCTCACCGCCGGCCGGGCCATGGGCCCGTTCCGACTGCGACCAGCCGAAGATATCGAAATGCGCCCAGGCGCGGCCCGGCGACACGAATCGCTTGAGGAAGAGCGCCGCCGTAATGGCGCCGGCCATGCCGCCTGCGGGGGCATTGGTGAGATCGGCGATCTGGGCTTTCAGCAAACGCTCGTAACCCTTGTGCAGCGGCAGGCGCCACAGCGGATCATCGACCTCGAGGCCCGCATCGGCAATGTCGTGAGCGAGGTCCTCGTCATCGGTGAAGAAGGGCGGGAGATCCGGGCCGAGTGCCACACGGGCAGCGCCGGTCAAGGTGGCCATATCGATCAGAAGGTCGGGCGCTTCGGCATCGGCATAGGCCAGTGCATCGGCGAGGATCAGCCGACCCTCGGCATCGGTGTTGTCGATTTGGACCGTCAAACCCTTGCGGCTGCGATAGACGTCACCCGGGCGGAAAGCATTGCCGGCGATGGAATTTTCGACGGCGGGGATGACGACGTGGAGATCGACCTTGAGCTTGGCATCCATGATCATCAAAGCGAGGCCCAGCACATTGGCGGCACCGCCCATATCCTTCTTCATCAGAAGCATGGAGGCAGACGGCTTGATGTCGAGGCCGCCGGTATCGAAGCTCACGCCCTTGCCGACCAGGGTCAGTTTCGGGTGGCCCTTCTTGCCCCATCGCATCTCGATGAGGCGCGGGGCCACCGTCGAGGCTCGGCCGACGGCATGGACGAGCGGGAAATTCTTCTCCAGCAGTTCGTCACCGGTGATGACGCTCACTTCGGCCTTGTAGTGGGTGGCGAGGCGGCGGACGGCCTCTTCGATATCGGCCGGGCTCATGTCATTGGCCGGCGTATTGATCAGGTCGCGGGCGAGATAGACGCCTGATATCTGGCGCTTGATGTCAGCGGCATCGGCATCCTGCGGGATCAGCAGACGGGGTTCCGTGACACGTTCCGAGCGGTAACGGTCGAAGCTGTAGGCACCGAGGCCATAACCGAGAAGCAGGCGATTGGCGGTGAGCGGCGCGGTTTCGATGTGCCATTCGCCGGCGGGCAGAAGGCGGGCGAGCTTGCCTGTCAGAAACGGCGTTTCCGACGGGTTGGCGCCGAGGCCGAGGAGGGCGCCGCCGAGATGGCCGTCTTCCGTAGGGATGAGCAGCAGAGCCCCGGCTTCGGCCTTGAAACCGGCCTTTTTCGCCCAATCGAGGGCCAACGGCTCAAGCGTGCCCGTCTCGACATGCGCGGGGGTGACCGCGAAGACCGGAAGCGACTTGCCACCCTTGGTGCTGAAGGGGGTTGGTCTCTCGATATACTGGAACGGGGCCATGGCAGGTGCTTTCTGGACGGGAATCGCTGAGGGTCGATTAACACTCCGTTAGGGTTAACAGATTATTGCTTGAGCGGAGATTACGCCGCGCTTCGACGCCGGCAACAGCAAGACATTCGGAGCGAAAAGACATGCTCACCCGGCAGACATTCAAGCGCAGACATCTGCAGATCCTGGCGAGCGCCGGCCTGGTGCTGGCGGTGCTTGCGACATCCGGATGCTCGACATCGCGCGACAGGCTGACCACCGGCTCGATCCCGAAGATGAACAAGGCCGTCGACAGCATGAGCGAGCCGGAACTGGCGCGCGCCGCCGACAGCATCGGCCAGGCCTATGCCCGCAATCCCAAGGACCGCAATGTCGGCCTATCCTATGCAAATGTGTTGATGATGTCGGGTCGCAATGCCCAGGCGCTGGCCGTGATGCAGCAGGTGGCAATCGCCCATCCGACCGATCGCGAGGTGCTTTCGGCACTCGGCAAGTCGCAGGCCGCGGCCGGGCAGCTGGAAAAGGCCTTGGGCACGATCGGCCGGGCGCAGACGCCCGACCGCCCGGACTGGCGGCTCTATTCGGCGGAAGGCGCCGTGCTTGACCAGCTCGGCCGGTCCGACCAGGCGCGTGGACGCTACCGGATGGCCCTGCAGATCCAGCCGAACGATCCGAGCGTGCTCTCCAATCTCGGCATGTCCTATGTACTTTCAGGCGATCTGAAGACGGCCGAGACCTATCTCAGGCAGGCGCAACAGCAGCCGGGCGCCGACAGCCGCGTGCGGCAGAACCTGGCGCTTGTCATCGGGTTGCAGGGACGGTTCCAGGAGGCCGAGCAAATGGCCGCACAGGAACTCAGCCCGCAACAGGCGGCCGCCAACCTGCAATATCTGCGCGGCATGATGTCCCAACAGAACTCCTGGCAGCAGCTCTCGTCGCAGGATAAGCCGAAGAAGAAGGGCTGAGGTCTGTCCTGTCTGACAGGCCGTCCTTAACCGCTCAAGGATCGGGGAAGCGTAGGTGGGACCGGCCGCTGGTCAGGTCTTGGACGAGGCGTTGCACGCTCGCTTCATCGCCACGCTTCAGCGTGACGTCGAAACGCACACCTTCCGCCTCGAAGTGCTCGACCAGCGACAGATGCGGGATGGCCTGCAGTCGCGCCTTCACCAGAGCCAGATCCGAGAAGGTGCAGGCGAGGTCGCCTGTCACCAGGGGTATGATTTCCGTCTTTTCACCGAGCCGCAGCGCCTGGGCCGTCGTGCCGCCATAGGCACGCATCAACCCGCCGCTGCCGAGCAGGATGCCGCCGAAGAAACGGATGACCAGCACCACGACGCCATCCAGTTCCTGTCCGTCGATCGCCTGCAGAATCGGCTTACCGGCAGTGCCGGAGGGTTCCCCATCATCAGAGAAGCGATAGGCCTGGCCGAGCCGCCAGGCCCAGCAATTGTGGGTGGCCGCGGGATCGGACTTTTCGGCGAGGAAGGCTTTTGCTTCCTCTTCCGAAGCGATCGGTGCCGCATAGGCGATAAAACGGCTCTTCTTGATGTCCTGCTCGTGTTCGACGGGGGCGTTCAGCGTAAACAGCATCGGCGCGGCCTCATTCTTGCCGCGTGACGCCGGCCTCGTTGGCGTGCAGCCAGAGGGCAAGTTCGGCAATGACCGACAGCCGGAGCGACGCCTTCATGGCCAGCGCGCGGGTGAGCGAGGTGTCGCGCGGGGAAAAGCCGAGCTCAGCCATGACGGCGGTTGGCGCAAGGTTGCGGGCGCGCATCACCATCTCGACGCGTGCGATGGTGGAGGGCAGCAGGTAGCGGCCGTTGGCGATCAGGGTTTCGCGGTCGATCGGCACCGGATCGGTGGCGGGCGATTCGGGGGCACGGGCGTTCATGGAGTGGGCCTGATCACCCTTCGCCCGGACCTCGGCCGTGACCAGATCGAGGAAGGCCTGGCGCTCCTCGGGCGAGGCGCCGGTCCAGGCTTTCAGCAGTTTCGTCAGCGGGGTTGGCTTGGCTTTCTTCGACATGACCGGCTTTCTGTTCCTCCCCGTCCATAGCCTGCCCAACGGACGGGGGCGAGAAAAAAACTTCATGTCCGATCGCATCGGCCAAGGGTGCAAATTTGCCAGTGGCAACAGCGGGATCCAAGGTCTTTCGGGGGGCTTTCGAGGCGTTTCTTTGTGACAAGGATCTAATGGAGCGCAAGCAGTCGTTAACCTTTATTTTCTACTGAAAAGGCTGCGTATCCGCTTTCCCGTATCTCGTCAGCGTTCAGGTTTTCGATGCACCCTCCCCGTTCCAATTCCGCTTTTCAGGCCAGCCAGTTCGGGGATCAAAACGGGGATGGCGCCCAGACGCCGCAGGGCGAGACGGCGACCCGTCTGGCGGGCGCCGATCAGGTGGCGGCCAACCAGATCGAGGGGCGTGAGGAACAGCCCGTCTGGCAGACGGCTTTCGTGCTGGGACCCAATGTGCGCTTTACCCGGACCCCGGACCGCGTGGCGGCCAAGCCAGAGACGATCGAGCCGATGAGCGCACCGGCCCCGGTCGCGCCAGCTGCGCCGCAGGTATCGCGCGCACAGATAGCTCAGCCGCAGGCGCCGACTCAGACGACTCGCGTTCCGCAGGCCCCGGTGCCGACGGCTCATGCGCCGCGCGTCAACCCGCAGCCCGATCAACGCCCGGCGTCGCCCTACGGCCTGCCGCGCACCGGCGCTCCGCAGCATTCGGCTTCCGCTTCCACCCGCGCTCCAGTCCCGACGCAGCCGCTGCAACAGCAGCAACAACCACGCGTGCCGGCTTCCGTCACACTGCCGCAGCCGCCGGACGCCGTGGGCGCGCGGGCGCTCACCTACAAACTGCGCCGTGAACTGGCGCGCCAGCAGGCCGAACAGGCAGCCTGGGAAGCCTCCATGGCCGAGGATCCGACACGGCAATTCGCGCCGCCGCCGGCAGCCGCCCAGCCGGCACCGCTGGTGCAGGGCATGCGGACGGTGATGGCGACGACGGCATCGGCGACAGTCGGGCATGTCGGTGTCGCGCCTTCCGCGACAGTTGCGCCGGCGGCCCCGGCGCAAGCCTCCGACGCGGTCGCGCGGCCGACGATGGCGCGCAATGCCTTCCTTCGGCCTCCGGTGCAGAGCACACCGATGTCCCCGACGCAGCCAGCCGCCCCGGTGCACGCCGCTGCGCATACGCAGGAGACGGCAGCGCCGTCGAATGGGACAGCCAGACCCGTGACGCAGACCACTGGCATCCCGACACAGCAGGGCGCTGTGCAGGGCAGGTCGACATTGCAACAGGTGCAGGTCGCACCTCAGGCCAGCACGCAGCCGGCGGCAACGGGCTCGCTTCCGGCCGCGCGGCTGCCGATCAGTGCGCTGCTTTCCGACCACGTCTTCTTCGAGGCGATGATCGATCCAGTCGATGCGCCTGCAGAGACCGAGATGGCGCGCGCGGTGCCTGTGAATAGGCGGCCGCAGGCGATGGCGCCTGCACCCTTGGCCCACGCGGCTCGGGTTGCAGCTCCGGTGAAGATCCCGGCCCGCAGCCCGGCGATCCGCGCCGAAGTGGTGCGCTATCGGCCCGATGCGCTGGCGACCGGCATAAACGTTGCGCCCGCTGTTGCTCCGCTGCCGAAGCCTGTCTTCGATGCACCCGCCGGTTCGGTCGTTGCGCTCTATCGCCAAGTGGCGCAGCGCGAAATCTGGGCGGACCAGGCACCGCAGGTCTCACCTGCAACCGCCGCTGCCGATGGCGCTCCTCAGGCACAGGAACCGAGTGCTGCCACCCCTGCCCGCTCGGTGATCCCGACGACATCCACTTCGGCGCGCCAGCCACTGTTCCGCGCCCAGGAGGCGATGGGCGAAGGCGAATATGAGCTGCCTTATCTCGACTTTTTGCAGCAGCCGCCGGTGCAGACGGGTGTGACGATGACGGCCGAAGCCCTGGAACAGAGCGCCGGACTTCTCGAAAGCGTGTTGGAAGATTTCGGCATCAAGGGCGAAG
>JARXAQ010000085.1 GCA_029865825.1 Rhizobium sp.
CGCGCTGCCGTCGGAGCCCTTCTTTCCGGTCTCGAAGGATCGATAGACGTCATCGTTCCGCGCGGCGGAAAAAGTCTCGTAGCGCGCGTGCAGCAGGAAGCCCGCGTGCCCGTCTTCGCCCACCTCGAAGGCATTTGCCACGTCTATGTGGACGGTTCCGCCGATCTCGACATGGCGACAAAGATTGTCGTCAACGCCAAGATGCGTCGTACAGGCATCTGTGGCGCCGCTGAAACCCTGCTTGTCGACAGCGCGGTGATTGGAACGCATCTTAAGCCATTAATGGAAGCGCTTGCGCAGGCAGGCTGCGAGATCCGCGCCTCCGCCACCGTTCTGCGGATCGTGCCGGGCCACAAACCTGCTCATGAGGACGACTGGCGCACGGAATATCTCGATGCGATCATTTCAGTCGCAGTCGTCGATGGAATCAGCGGCGCAATCGATCACATAGCCCGCTATTCATCCAACCACACGGAAGCCGTCATTGCGGAGAATCCGGCAGTGGTCGAACGCTTCTTCAACGAAATCGACTCCGCCATCCTGCTGCACAATGCCTCAACCCAGTTTGCCGATGGCGGCGAATTTGGCATGGGTGCAGAGATCGGCATCGCCACCGGCAAGATGCATGCGCGTGGACCCGTTGGGGTCGAGCAACTGACGTCTTTCAAATACCGTGTCCGCGGCACCGGCCAGGTTCGTCCCTGACGTGGAGGGAGCGGCCATAGCCCATCGTTATAGGGTCATGCCGCATGTCGAGCGGGGAATGGTCGTTGGTCTCTTTGGCGGCTCCTTCAACCCTGCTCACCAGGGCCACCTTCTCGTCGCCGAAATCGCGTTGAGGCGGCTGGGGCTCGACCAGCTCTGGTGGATGGTGTCACCTGGTAATCCATTGAAAAGCCGCAGCCAACTCGCGCCGCTCGCAGAACGCCTGGCAGGTTGCGAAAAACTTGCGGAAGACCCCCGCATCAAGGTCACCGCCTTCGAGCAGGCGCTCGGCACGAGCTACACGGCAAGAACCCTCGAATTTGTCCGGACGCGCAACCCGGATGTCCATTTCATCTGGGTCATGGGTGCCGATAATCTCGCCAGCTTTGATCGCTGGCAGCGTTGGAAAAAGATCGCCACGACTTTCCCGATTGCCGTGATTGATCGCCCGGGATCGACACTCGCTTATCTGTCTTCGAAGATGGCAAGGACCTTCGACTATGCCCGCGTCGACGAGGAAGATGCAGGCATTCTCTGGCGCAAGAAAGCGCCGGCCTGGACATTCATTCACGGCCCCCGTTCGACGCTGAGTTCGACGGCACTCAGGGCCGCCGCCGGCGACAGCTGAGGCAGGTTTGCATCATCACATGGCAATACCTCTGGATCTCTTGAAAGAATGGCAGATCGGTGCCACCTTCTGATTGCGGCCCCTCGAGGGAATCGCAGACGTGCTGTTCTGTTTTGCCAAGGAAAGGACGAACTCTGACAACAGTACACACCCGCGGACGTGCGCCCGTCGCCGTCCCGAAACGCCTGGAACGTGGCGCCGATGCCGCAGCCCGTGCGCTTGAGCTGGTCCTCGCAAGTCTCGAGGACTCGAAGGCAGAAGACATTGTCTCCATCGACATTGCCGGAAAATCGGCGCTGGGCGACTACATGGTGGTCGTATCCGGACGCTCGAACCGTCATGTCTCGGCGATCAGCGAACACCTCATTTCCGACTTGAAGGACGAAGGCCTGGGCTCCGCCCGTGTCGAAGGTCTGGAAGCCGGCGATTGGGTTCTGATCGACACCGGGGACATCATCGTGCATGTGTTCCGACCGGAAATCCGCGAGTTCTACAACATCGAAAAGATGTGGTCGGCTCCGGATATCGAGGATCGCCTGCACTGAAGAACGGCCGGTCGTCCTAAGGGACGGGCTCGAAGCCGGATTGACACGGCAGGCGTGATCCTGCCGATAGCTGGTTTTGTGACCGAAAAACTTAGGACTGCCCTATGAAAATTGGCATTTATGCCGTGGGCCGGCTGAAGGCTGGACCGGAGAAGGAACTTGCGTCCCGCTATCTGGACCGCTTCGCCAAAGCAGGTCCGCAATGCGGGCTGGAGTTTACCCGCTCTGTCGAGCTGAACGAAAGCCGCGCTGGCAACGCCGACACCAGAAAGCGCGAGGAGGCCCAGGAGCTTTCTCGTCAGATCCCCGGCGGCGCGCTAATCGTCGTACTCGACGAACGCGGCAAGGCTTTCGACAGTGCCGAATTCGCCAAATTCGTCGGCGACTCCGCCGATAATGGCCAGAAGGATATGGCGTTCGTCATTGGTGGCGCGGATGGCATCGACCCGAATTTGCGCGACCAGGCCCGCCTGGTTCTCAATCTTGGGCGCCTGACATGGCCGCACCAGCTGGTGCGCATTCTGATTGCCGAACAGCTCTATCGTGCCGTCACCATCCTGACGGGGCACCCTTATCACCGCGTCTGAGCTTTCGCGTCCAAGCCACTTTGCCTTCAACGCAAATCAGCGTATTTTCCGACCGAACCGGAAAACGTCCTTGCGCGCTTCAGCCATCCAAAATCCTCCCAGCACATCTTCGGCGCGCATGTCGCGCCCTGCGGTGCTGCGTGCCGTTTTACTGGGCCTGGGGGTAACGGCCATTTCGAGCTTTCACCTTGCAGCTCAGGAGACGTCACCGCCATCCGGAGCAGAAGCCACAACTGGCTCCGTGCCACCGAGCTCGGATGCGGTCGCAGACGGACGGACCGAAACCTCCGCACCAACGGACGCGACTTTGGAACTGAGGGCGAAGCGTGACCAGGTGAGCGGCGAATTGCAGGAAATCGCGCGCACAATGCAGTTGTCGGGCGAGAAAGCTTCAGAACTCGAAAAGAGTATAGACGCCCTGAGCAAGACGACGGAAAGCCTGAAGGGCGCCTTGATCGACTCGGCCAAGCGCCGCAAGGACATCGAGAAGCAGATTAGCGCGGGCGAAAAGCGTCTCGCCTCCATCGGTGTGCGTGAAGATGCCATCCGTAAGTCTTTCCGCGAACGCCGCTCTGTCCTAGCGGAAGTTCTGGCGGCGCTGCAGCGCATGGGGCGTAACCCGCCCCCGGCACTGCTCGTCAGTCCGGAAGACGCGCTGGGCTCCGTGCGTACGGCCATTCTCCTCGGCGCGGTGGTACCCGGCATGCGCCACGAGACTGAGAAGCTCGCTGGCGATCTCAAAGAGTTGATCACTCTGCGCGACAGCGGAAAGCAGGAGATGGAAAGCCTTGTGGCCGCGATGGCCAGCCGCCAGGAAGAAGAGCGGCGGATGGATCTTCTGATCGCGGAAAATGATCGGCTAGCGCGGACGAATTCATTGCAGCTGCAGGCAGAACGCAAGCAATCGGAGACACTTGCCGAACGCGCATCGACCATGGAAGCTTTGATCAGATCACTCGAAAACGAGATCACCTCGGCACGCCAAGCCGCCGAACTGGCCAAGGCGGAAGAGCTGAAACGCGACCAGATGAGCGAGGAGCAGAAGGCGCGAACACGTGAGATCGCTCGCTCCGAATTGCCCGATAAAAACCGCATTGCGCCCGCATATCCTTTCTCCGAACTGCAACAGAAATTGGAACTTCCGGTTGCTGGCGAAACACTGCGGCAGTTTGGAGATCCGGACGGGACGGGCCATCAGGCGCAAGGTATGGTTATTGCCTCACAGCCTGGATCGCTGGTCACCGCACCGTCTGATGCATGGGTTGTTTTTGCAGGAAATTTCCGAAGCTACGGGCAGATGATAATTCTGAACACGGGCGACGGCTTTCATATGGTGCTGTCAGGCATGGACCGGATCAGCACGAGTCAAGGCAAGTTTGTGCTGTCAGGGGAGCCGCTGGCGACCATGGGAGAGAAAAGAGTGGCAAGCGCCACTGGATTGGCGCTGGAAACAGACCGCCCGACGCTTTACATTGAACTTCGAAAAGACGGTAAACCGGTTGATTCCCGCCCCTGGTGGGTCGGAGGCGATTCTGGAAAGGCACAGAATGATTCGTAGGGTCTCTATTCTCCTCGTTGGCGCCCTGATGGGTGCAACCGCGATGAGCCTCATCTACTCCGCAGGGATTCCGGCGCAGGCCGCAGGCAATTCCACCTACAAGGAACTGTCGATTTTCGGCGACGTGTTCGAGCGTATCCGTGCGCAATACGTCACGCCGCCGGATGAGAACAAGCTGGTCGAGAGTGCCATCAACGGTATGCTGACCTCGCTCGACCCGCACTCGGTCTACATGAACGCCAAGGATGCGGCGGACATGCAGACCCAGACCCGCGGTGAATTCGGCGGCATCGGCATCGAAGTGACGATGGAAGAGGAGCTGGTCAAGGTCATCACCCCGATCGATGACACGCCCGGCGCCAAGGCTGACATCCTTGCCGGCGACTTCATCTCGGATATCAACGGTGAAAGCGTTCGCGGCCTCAAGCTTGAGGAAGCTGTCGAAAAGATGCGCGGCGCGGTGAACACGCCGATCAAGCTGACGATTCTCCGCAAGGGTGCCGACAAACCGCTCGAGATCACGGTTACCCGCGAAATCATTCCGATCCGCGCTGTAAAGTCGCGCGTCGAAGGCGATGTCGGCTATCTCCGCGTCATCTCCTTCACCGAGAAGACTTATGACGACCTGGAAGCGGCGATAGAGAAGATCAAGAAGGACGTTCCGGCCGACAAGCTGAAGGGCTTCGTTCTCGACCTGCGCCTCAACCCGGGCGGCCTTCTCGACCAGGCAATCTATGTCTCGGATGCCTTCCTCGAGCGGGGCGAAGTGGTCTCGACCCGTTCTCGTGATCCGCAGGACACCCGACGCTTCAATGCGACGGCAGGCGACCTGACCGATGGCAAGCCGGTGATCGTTCTTGTCAACGGTGGATCGGCCTCGGCCTCCGAAATCGTGGCTGGAGCTTTGCAGGACCTGAAGCGAGCGACCGTTCTCGGCACCCGTTCCTTCGGCAAGGGTTCCGTCCAGACGATTATCCCGATGGGCGAAAAAGGCGCATTGCGCCTGACGACCGCGCTCTACTACACCCCGTCGGGACGCTCGATCCAGGGCACAGGCATCGAGCCCGACATCAAGGTCGAACAACCGCTTCCGGAAGATCTCCAGGGCAAGGTGCGCACGGAAGGCGAATCCTCGCTGCCGGGTCACATCAAGGGCAATGCCGAGACGGATGAAGGTTCGGGCTCTGTTGCCTATGTGCCGCCGGAAGCCAAGGACGACATCCAGTTGAACTACGCACTGGACCTGCTGCGCGGCAATAAGACGGACCCGGCCTTCCCGGCCGATCCGCAGAAAGCATCGCTGCAGTAAAGTCTGGAGCCAACGCCTGCGCAGGCTGTTTCTGATTGCGCAGGCGCCGGTTCTTGAGAACCGCCAGCATCTTGGAAGTCTCGCATGGATCTGCATGGACCGTTGGGTCTGAAGCGAACAGGCGGAGGCCGCCGCAAGCGGTTCCTCCGCCTTTCGTCGTTGTCCCCAGCGCTGGCAGTGTTAGTTTTGTCCGGCATTTCCGTTTGGACGGCTCTGTCGCCCCTTCATCTGCGTCCAGATCCTCCAGTCAGCCTGACTGCGGCGCCACCCGAGCTAGGCATTGCCACCGCCACGGATGCAGGTGCGGCGATTCCGGCTGAACAGACGGGTATCAAGGTCAGCGGTCCTCAGGATGGCGCGAATGTCCGGCGCACCACGACGCCGGACGGCAACGTGGTCACGACCTTTTCTCCAACCGGTCGCCAAGGTCCCGTCATAATCGGGGCCACGACAACGCAGGATCCCCGCCTTGCCGGGCAGCCGAACGAGGATCTGATCGAACGGACCGGGGATGGTGACTTGCCCACCGTATCGGCGAGTGGCCTGCGCCCGTTCGACTTTTACGCACGCCCCTGGTCAGGTGCCAGAGCAACGCGCATCGCTATTGTTGTTGGCGGCATCGGCCTCAGCCAGACCGGCAGCCAGACGGCGATCCGCGAGCTGCCGGAGGATATCACGCTCGCCTTCGCCGCGACCGGCAACAGCCTGCAGCGCTGGATGCAGGCGGCGCGCCGTACCGGTCATGAAATCCTGCTGCAAGTGCCGTTCGAGCCCTTCGATTACCCGGACAACAACCCCGGCCCGCACACGCTGCGCGTCGGGCTGGATGCGAAGAAGAACCTGTCAGAACTGCATACCTCTCTGGCCCAGATCACCAACTATACCGGCATCATGAATTTCCTCGGCGGGCGTTTTCTCTCCGATGCCGACGCGCTGGAACCGGTGATGCGCGACATTGGCAGGCGTGGGCTGTTGTTCCTTGATGACGCAACCTCGGCGCAGACGCTGACCGGGACGCTGGCTGGAACAATCGGTGTTCCGCACGGATTTGCCGACATGGTCGTCGACGACCAGATCGACCGTACGGCAATCCTGAAGAAACTCGATGAACTCGAGCGCGTCGCCCGGCGCAACGGCGGCGCCATCGGCGTTGCCTCGGCCTTCGATGAAAGCGTCGCGGCCATTTCGCAGTGGATGGACGAGGCAAGCACGCGCGGCATCGAATTCGTCGGCGTCTCGGCACTCGTCAAGGATCCGCAACAGCAATAGCGTAAGCCAGAAGCGCGGTGATCTTTCATCGGCGTCAAACGAATTCAGCAGAGGGCATGGGCATGAGCAAGGACAAACCGAAACCGGTGAAGGCGGACGATCTTCCCTACCGCGCCTGCGTCGGTATATTGGTGCTGAACATGCAAGGGCTCGTCTGGGCGGGCCGGCGCATTCCGATCGGCAACTCCGAATATGACGGCTCAGCCCAGCTTTGGCAGATGCCGCAAGGCGGCATCGACAAGGGCGAAGATCCATTGAAGGCGGCCTATCGCGAGCTCCACGAAGAAACCGGCATGACCACCGTCTCGCTGCTTGCCGAAGCGCCGGACTGGATCAACTACGACCTG
>JARXAQ010000130.1 GCA_029865825.1 Rhizobium sp.
GCGAGGGCCGCGGCCCCGCGCAGCGCCGAATGCTGGCAGTCGCTCGCCATGATCAGCCGCGGGAACGCACGATGCGCGCGGGCGGAAATCGAATTGTCGAGCCCGTCGGCCAGGGTCGCGATTTGCCGGATCAGGGAATCGGGCGCCAATCCACCAAGCACGATCGTTTCCGGATCGAACAGGTTTTCGATCGTGCGGATCGCGCTGCGGAACACGGGCGCGATCTCGGCCACCCATTCCTCCGCCGGCAATCCGCGACGCTCGAAAGCATCCCGCGAGACATAGCGTTCAAGACAGCCGCGGTTGCCGCAGGGACAGGGTTCGCCGTCCGGGACGGCCGGCAGATGGCCGATTTCGCCGGCATTGCCAAAGCCACCCCGCATGACGGACCCGTCATGCATCATGGTGCCCCCGAGACCGACGCTGAAGAAGAGGTAGTAGTAGTCCGAGACCTGTTGGCCGAGACCATAGAGTTGCTCGCCGAGAGCAGCGGCCGCCATATCGTTTTCAATGAAGGCCGGCAGTCCAGTCGCATCCGCCAGATGTTGGCGAATATCGATATTCTTCCAGCCGGCCATGGTGGTGGATCCGACAAAGCTCATGGACTCGACGTCGAACGGTCCCGGAAGGGCAAGGCCAGCGCCCAGCAAGCGGCCGCAACGCGGGCTCGCCTTCAGCTGCGTCACCATCTCATGGATCAAGGAAAACGCGGCTTCCGGCATCGCATTCATGATCTCGCGGCGAATGCTGTCGACCACATCACCGCGCAGATTGACGAGCGCCGCCTCGATACTAAGGGGTGTGACGTGAATGCCCAAGGCATGGCCGCCATCCGGATTGATCTCCAGCGTCGAGGGCGGTATCCCGCGCCCTTCCGGCGCTTTCTGAACGGAGAGGATCAGTCCTTCGTCCTCGAGCTCGCGCACGATGGTCGATACGGTCTGCACGGTCAGGCCAACGCTGCGGGCAATATCGGCCCGCATTGTCGGCCCACGCAAACGGATCGCTTCCAGCACGATCCGCCGGTTGTATGGCCGCCCCGTCTCCTGATTGGTACCCCGCAACGCCATGCAGACCTCTCCTGATGTCAAAAGACTACACCGGGAAATGATTTAGTCAAATCATTTTCAAAAAAGAATCCTGAGCGGACGACACCATCGATTTATGCCGTAAAAGGTGAATGAGAGGGGTGCCGCAGGTCCGGCTGGACAGCCAGGTGAGCGCTCGTGACCCGGGTCACCGGGTCCGTTCGCGGCTCCGGCACGGCGCAGAGGTCGGGGTGACCCGCAATGGTCTCGGAGACCATCCCCACGCTCGCCCCAAACCCAAAAGGGTCAACCTGTCCTGGGTCAGCGGACTGCTCGATACGGTTGCCTGATCCTCGGGCATGACTGCGTGATGATCGGCAAAACGGTTTACGAGGGCGACTTCAACGCCTCGGCCTGCTCAAAAGTCAAAGGCCTGATCCTCTCACCGCGCAGCATGAGGAAGAGCTTGGCAGTCTCCTCGAGCTCCTCCATGGCATATTGCGCTTCCAGCAGGTTCTTGCCTGCAACCACGGGGCCATGGTTGGCGAGAAGTACGGAATGACTTTCCTTTGCTCGTTCGCGAACGGCTTCGGCGAGTGCCACGTCGCCGGGCGGAAAATACGGGGCAAGTGGCAAACGCCCGACCCGCATGACGTAATAGGCTGTCAGTGCAGGCAGAACGTCGTTGGGATCAAGGCCGTCAAGGATGCTGACCGCGACGGCATGGGTCGAGTGAAGGTGGACAACCGCCCCTGCATTCGCGCGCGCGCAATACATGCACTGGTGCAAGAAGGCTTCCTTTGTCGGCTTGTCGCCACCGACATGCACGCCTTCGGCAGAGAACTTCGACAGTCTGGACGGATCGAGCGACCCCATCGAGGCATTGGTCGGGGTCATGAGCATTTCGCCGGTCGACAGCCTCGCACTGATATTGCCTGTCGAGCCAAAGGTGAAGCAGCGGTCGAAAAGGGACTTTCCAACCTCGACGATATCGTCGCGCAGGCGGGTTTCCTCGGACAGAATGGCGGTCATTGCAGCAGGTCCCAGGCCTTGAGGAAGAAGTCCGGAGCACCGAAGTTGCCGGACTTGAGCGCCAGCGCCATCGGGTCGGTTTCCCCGAGCGTCAGCGTCCACGGCACCCCGGGATCGATCTCCGGACCGATCAACAGAGCCTCGGGTGCCAGTGCCCCGACCACGGCGCCCGAGGTCTCGCCGCCGGCAACGATCAAGCGGCTCACACCAGCGGCTCTCAGCCGCAACGCCGTTTCGGCGAGGAAATGCTCGATCAATGACCCCGCTCTTTCGCGGCCGAGAGCGGTCTGGGCCGCCTTGACCTCCTCCGGCTCGGCACTCGAATAGAGCAGCGGCACCTGCGCCGCCTGGGCCAGAGCCCAGGACATGGCATCGTCGACACGAAAGCGACCGTCGGCGATCGCCATCGGATCGAGCTTGAGCGCCGGAACGCCCGCCGCGATGGCGGTCCGGATCTGCCCGCGGGTCGCCTCCGAGCAGGAGCCTGCAAGAATCATCGATCGGCCGGCCGGGGCGGCGAATGTGGTGGCGTGGCTGGCAGGCTGCAACAGCCCGGCGCGCCGGAAATTCTCCGGCAGGCCGAGCGCGATTCCGGATCCACCGGTGACGAGGACATGGTCGGCCGCCGCTTCTCCGATCACCTTGAGGTCCAAATCCGAGATCGCATCAACGACCAGCGCCTGGATGCCGCCTGCCCGCGCCTGCACGAACGCATCCGCCACAGCTTTCGCTCCGCGCGCCACCGATTCATGGGGCACCAAACCGACCTTCAGGCTCGATTGCCCGGCCATCAGCCGGATCAGCGAACTGTCGGTCATCGGCGTCAGAGGATGGTTTCGCATCGGACTGTCCGACAGCAACTGATCACCGACGTAAAGATGCCCCTTGTAGATCGTCCGACCATTGGCGGGAAAAGCCGGGCAAATGATTGTCAAATTCGTTTCCAGAGCCTCCATCAGCGCCTCGATTACGGGTCCGATATTGCCAGCGGGACTGGAATCGAAGGTCGAGCAATATTTGAACAGGAACTGGCGCGCACCTGCAGCCTGAAGGAAGCCGAGCGCCTCCAGCGACAGGGCGACCGCCTCTGCAGCGGGATTGGTGCGCGACTTCAGGGCGACGACGACGGCATCGACGTCAGACAGATCCAGGTCGCCGCGGGGGACGCCGATGGTCTGTATCGTGCGCATTCCCCCGCGCGACAGCGTCAACGCCAGGTCGGTGGCGCCGGTCAGGTCGTCGGCGATGGCCCCAAGTAACATACTAGTCTCCGGTTGGTGTGGGCGGACGGTCAGGCCGTCGCGCCTTCGATGATGGAAAATCCCGTGTCGATGATTTCGGGTTCAGGGGGACGGGGAACGCTCTCCAGAAGCGCCTCGACCGCCGTCTTGCCGATCAGGAAGCGGTTGGACAGAATGGTCGAGAGCGGCTTCGGCAGGGCCTGCCCGATTTCGAGCCCGTTGAAACCGAAGAGGGCGAGACGTTCAGGAACGTCAATGCCGGCCGAGAGGCAATGCATGAAGCCACCGACAGCCATATCGTCATTGGAAAAGGCCACGGCATCGACAGCGGCACCATCCGCCAGCAATGCCGCGAGCGTGTCCCGCCCGGCAAGCGTCGAACTGCCGCCTTCATGGCGCGTCTCGACGACGAGCGACAGCCCCCGGGCCTGCAGGCCTTCGCAAAGACCATCGTAGCGGGCACGGGCACGACGGTCGGCAACCCAGTCGTGGCCGACATAGCCGATGCGGGTATAGCCACGCTGTGCCAGATGTTCGGCTGTCGCGCGGCCTGCCGCGCGGTGCGACAGGCCCACCGCCAGATCGATCGGCGTGCTGTCGATGTCCATGAGCTCGGCAATCCGGATACGGCTGTTTTCCAGCATGCGCCGTGCGGTATTCGTATGTTCAAACCCTGTGGTGATGAGCGCCGTCGGTTGCCACGCCAGCAACGACGACACCAGTTGCTGCTCCTTGTCAGGGTCGTAATCGGTAACGCCGATCATCGGTTGGTAGGGTGTGCCCGATAGACCGGCATGAATGCCGCGCAGGACTTCGGGGAAGACGATGTTGGACAGCGACGGCAGGATCACGCCGATGATTAGCGAGGCGGAAGACGCCAGGGAGCCGGCGGCGCGGTTTGGCACGTAACCCAGAGCACCGATGGCATCGAGAACCCGCTTGCGGGTTTCCTCGGCAATCGAGCCCTTGTTGCGGATCACCCGCGACACGGTGTTCTCACTGACATTTGCCAGGCGAGCCACATGGGTCAGCGTCGGTGTCTCGGCCTGCATTGTTTGCCTCCTCCTCGAAATCTGCGCTTTCGAACTGCGGCGCGCATCGTGGCACGCCCACTTTCAAAACGGCATCGCAAACTTTATCTCAGCGCTAACATAATTCGCTTGATCGTGGAAAGAGGATGTGTTTAAAAAATGATGTTAGCGCTGAGATAAGCGCTTTCTGGGAGATTACCACTTCGGGAGGAGTTCACCGTGAGAACCTTTAACAAGGCCGCGCTTGCCGCGTCGGCCGCGATGCTCTGCGCCTTCAGTTTTGCCTCGGCCGTCCACGCCGAGGATACCTATCGTCCGGAGTGCTTCTCTGCAGCACCCGACAATGCCAAGGTCATCAAGTATGAAAAGCGCGACGGCCCCTACAAGGTCGCCTTCGTCAACGGCTTTGCCGGCAACGACTGGCGCGTGACCGCGATCCAGGGCGCCAAGGCCTGGGCGGCACGCCCGGAGAACAAGGCGAGGCTTTCCGAATTCACCGTGGTCTCCGTCGGCAATGACAGTGCTGCCCAGATTGCAGCGATCGACAACTTCATCGCTGCCGGCTACGACGCGATCACCTTCATTGCCGTCAATCCGACTGCGTTTTCCTCTGTCATCAAGCGCGCCGGAGACGCTGGCACCGTGCTCGTGCCGTTCGATAACGTCCTCGATACCGATGCCATCGTCCAGGTCAACGAAAACCAGTTCGAACTGGGCGCGATGAAGGCGGAAGCGGTCGTGCGTGAAATCGAAAAGGCCAAGGGCAAGGTCGAAGGCAGCGTGCTCGAAGTCTCCGGCCTGCCGGGCAATGCGACCGACCGCGACAACCATCTCGGCATGCGTTCCGTGCTCGACAAACATGCTGGCCTGAAAGTCGTCCAGGTTGTCGGTAACTGGGATGCCGGCACCGTGCAGAAGGTCACCGCCGACGCCATCGCCACCAACGGCAATTTCGACGGCGTCATGGTTCAAGAAGGCACGATCGGCGCGCTGAACGCGATGAAGAATGCCGGTCACCCGGTCGTTCCGATCGGCGGCGATGCCGGCAACGGCGCCCGCAAGCTGATCTCCGAAGGCAAATATCCGGGCATCACCGCAGCCCAGGCCCCGGTCATGTCGGCCGTGGCACTCGAAGCCGCCATCTCGCTGCTCGAGGGCAACAGCCTGCCGCAGAAGGTCTTCCTGCCAATCCCGAACAAGGACAACGCAGAACTGAAGGAAGGAACGGACTACTTCCCGAACCTGCCGGATACCTTCTACACGGCGACAGGCTATCCGAACTGCTTCCCGGTCTTCACGCCGGAAGAGCTGCTCGGCCAGACGCCCGATAACACCTGATCCTCCCGGCCGGACGGCGGTGCCTGACCTCTCGGGTGCCGCCGCCCGACCCATACCAGGATATGCCAGAATGACGACAGCTCCGCTGATCGAGCTATCGGGGATTTCGAAGTCTTATGGGCCCATCCAGGCCCTGAAGACGATCGATTTTTCCGCCCGACCGGGCTCCGTGCACGCCATCCTCGGCGAAAACGGTGCCGGCAAGTCGACCCTGATGAAACTGCTGTCCGGCGCCATCCAGCCGACAACCGGCGAGATCCGCCTCGAAGGCCGGCCCATCCGGTTCTCCGGCACACGCCAGGCCTCGGCCGCCGGCATCGTCTGCATGTTCCAGGAACTCTCGCTCCTGCCGACACTTTCCGTCGGCGACAACATCACGCTTGCCCGCCCGCAGACACGCTTCGGCTTCATGCTCGCAAAGGCCTACGAGGAAGCGCGCGCGGCCCTCGACCTGATCGGTGCTGAAAGCATCCATCTTGACACACCGGTCGAAGAGCTCTCGCTTGCCGACCGCCAGCGGGTGGAGATCGCCAAGGCGCTCTACCAGAAACCGCGACTTCTGATCCTCGATGAAGCGACATCGGCGCTCGGCGCATCAGCCGTCGAGAAGGTCTTTACCGTCATCCGCAAGCTGCGCGACGAAGGTTGCTGCATTCTGTTCATCTCCCACCGATTCCATGAGGTCGAGGCCCTCGCCGACACGATTTCGGTGTTCCGCGCCGGGCAGCATGTCCGAACCTTTCCCGCCGGAAGCCTCGACAACCAGAGCATCGTGCATCTGATGATCGGTGAGACGATGGATCGCCTGTTCCCGCCGCCACGCCCACCCGTGCCCGTGACGGCGGCTCCCCTGTTGTCGGTGAGGGACCTGTCCTTCGCCGGAGAGCTGATCGACGTCGGCTTCACCGTCCGCCCCGGCGAAATCTATGGGCTCGGCGGCCTCGAAGGCCAAGGGCAACAGCGTGTTCTCGAAGCCATCTTCGGGACCCTCTCGGGCGTCGGCGGCTCGATCGAGCTCGCCGGCCGACCCTACGAGCGCCGCTCACCGCATCGGTCGAAATCACCGGAGATCGGCATTGCGCTGGTGCCAGAGGACCGCAAGACCGAAGGCATGATCCAGCCACTCTCGATATCAGACAATATGCGGCTCGCCGGCATCGGGATTCACGCCGACAGCGAAGCACTCGATGCCCGCTGCCTCGCTCTGCTTGAACGGCTCGAATTGACCTATGGCCAGCTTTCCGATCCCGTGATGTCGCTGTCAGGTGGTAACCAGCAGAAAGTGCTGCTCGCCAAATGGCTGGCGCTCAGCCCCCGCTGCCTGCTGCTTCTCGACCCGACGCGTGGCATCGACGTCAAGACCAAAGCGCAGATCTACCGCCTGCTCACCAATCTCGCCGCAGAGGGCATCGCCATCGTGATGCAATCGACGGACTACGAAGAACTCGTGCATTTGTGTGACAGGGTCGCGGTTTTCTATCGTGGCCGGATCGCACGCGAACTGAGCGGTGATACGCTCACGCCTGAAAACCTGATTTCAGCGGCCATGGGCCTTACCACCGCCACCCCTGCGCCGGAGACCGTGTCATGACCGCGCTCTACATCCGACGCAATTTGCGCGTCATCATCCCGACCATCGCCTTCGTTGCTCTTTTTGTCCTCTACATCGCCACGCATCCGCGGGGTCTGTCCACCTACGTGCTGACGATCTGGTCCAACCAGTCGGCGCTCTTGGTCTTTGCCGCCTTCGCACAGTTCTTCGTGGTGCTGGTGCGGGGCATAGATCTCTCGGTGGGTGCGGTGGTGGCGCTCACCAACGTCGCCGCCTCCTTCGTGCTGGCGGGCGACGGCGGATCGCTCGCATTCGGCATGGCCGCCGTACTCCTGGTCGGCATGGCCTGCGGCTTGTTCACGGGCCTCTTCGTCTGTTTCGGCAATGTGCCGCCGATCGTCGCAACGCTTGCGACCGGTGCCATCTATTCCGGCATCGCGCTGTACCTAAGGCCAACGCCGGGCGGCGCGGTCAATTCCGAACTCTCCGATGCTTTCACTTATGCGATCGGCCCAGTGCCCACCTCTCTGGTGCTGATCATTGCCACCGTGCTCATCATCACCATCGTGTTGCGCAAGACGAGTTTCGGCATAGCGCTGAAGGCGCTCGGCGCAAATGAACACTCCGCCCAATTGACCGGCATCAACACGACATCAATGCGCATTTCCGCCCACGTGCTCGGTGGCCTCATGGCGGGCATGGCCGGGCTTTATGTCTCGATGGTCACGATGACCGGTGACGCCGGCATCGGCCCGACCTATACACTCAATTCGATCGCCGCGATCGTGCTCGGCGGCGTCTCGCTCGCCGGCGGTATCGGCACGGCAGTCGGCGTCGCCGTTGGTGCCATGCTGTTGAAGACCGTCGCCTCGCTGATGTTCTTCTCCGGCCTTCCCCCCCTCGCCCAGCCCTTCTTCGAGGGCCTGATCCTTGCACTCGCGATCGCCTTCGGCTCCATCGGCGTGCTGCGTATCCGCAACAAACTGAAGTTGTTCGCCCAATGACCGACCGTGCGATATCAGTGCCGCCAAGGCGCAGCCTCCCCGTCGATCCCGCCGTTCTTGTTGTCGCAGTCGGTTGTGGTCTGCTGCTCGCCGCCGGCGGGACCATCATGCCGACGTTTCTGACCGCCGGTTACCTGCTGCAGCAATTGCAGATCGCCTCTTTCCTCGGGATCATCGCCGCTGGCGCAACGCTCGTCATTCTGCTCGGTCATATCGACCTGTCGGTGCCGGCCGCAATCACTGCGATCGCCATCGTCACCACGACAGTTGCCGGCTCGCAGGATCCAACACTGGCATCCGTTGCAATCCCGATCGGCCTCCTCACCGGAGCTCTGATCGGCCTGATAAACGGCATCGGCGTTGCCTTCCTGCGCCTGCCATCGATGGTCTGGACGCTGGCGATGAATTCGATGCTGATCGGCTCCGTGGTCTTCTTCACCGGCGGCTTCAAACCGCGCGGCATGGCCCCGCCACTCTCCATCACCCTGTCGCTCGAGCGCAGTTTCGGCATCCCCAACGCCTTCCTGTTCTGGCTGGTGGTGATGGCCGCAATGTTCTACCTTCTGCACCGTACCGTCTATGGCAAATACCTGATTGCCATGGGCAATTCGGAAAAAGCCGTCTACCTCTCGGGCATCCGGGTTCGACTGGTCACCACGCTCACCTTCGTCGTAGCAGGCGTTTTTACCGCCATTGGCGCTATCCTGCTCGCAGGCTATGCCAACCAGGCCTATCAGGGCATGGGTGACCCCGATATGCTACCGGTCATCACGGCCGTGGTCATCGGGGGAACATCGATCATGGGCGGTCAGGGCGGTTATGGCGGCACGATCGTTGGCGCCATCTTCATTACGCTTCTGTCCTCGATCCTCTCGGTACTTCAGATGCCTGAAGCCTTCCGGCAGATCGTCTTCGGTGCCATCATTCTGGCCATGCTTTTGATCCGTGGCTACAAAAGGAGCTTCCGCTGATGTCTCACCTTCCGTCCGTCGCCGTCGTCGGCCTCGGCTCAATGGGCCTCGGCATGGCCCGCTCGCTGGTACGGGCCGGTCTTGCCGTGCGTGGCTTCGACATCAGTGCCGATGCCCTGACAGCGCTTGAAACCGCTGGCGGCACCGCTGCAAAAAGTCCCGCCGACGCAGCAACCGGCGCAGACATTGCCGTCGTCGTCGTGGTCAATGCGGCACAGACGGAGACCGTGCTGTTTGGCGAAAACGGTGTCGTATCTGCCATGAAGCCCGGCGGCGTGGTGATCGCCTGCGCGACCATCTCTCCATCGGAGGCGAAGCGCTTTGCCGCCCGCGTCGAAGAAGCGGGCCTGCTTTATGTCGACGGCCCGATCAGCGGCGGCTCGAAAAAGGCCGAGGCCGGCCAACTCACCTTCATGGCATCCGGGGCACCTGCCGCCTTTTCTGCCGCACGTCCGGCGCTCGATGCCATGGCCGGCACGGTCTACGAACTCGGCGACCAGCCGGGCATCGGCTCCTCGTTCAAGATCGTCAACCAGTTGCTGGCAGGCGTGCATATCGCCGCCGCCTGCGAGGCGATCACCTTCGCCAAGAGCCTCGACCTCGACATTTCCCGCGTC
>JARXAQ010000137.1 GCA_029865825.1 Rhizobium sp.
ACGGCGACGATCTTCGCCTTTCCGATGCCTGCTACCCGCAGCACATCGAGCCGCGCGCCATCGCCGAAATAGATGCGGAAACCGAAACTCGCGGCCTGACGCACGCGGTCGGCGCTGTCGTCGATGATGGTCACGTCGCGTCCGCTGGCCAGCAGGATCTGCGCCGCGATCTGTCCGAAACGCGAAAAACCGATCATCAGGACATCCGATCCAGCCCCTTCGAAATCCTCTTCCATTTCCTCCCGCTCGGCTGTCTCTCGCGACAGCAGCCGCTGGCCGATCAGCGCGGACAGCGGCGTCAGCGCCATCGACAAGGTGACGATCGAGATCAGCAGTGAGGACTGGGCACCGCTCAAAACACCGGCGGCAGCCGCCGTTGTGAACAGCACGAAGCCGAACTCTCCGCCCTGCGGCAGGAGCAGCCCGATCCGGAGCGCATCCCGATGCGGCGAGCCCGCGACCCGGCAGACGCCGTAAAGCACGAGCGCCTTGACGATCATCAGCACGGGCACCGCGATGGCGATGAGGAGCAGGTTGTCGACGATCACCTGCAACTCCATCGACAGGCCGACGGCGATGAAAAACAACGCGAGTAGCAGCCCGCGGAAAGGCTCGATATCGGCCTCCAGCTCGTGCCGATAGGAGGACTCAGCCAGCATGACGCCGGCGAGGAAGGCGCCCATCGCCATCGAAAGACCCGCAAGCTGCATGACGAAGGCGGAGCCCAGCACCACAAACAGAGCCGCCGCGATCATTACTTCACGGGCACCGGTCCGGGCGATCACCTGGAACAGCGGCGTCAGCAGATAACGCCCGGCCATGATCATCGCGACGACAGCGCCAACGGCGATGGCCACCTCCACGAACGGCGACTGTTGGGCCTCGCCGCCCGAAGAGCCGAGCACGGTTACCATGGCGAGCAGCGGCACGATGGCGAGATCCTGGAACAAAAGGATGGAGAAGGACCGCTGCCCGTAGCGGTTGTTCATGTCGCCGTAGTCTTCCAGCAGTTGCAGCGCAAAGGCGGTGGAGGACAGAGCGAGACCGAAGCCCGCCACCAGCGCACCCCGCCAGTCGAGCAGACCGGACGCAATCACGATCCCTGTCAGCACCAGGCCAGTCAGCACCACTTGGCTGGTGCCCAGCCCGAAGATGTCGCGCCGCATGTGCCAGAGGCGCGTCGGCTTCAGTTCCAGCCCGATAATGAAGAGCAGCAGCACGACGCCGAGTTCCGCGACCGCGAGGATTTCGCCTGAACCGCCGATCAGATGGAGAACCGGGCCGATGACGACGCCGGCAGCGAGATAGCCGAGAACGGTGCCCAGGCCGAGCTTACGGAAGATCGGGGCCGCAATGACCGCGCCTCCGAGCAGGAGCAGGGGTTGGGCGAACAGTGCTTCGGTGCCGCTGGCCAAATGTGATTCTCCTCGTTCGCGAAAGCTCGGGACAGGATCGTACAGGAACTATGTCGGGCTCGTGAACGGGAAAAGCCCGAACCGCCCTTGATGCCCCATCTAAGGCACAATAAATGGAGCGGGAAGGAAAGGCCAAGCCATGCCCCATGAAATTGATTCCGCCAATCTCCTCGAACGTGCCGAACAACTGGTCCAACTGGCCCTGAAGGCCGGCGCGGAGAAGGCGGATGCCGTCGTGGTGCGCTCTCGCTCCAAGGGCGTCAGCGTCCGCCTCGGCAAGGTCGAGTCGACGGAGGCCTCCGAAAGCGACGACTTTTCGCTGCGCGTCTTCATCGGTCGCCAGGTCGCCAGCGTCTCGGCAAATCCGGGTTTCGACCTGACCGCGCTCGCCGAACGGGCTGTCGCCATGGCGAAGGTCTCGCCGGAAGATCCCTTTGCCGGCCTCGCCGATGAGAGCGATCTCGCCCGCGATATCGCCGACCTCGAACTCTACGATCCGACAGAAGTCTCCAGCGACAGCCTGCGCGAAAGCGCGCTCGCCATGGAAGAAGCCGCTCGCTCGGTGGCAGGCGTCAGCAATTCGCTCGGCGCCGGTGCCTCTGCCGGCATGGGTGGCCTCGTGCTCGTCACTTCGCACGGCTTTTCCGGAAGCTATGCCGGCTCGCGTTTCTCCCGCTCGGTCGGCGTCATCGCCGGCGAGGGCACCAAGATGGAGCGCGACCACGACTACGACAGCCGCCTCTATTTCGCCGAGCTCGACAGCCCGGAAGAGATCGGCCGCCGCGCTGCCGAACGTGCCATTCGCCGGCTGAATCCGCGCCAGGTACCGACCGCCTCCAACCTCACCGTCGTCTTCGACCCGCGCGTCGCCCGCGGTTTCGTCGGCACGATTGCCGGCGCCATCAACGGCGCCTCCGTCGCCCGCAAGACCTCCTTCCTGCGCGACCGTATGGGGCAGCAGGTCTTGAAGGCGGGTCTCAATATCACGGATGATCCGTTGAAGGTCCGTGGCTCGTCGTCGAGGCCTTTCGATGGCGAAGGCATTGCCGGCAAGCCGCTGACCATGATCGAGGACGGGGTACTCAAGCACTGGTTCCTGTCGTCGTCGGCTGCGCGTGAACTGGGCCTGAAGACCAATGGTCGCGGCGTGCGCGGCGGAACCTCCGTCTCGCCGTCTTCCACCAACCTGGCGCTTGAACCCGGCGACATCGCACCGGAAGATCTGATCCGCAGCATCGGCACCGGGCTTTATGTCACCGACATGATCGGGCAAGGCGTCGACATGATCACCGGTGAATACAGCCGGGGCGCCAGTGGCTACTGGATCGAGAATGGCGAGCTGACCTATCCGGTCTCCGAGATCACCATCGCGTCCAACCTCAAGGACATGTTCATGCGTGTCACGGTGGCGAACGACATCGACCGCAAGTTCGGCGTCGCATCTCCGACCATTGCCATCGAGGGCATGACCCTTGCCGGGCTCTGACGGAAGCGACCGGCCGATGCCGGCGGTCGCCGTCGCCGCAGGGGAGGTGGCTGCGGACTGGAGTGCCGATCTCGCCTTGATCATCGAGGCCGCCCGCGAGGCCGGCAAGGTGGCGCTCGCCCATTTCGGGCAGTCGCCCAAGGTGTGGTGGAAGAACGAGGGCATGTCCCCCGTCAGCGCCGCCGATTACGCCGCCAACCGCGTGCTGGAGCAGATGTTGCGCCAGGCGCGGCCCGCCTATGGCTGGCTGTCCGAAGAGACAGACGATGATGCGGACAGGCTGACCCGCGACACCCTCTTCGTCGTCGATCCGATCGATGGCACCCGTGCCTTCATCGCCGGCAAGACCACTTGGTGCGTCAGCGTGGCCGTGGTCCACAAGGGAACCCCCGTTGCAGGCGTGCTCGTGGCGCCAGCGCTCGATGAGGAATTCACTGCGATTGCCGGAGGCGTCGCGCGCCGCAACGGAATGGAAATTGCCGTCTCAAAGCCGGAGCCCGACGGTCGGCTGAAGATCGCCTCTGCGCAGGACATGGTCGCCGCCATCGACAAGAGCCTGCGCCCGCGGGTCGACCGGGTCGAGCATATCCCCTCGCTCGCCTATCGGCTGGCGCTGGTTGCCGATGGCCGCATCGACGGCACGCTGGTCAAGCAGAATGCGCATGACTGGGATCTGGCCGCCGCCGATCTCATCCTGTCCCGGGCCGGCGGAGCACTCACCGATCTCGATGGTCATGCGCTCGTCTACAATCGGCCGTCGGTGATCCATCCGGTGCTCTGTGCCGCCCCGGCCGGCATTCTCCCCATGCTGTTGAAGAACATCACCCAAATTCCCCGGTGTTTACCTTTCGGGTGAAATCGCGCAGATGAAAGACCGACGGAAGAATAACGGGAAACGACGATAGACATGACGGATTCCAGCGAAAACAAGCAGCTTCTCCACCTGGTTTTTGGCGGCGAATTGTCAAACCTGGAACAGGTCCAGTTCCGTGATCTGGACAAGCTCGATATCGTCGGCATCTTCCCGGACTATGCCAGTGCGCTGACCGCCTGGAAGGCCAAGGCCCAGGCAACCGTCGACAATGCGCATATGCGGTATTTCATCGTGCACATGCACAGGCTGCTCAATCCAACGGAGAAGTGAGCGGCCGGTACCCGGCACCGTGTTCCGCGATCCGCATGGGTCACGTTTTGAACTCAGTCTTCTTGCATCTCTCTGATATTGCGTCGCCCGCCTCCGGAAAGGGCCAAATGGTATTGTCGATCAAGATGAGCAGGTTGAACCGATGGCACTGAGCGACGGTCTGGCATCGTTCGCGGTGAAGTCCTATGGCTGGCTCGGCACCGCCGTCTATCCGCTGACCGGCCCCTTGCTCGCCTATCGTGCGGCCAAGGGCAAGGAAGACCGAAATCGCCGCGCGGAACGCATCGGTCACGCAAGTCTGGAGCGACCTTTCGGCCCGCTCGTCTGGATCCATGCGGCGAGTGTCGGCGAAACCACGGCCGTCGTCCCGTTGATGCGCGAACTGCGCCGTCGCGATATCCATGTGCTGTTGACCACCGGCACCGTCACATCCGCCGCCGTCGCACAAAATCGCCTCGGCGACACCGTCATCCACCAATATGTACCGATCGACCTCCTGCCGGCCGTGCGCCGTTTCCTCGATTACTGGCAGCCGGATGCCGCCATCGGCGTCGAATCCGAGATCTGGCCGACAACGCTTTCGGAACTGCGCCGCCGTCATATCCCGCAGATCCTCGTCAATGCCCGCATGTCCGACCGCTCCTTCGACCGCTGGCAGCGCTACAAGTCGGTGGCCGAGACGCTGTTCGGCAAGCTGTCGCTGGTCATCGCCCAGTCGGATGTCGACGCCGAGCGCTTTCGCGATCTCGGTGCCTGGCCGGTGATCGTGTCGGGCAACATCAAGGTCGACAGCGACGCGCCGCCCTGTGACGAGGCCGTGCTCGATCTCTACCGGCGCCAGATCGCCGGCCGCAAAACCTGGGCCGCAATCTCCACCTTCGAGGGCGAAGAGAAGATCGCCGCCATGGTCCAGCGTGCGTTGAAGGCGCATACCGGCATGCTGACGATCCTCGTCCCGCGCCATCCCGAGCGCAGCGACGAGATCGAGGCGATGCTGGTCGAAAAGGGCCTCACCGTCGCCCGCCGCACCCGGGGCGATGAAATCACGCCGGAAACCGACGTCCTCCTCGGCGACACCATCGGCGAAATGGGTCTCTACCTGCGCCTGACCGAAGTCGCCTTTGTCGGCCGTTCGCTCTCGGCCGATGGCGGCCAGAACCCGCTTGAGCCGGCACTGCTCGGCTGCGCCATCCTGTCCGGCCCGCAGGTCAGCAATTTTCGCGAGAGCTATCAGCGTCTCGTCCGCAAGGGCTCCGCCCGCATCGTCCGTGATGCAGAGATGCTGGCCAAGGCAGTCCATTTCCTCCTCAACAACGACGTCGCGCGCCTGAAGATGATCGACGCCGGCCATGAAAGCATACAGGAGATGCGCGGCGCGCTCACCGCCACGCTGAAGGGTCTCGAGCCCTATATCAGCCCGCTTTCGGTCAAGGCCAAGCTGGAACCGCGTGGCGCAAGCCAGAGCTGACAATCGTCCGGGGGGACATCATGAACGACAAGGCCGAGATCGCCGGCATTCTCTTTGACAAGGACGGCACGCTGCTCGATTTCGACGCGAGCTGGGGACCGGTCAACCGCAAGGTGGCGCTGATCGCCGCCGCCGGCGACGCGAGGCTCGCCGATCGGCTGCTGGTCGCCTGCGGCATGGACCCGGTCTCTGGTGCGATCGTGCCCGATAGCCTGTTTGCCTCTGCCAATACCCAGGAGATCGCAGAGGGTATGATCACCGCCGGTGCCGTGTTGCCGCTCGAGGCCCTGGTCCCGCAAATCGACGACTGCTTTGCCGAAGCCGCGCGTCTTTCCGTCCCGATCACCGAACTCGAGCCGCTGTTTGCCCGTCTGCATGGACGTGGCCTGCGCCTCGGCATCGCGTCGAGCGACAACGAACGCTCGATCCGCATCGCTGCAGAACGGTTCGGCATTCTGCCCTATCTCGACTACATCGCCGGCTACGACAGCGGCCATGGCAGCAAGCCGCATGCCGGCATGGTGCTCGGCTTCTGTGCCGCGACCGGGCTTTCCCCGTCAGAAGTCGCCGTGGTCGGCGACAACAATCACGACCTGCATATGGGCATCAATGCGGGCGCCGGCCTGAAGGTTGGCGTGCTCTCGGGCACCGGCTCGCGCGAGACACTGACCCGCCATGCCGATGCCGTGCTCGCCGACATCACGGCGCTGGAAGGCCTTCTCGGCTAAGCCGCGACGGTCTTTCCAATCACCGACGCTTGACCATTTCCTACGGCAATGGTTCTTGTTGCGCGCGCAAGGGCTGAAAGAGCGGCCCGCTGCCAAGGCAGGGATGAGGATGGTTTCAGAGGCACCGCCCTTTTGGTGGACGTCGATCGGTTGGCAGGCGCGAAGCCTCGCTCCGGTCTCCTTCGTCTATGGTCGCATCGCTGCCGCCCTGATGCGCCATCGCCGCCGCAATGCGCTGCCTGTGCCGGTCATCTGCGTCGGCAACTTCACCGTCGGCGGCGCCGGCAAGACCCCGACAGCCATCGCGATTGCGCGGGCCGCCAAGGCGAGGGGTTTGAAACCGGGTTTCCTCAGCCGCGGCTACGGCGGGTCGCTCGATGTCACGACCGTTGTCGATCCCCATCATCACCGCTCCACTGCCGTCGGTGACGAACCGCTGCTGCTTGCCCGCGAGGCGGTCACGGTGATTTCCCGTCGTCGCGTCCCCGGGGCCGAAAAGCTGGTTGGGGAGGGCGTCGATCTGATCATCATGGACGACGGCTTCCAGAGCGCCCGGCTGAAGGTCGATTATGCCCTGATCGTCCTCGACAGCATGCGCGGCATCGGCAATGGCCGCGTTGTGCCGGCCGGGCCCGTGCGCGCGCCCATCGGCGTGCAGATGCGCCATCTCGATGCCATCCTGAAGGTCGGTAAAGGCGATGCGGCCGACCGTCTGGTCCGCCAGGCGGCGCGCTCCGGCAAGCCTGTCATGGTCGCCGAAGTCCTGCCGGCTTTGCCGGAGGCGCTGCGGGAAAAACGCGTCCTCGCCTATGCAGGCATTGCCGATCCGGGCAAATTTTACCGCACTCTGGAACAGATGGGCGCCGTCATCGTCGACCACCAGGGTTTCCCGGATCACCACCATCTGGCCGAGGACGAGATCGCAGATCTGATCGATCGCGCCACCCGGCAAGACTTGCAGCTGGTGACGACCGCGAAGGATCACATACGCCTTGCAGGTGCGCATGGGCGCAGCCCGGAACTCGCCGGTCGTTCACACGTGGTGGATGTCGACATGGTGTTCGACGATCCGAAGGCGCCGGATTTGATCATCGATGCCGCGATCGCCAACTGCCGCCGTCGAAAGCTGGTCGCCAGTATTTGACGTCAGCGCGTCTGGTTGGGGAGAGCGCCGGCGCGTTTTTCCGCCTCGAGCGAGGCGGCGGCATCGGCATAGGCCTCCTGGCGAGCGACGCTCCAGTAGCGCAGCTCATCGACCAAGACCGGCCGTCCGCTGATCGCACAGGTCACGAAGGTGCCGGGTGTCAGAATCTGGAAATCCGCATCGAGATAGCGGATCTTGGCTTCGCGGTTTCCACTGCCTTCGAAACGGTTCATCACTCTTCTCCTGCGCCGCGTGTCACGAAACTGCAATACAGCGGCCTCCCGACCTTTTAAAGAGCCCTTTTCAGGCTTTCTGTCGGCTCAGCTGCGGCCGAACAGGCGCTCTATATCCGAAAGTTTCAGTTCGACATAGGTCGGCCGGCCATGGTTGCATTGCCCGGATCCGGGCGTCTGCTCCATCTGCCGGAGAAGCGCATTCATCTCCTCGACCCTCAGTTGTCGGCCGGATCGCACCGAGCCGTGACAGGCCATGGTCGCCGCGACATGTTCCAGCTTGGCGTTCAGCCGGTCAGCCGTGTCCCATTCGGCGATCTCGTCGGCAAGATCGCGCACCAGGCCGGCCGTATCCATCTCGCCGAGCATGGCCGGCGTCTCGCGCACGGCGATCGCGCCGGGTCCGAAGCGCTCGATCGCCAGCCCCAGCTGCTCCAGCCCCTCGGCATGGCTCATCAGCCGGTCGCAGTCCTCTTCCGGAAGATCGACGATCTCGGGGATCAGCAGACCCTGCGAAGGCAGCCTGCGGCCGACAAGCGCCTTGCGCATCTGCTCGAATACCAGCCGCTCATGGGCTGCATGCTGGTCGACGATGACAAGCCCGTCCGCAGTCTGTGCCACGATGTAGTTGGCATGCACCTGTGCGCGGGCTGCCCCCAGGGGATAAGCTGTGATCGCCTCGACCGAGGCGCTGGGCAGAGGAGAGGCCGCTTCGCTCCGGGCTGTCGGCTGGGACAGGGTGTCGAAGGACACCTGCGCAACGTCGCCGAAGCCGCGCGCGACAGAGGCCGCAGCAGCGGCGTTCCCGAACCCACTGCCATAGCCGCCGCCGAAACCGGGGGTTCCGCCATGCAGCGGACGGCTCGGTGAGGCATCTGCCGACCAAGCCTGCGCCGGCTGTGGACTGAAGCCGGGGCGAAACGCCCTGAGCATGCCGCCGGCCCCCGTCGTTGCAGCCCGGTCGCCCTCTCGCTGCAGGGATTGCCGGATGGCCCCGACGATCAGCCCGCGCACCAGACCCGGGTCGCGGAACCGCACATCCGATTTCGCCGGATGCACGTTGACGTCGACCAGCGCCGGATCGAGAGCCAGCGACAACACGGCCACCGGATAGCGCCCCTGCGGAATGGTCTCGGCATAGGCCCCGCGAATGGCCGACAGGATCTGTTTGTCTTGCACCGGCCGACCATTGACGAAGGCATATTGATGCGCCGAATTGCCCCGGTTGAAGGTCGGCAGTCCGGCAAAGCCGGTCAGGCGCACGTCCTCGCGCTCAGCATCGAGGGCGATCGCGTTGTCCTTGAAATCGGCGCCGAGAATCTGGGCGATGCGCGCCAGGTGATCGTCACCCGTCGCCGGGAATTCTATGAGCGAGCGGTCTGTGCCAGAAAGCACGAAGCGGATCGCCGGAAAGGCGATCGCCATGCGTTTGACGATCTCGGTGATCGCGGCGGCTTCCGCCTTTTCCGTCTTCATGAACTTCAACCGTGCCGGGGTGGCAAAGAACAGGTCGCGCACTTCGACGGTCGTGCCCGGATTGGCAGCAGCCGGCCTGACGTCACCGACCTTGCCGCCGGTGACGACGATCTCGGCGCCGCTGCCCGCGCCTTGCGGACGGCTGGTGATGGTGAGTTTTGCAACCGACCCGATCGACGGAAGTGCCTCGCCCCGGAAGCCCAGCGAGCGGATGTCGAACAGCGTGTCGCTGAGCTTGGAGGTGCAGTGCCGGCGGATGGCGAGCGACAGGTCGTCCGGCCCCATGCCGCAGCCGTTGTCGATGACGCGCAGCAGTGTCTTGCCGCCGCCGGCCGTTGCGACCTCGATGCGGGTTGCACCCGCATCGATGGCATTTTCGATCAATTCCTTGGCGGCACTGGCGGGTCGTTCGATGACCTCGCCGGCGGCGATCTGGTTGATCAGGGTCTCGGAGAGCTGCTTGATGATCATGGGGCCATTTTCCCGGATTCGCGGCTCGCAGGAAAGAGCTAATCTCGGGGAGCGGAAACAACCCCATCATTAAGCCGGCTTTAACCGAATGATTCTAATTTGACCAATGACTTGAGATGTTTCTCGGCCGGTCTGCGGACCAGAGGAGGATGGGCACAGCCGGTGTGTCCTTCGCCAACTCCCTCGCCACATCAAGCGCGACCGGCATGTTCACCGCATATCATCAGCACGATTCCAGACTTGTCGCACACAGCGGCAATGCTCTCAGAGGCAGCAGTGTGAGCGAGTTTCCATCGGCCTCCGGCGACAGAGAGGGACACCTGGGCCCGGACGCGCCATCGGCCGAGACCTCGCTCGACCTCGCCTTGATGGACGCGGTATCCGATGCCTTCCAGGCCGCTTTCCTCATCTACGACCGCAACGATCAGCTGATCTTTGCCAGCCGCTCGGTCACCCAGTTCCTGCCCCTGCCGGCCGTGCATTTCCAGCGCGGCAACCGCCTGCGCCATTTGTTGGCGGCGGCCTATGATCTCGGCCTGCGGTATTCCGCCGACGGCCAGGATTCGAGCGCACTCAGTCGCGACGAATGGCTGACCCGCCAGATCGCCGCCCATTGGAAAGAGCGCTACGAGATCCAGGTGAGCGAGGACGGCAAGCGCTGGACCCGCTATTCCAAGCGCCGCCTGCCGTCCGGATACGGTTTTTGCATCATGACTGACGTCAGCGAACAGAGGCGTCGCGAAGATCAGTGGCGCGCCGATGTCGAGCGGGTGCAACTGACCGAGGAGATCCTCGACAATCTCGCTCATCCCGTCTTCGTCCAGGATAAAAACCTCCAGCTCGTGGCGGTGAACAAGGTCTTCTGTTCCGCCCTTTCGATCGGCGCGGACAATGCACTCGGCGCCGATCTGCGCAGCGTCTTCGATCTCGATCTCGCGGCGCATCTGCAGGCTGTGTCCCGCGATGTCTTGGAAAGCGGCCTGACCGCATCTGTCACCCAGCCCATGCGGCTCTACGGCGATCCGCCGCGCCCGATCCTCGTCCATGTGCAGCGCGTCGGCAAGCCTGGGCGCTATTTCGTCGTGGCGAGCCTCGGTGAAGTTGGTGCGACCGGCACGCTCGCCGCCGCCGCTCCACAGGCGGCATCCGCACTGCCGCGCACGGCGTCGGAACAACTGCCTCGCCCCGACCATAGCCTCGCCGGTCGGAAAGCCCTGATCGTTTCGGATGACCGCGGCTTCGAGGCCAGCGCCCTCGATATCTTCGAACTGCTCGGGCTGGACAGCTGCTGTGTCCGCGGCGAAGAGGAACTCGGCGCCTTCCTGCAGGCGGCCCGCTCCGTCGGCGTCGTTGTCGACCTTGCCATCATCGACGTTGGGGCCGATCCAGGCTGCCTCGAACTCCTCCAGGCCGCCGATGTCGATTACGCCAGCCTCGACGAGGCGGATA
>JARXAQ010000294.1 GCA_029865825.1 Rhizobium sp.
GCCATTGAGATGCGCCACCAGGGCATGCACCGCCTCGAAGCCATGGTGGAAGCCGGCCGCAAGCGCGCCCGCCCGATCATCATGACCTCGATCGCCATGTCGGCCGGCATGCTGCCGTCTGCCATGGGTGTCGGCGAAGGCGGCTCCTTCCGCTCGCCGATGGCGATTGCGGTGATCGGTGGCATCATCGTCTCGACCGCGCTCAGCCTGATCGTCGTCCCGGCCTTCTTCCTGATCCTCGACGACGTCTCGCGCCTGCTCGGCTGGCTCTTCGGCCGCTTCATCGGCAAGAAGGAAGTCGAGGAACCGGTCCTGTCGGCCGAGGACCTGTCGCATCTCGCCCGTCGCAACTTCGAAACGCTGCAATCCGTCGAAAAACGTCTGTCGACAGTGGAGCGTGGCAAGACGGATATCCGCAAAGGCGATGGCAACGGCAATGTCATCAACCTGCCTCCCCTCGCCGCCGAATAGCGGCGAGGCACCAGCGATGGTTCGATCGGCCAATTTCAACCCTATCTAGAATTGGCCGATCAACGAAATTCCCGGACGTGTATTGGAATTGCGACGGATGACTTCGATTCCGATCGAAGCCATCAGCAACCAACCGCACCGGGATTTGACCATGAAGAACATTATTGCCACCGCAACCCTGTTGTTGATCGCCACCTCTGCATCCGCCGCCGATGCCGTCTCCACTGTCGCCGAAGCCCCCATCGCTGCCGAATCGACGGAGCGCGGCTTCGAATGGACCGGCGGTTACGCCGGTGTCACCGGCGGCTATGGCTGGCTGGACGGACGTTTCGAGACAGCCGGTCTGAACCCGCTCGACGGCAACTTCGACGGCGGATCGCTTGGCGCCTTTGCCGGTTTCAACACGCAGTTCGACAACAACTTCGTCATCGGCATCGAAGGCGACCTGGAGCACAACTGGAACGAAGAGAACCTTGCAACGCTGCTCGGCACCTTCACCGGCAAGGCCGATTGGCAGGGCTCGATCCGTGGCCGCCTGGGCTACAGCTTCGGGCGCGCGCTGGTCTATGCGAGCGCCGGCTGGGCCGCCGCCCATGTCGACGCCGAACTGCAGGGCATCGCGAGCACCCGCGAGACCTATAACGGCTACACCGTTGGTGCCGGCGTCGACTATGCCGTGACCGACAGGATCTTCGGCCGCCTCGACTACCGTTACAACGACTTCCGCAGCAAGGACCTCGACTTCGCGGGCACGACAGTGGAATCCGACCTTTCACAGCACACCGTCAAGCTCGGCGTCGGCGTCAAGTTCTGAAGGCGTCGGCAGATCGCCGGACGCAACATCGGAAGGGCACTTCGGCCGCGGAGTGCCCTTTTTCACATGCCCCGCCGTGCTTGCGAATAATCTGATGCAAGCCACCCGCCGGTTGATCGAAATCAATCTCGGCTAGCATGACCGGCTCTATGCTGCAGAGGCTGGAAGGAGCGATTTGCCTGAAGCCTGCTGAGAACCCGGCACCCGGAAGGGATGCTGCGGCTCCGCAACCTCGGGCACCGGACGCGCGATCGCAGGACGTGCAGCCGGTCGATTGCGCCGAGACATGGCGATCAACGGGGAGCCGGGACAACCGTGAACAAGATCTTGAGACTGAACACGCGAGACAAGAACACGCTTCTGCGGACATCATTTCTGACCCAACTCGGGCCTTCCGCCATGGCGGCCATGCTGGAGATCGCGACGGTCGCCAATTACGAATCGCGTGACGTTCTGTTCCGAGAGGGCGACCATGCCGAACACTTCTACTGCGTGCTCGGCGGCTATGTCAGGCTCTACCGTCTGAACAAGGACGGACGCGAGGCCGATATCCGCATTTGCGGTCCGGGCGACACCTTCGCCGAATGCCTGCTCGCCACCGGCGACCACTACCTCTACAACGCCCAGGCTGCCGAGACCGTGACGCTCGCCCGTTTCGATCTACAGAAAGTCCGTGCGCTCGCCGAGCAGGAGAAGGACATCGGGAAAACCGTCATGCGCTGCCTGTCGGATCATTTGCGCACCTCCATGGACTGCATCGCGAACGACCGTCTCCAGACGGCACCGCAGCGCGTCGCACACTACCTGCTGACCACCTGCAATGCCGAAGGCGGCCCGGCGTCGATCCGCCTGCCCTTCCAGAAAAGCCTGCTCGCCGGCAAGCTCGGCCTGGCACCCGAAGCCCTGTCCCGGGCTTTTTCGACCCTCAAGCGCGCCGGCGTGACGGTGCGCGGCCGCACCATCCAGATCAGCGACGTGTCGGCCCTCAGGCAAGTCTGAAGGCCATATCGGAAGTTAGGACAGCGGCGCTCAGAGCCCGCCGCTCTCCTGCAGGAAGGCGACGATGCGCTCGACGCCCGCTCCCCGCTTCAGATCGGTAAACACGAAAGGGCCGCCGGCCCGCATCCGCCCCGCATCCCGCTCCATCACGTCGAGGTCGACGTCGACATAGGGTGCCAGGTCCATCTTGTTGATGACGAGCATGTCCGATCGAGTGATGCCCGGCCCGCCCTTGCGCGGGATTTCCTCACCCTGACACACCGAGATGACGTAGAGCGTGATGTCGGCGAGGTCGGGCGAAAAGGTCGCGGCCAGATTGTCGCCACCCGATTCGATGAAGACGATGTCGAGATCGGGAATACGGGCATTCAAATCGGCGATGGCCTTCAGGTTGATCGATGCATCCTCGCGGATCGCCGTATGCGGACAGCCACCCGTCTCGACCCCAACGACCCGGTCCGAGCTCAGCGCCTGCATGCGGATCAATGCATCCGCATCTTCCCGTGTGTAGATGTCGTTGGTGACGACGGCGACCGAATACTGGTCGCGCATCGCCTTGCACAGCTTCTCCGTCAGCGCCGTTTTGCCGGAGCCGACCGGGCCACCGATACCGACGCGGAGGGGGCCATTCTTTGACTTGATCATGTTCATCCTGTTGCGATCTGCAGAGTTAGGATTGGAAGAGCCGGGAATATTGCGTCTCATGCCGCATGCTGAGCGTCTCGGCCGCGATCGCCGCCGATCCGAGGTCGTCAAGCCCGAGGCTTTCCAGTGCCGGCACGGCGGACAGAATGCGCTCCTCGAACTCGGCGATCAGGCCGACGCCATGGCTCTGCCCGATCACGCCGAGCCGAATGGCGACCGAGACGAGCTGCGCCACCTGCCCATGAAGGAAAGCCGCCAATGCGTCGCCGGGCGCCACGCCATGAGCCGCCGCAACGGCGCCGACGGCAACGCTATACGCCACGGGACCGGAAAGGCGCTCCAGCACCGGATGCGGCCAGCCTGCAGCCGCCGTAATGAAGGCCTCGCCCTGCCGGGTGATTTCCGCATGGCGTTCGGCAGAACCGGCAAGAGCGCTGGCCAGCTCAACCACACCGCCCAAGTCCGCACCCGCGCTCTGGCACCGATGCGCCTCGACAAACAGGATCGCATCGTTTCGCAGGCCACCATCGTCGAGCAGGAGGGCGAGCCAGGCGCGCAACGTCTCTGCATCACGGACATGCCGTTCGACCACGGCACTTTCGAGCCCGCCGGAATAGGCGAAGGCTCCCACGGGAAAGGCGGGCGACAACCAGGCCATCAACCGCAACAGGGCACGCTGGTCAGCAACGCGACGGGGAATGAAGGTATCAGCCATGGCTGCCGGCATCATGGCCGTGCCCACCGCCATGGGCATGATAGGCACCCCGGACCGGCTGGAAGGGTTCGATCACCTCCGTCACCTCGGCGCCGAGACCCGTCAGCATGTCACGAATGACATGGTCGCGCTGGATCAGGATCCGGTCCGTCTCGATCTGGGCGGCGAGATGGCGGTTGCCGAGATGCCAGGCGAGCGCGATCAGGTGCAGGCCGTCGCGCGCCGTGACCTGGAACAGCCGCTCTTCGGCCGCCCGGATTTCGATGGTCGTGCCGTCGTCGAGCACGAGCCGGTCGCCATGGGAGAACAGCACGGACTCCTTGAGATCGAGCATGACCATTTCGCCATCGTCGAGGTGTAGAAGCTTGCGGCGCAGGTGGCGCATATCATGCCCTAGAACCACGAAGCCTTCGGGATCCTCGGAAAATGTTCCGGCAGGTTTGTAGCTGGTCGCGCGCTGCATGCGGTCTCCGATTGGCTGTTTTTTAAACCATGCACAAACGGAAGGCAGCGGGCAAGATTGAACTTCATCCCTTGGCGGTCAACGCATCGAAAACCGCCGGTGTATCAGGGTGATAGTCGACGGCGACCTCCTCGGCGAAACCCAGCGACTGTTCGTGGAGAACGCGGTCGCGTCCATCTGCCTTGGCAAGGTAAAGCGCCTTGTCAGCCCGGGCATAGACCCATTCCGCCCGCCGATCCGGCAGAAATTCGGCAACGCCGGCCGAGATGGTGACCGAGAGTTCCACACCGTCGCAGAGGAAGCGCCCGGCACTGACTTGGTTGCGGGCGCGCTCCACCAGCGCCAGACGCTGCGCCAGCACGCTGCCTTTCAGGATCACGCCGAACTCCTCGCCACCGAGCCGTGCCACGAGGTTACGCTCACCGAAAACCTGCCGGAGAATCGCGGAGATTTCCTGGATGACCATGTCGCCGACATGATGACCGAATCGGTCGTTGATCAATTTGAAACGGTCGATGTCGATGATCGCGAGCGATGCCTCGTCATCCACACGTGCGAAGGCATCGTTGAAGGCACGTCGATTGGCGAGACCGGACAATGTGTCCGTGCGGCTCAGCCGCTCGAATTCCGCCCGCGACTGCGTGAGATCACGAATGACGAGACCGGCGACGAAGGCCAGCGCACCCGAAAAAGCACCACCAAAGAGCCAGGAAAAGGCGACGGTGAGCTTGATCGCCTCGTCGACCGGCATGGTCAGGAAGCCGAGGCCATAGAGAAGCGGCAGGGTCGCCAGGCTCGACACACTGGCGAGGATAACCGCCCGGCAACTGACCGAAAGAGCGAAGATCAGGATCGCCTTTTGGTTGTCGAAACTGCCGAGATCGATTTGCCGCCACAGCCACTTCCTGATGATGTTCACCAGACGCTCCCTCATGAAGATACCCATGGATTAGGGAGCATTACTTCCCCAATCTCTAATGGAATCGCTCAAATTTGATCGACCGTTCAAATGAAACGACATCAGCCTAAAATGGTTGAAACTACAACCAGGGAACGAAAAGAAAACGTGAGACACCCCGTCTGGATTTGCGCTTTGGCAAGCCGTGACCGTCGATTTCTAGGGGAATGATCGGCATTCATCCAGAAGCGAAGCGAAAGACGAATCGGTCAGTGGGCCAAACTGTCTCATCAGTGAGACAGTGGCGCGGGACCGATTCGGCCCAGCGACCAGTCGAGCAAGTATGGCAACGGCGTCCACCAGCCGGTCGTGAGCCCACCCCGACGCAACATTGCCGCCGTCCAGGTGTTGCAGCCGGCCAGCGCGTTAAAGGCGCCCCGTGCTTCGAAGAAGGCATCATCAGCGCCGTAGGCGGCTCCGGCAATCACGACCGGCAGCCCATCCTCCCGCTCGAAACTGTCGCGGATTCCGGCAATCATCTGTCGCCGCCCCTCTGCCGAAACGGTCAACACCCGGACCGCCGGATGCCCCCGATCGATCGGTCCCGCGACTTCGACATGCATCACCGAGCGATCGACCGTCAGCGCCCTGAGCACCGGCAGCGGTTTGAGATCGCCCCAGGTCGGCGTCTCGATATAGAAGGACCGCCCGCCCCAGCCGAACACCAGATAGTCGACGCCGGGCATGCCGATCGGCAGCCCGGACGGAATGAGATCGGCAAAAGCCGCCCGCACCTCATCGTCGAGCGGCAAGGCGATATCGGTGTGAATCGGATTGGAGAGCAGCAGGATTTCGCGGGTCTCTGTCGATGCGGCACTGGAATCAACCAAACCCGACCGCGGGATCACACTGCCGAGCACCAGTGCAAGGACGATGGCGGCGAGCACGCCGCCGAAGAACTTTAAAATCCGCAGCACCTGCCCAATCAGAACAGGAAATACCGCTGCGCCATCGGCAGCTTGGTCGCCGGTTCGCAGGTCAGCAACTCGCCATCGGCGCGCACTTCATAGGTTTCCGGATCGACCTCGATATGCGGTGTCAGATCATTGTGGATCATCGACTTCTTCGAGATGCCGCCGCGCGTGTTCTTGACCGCAACCATCTGCTTGGCGGTGCCAAGCCGGTTGGCAAGCCCGCCGTCGAGCGCCGCCTGCGAGACGAAGGTGACAGACGTGTTGGTGCGCGCCTTGCCGAAGGAGCCGAACATCGGGCGGTAATGCACTGGCTGCGGCGTCGGGATTGAGGCGTTCGGATCACCCATGGGGGCGGCCGCAATCATGCCGCCGAGCAACACCATGTCCGGCTTCACGCCGAAGAAGGCCGGGTTCCAGATCACGAGGTCGGCGCGCTTGCCGATTTCGACCGAGCCGATCTCGTGGGACAGACCATGGGCGATGGCCGGGTTGATCGTGTACTTGGCGATGTAGCGCTTGACGCGGAAATTGTCGTTCTCGCCGGTCTCCTGGGCAAGCCGCCCGCGCTGACGCTTCATCTTGTCCGCCGTCTGCCACGTGCGGATCGCGACTTCGCCGACGCGGCCCATGGCCTGGCTGTCGGACGAGATGATCGAGAAGGCACCGATATCGTGCAGGATGTCTTCGGCCGCAATCGTTTCCTTCCGGATGCGGCTTTCGGCAAAGGCGATATCCTCAGGGATCGACGACGACAGGTGATGGCAAACCATCAGCATGTCCAGGTGCTCGGCGATCGTGTTGACCGTATAGGGCCGCGTCGGATTGGTCGACGACGGGATGACGTTCAGCTGGCCGCAGATCTTGATGATGTCAGGCGCGTGTCCGCCGCCCGCCCCTTCCGTGTGGAAGGCATGGATGGTGCGGCCCTTGATCGCGCCGATCGTATCCTCGACGAAACCCGACTCATTCAGCGTGTCCGTGTGGATCATCACCTGTACGTCATACTGGTCGGCGACCGATAGGCAGCAGTCGATGGCAGCCGGCGTCGTGCCCCAGTCTTCGTGCAACTTCAGTGAAGTCGCGCCGGCCAGCACCATTTCCTCAAGCGCGCCTGGAAGCGAGGCATTGCCCTTGCCGGCAAAGGCAAGGTTCATCGGGAAGGCATCCGCTGCCTCGATCATCCGCGCCAGATGCCAGGGACCGGGCGTGCAAGTGGTGGCAAGTGTGCCATGCGCCGGGCCCGTGCCGCCGCCGAGCATGCAGGTGAGGCCACTCATCAGCGCTTCCTCGATCTGCTGCGGGCAGATGAAGTGGATATGCGCATCCATGCCGCCGGCCGTCACGATCTTGCCCTCGCCGGCAATCGCCTCCGTGCCGGGGCCGACAATGATGTTGACGCCCGGCTGCGTGTCCGGGTTGCCGGCCTTGCCGATCGCAACGATACGCCCGTCCCTGAGGCCAATATCGGCTTTGACGATGCCCCAGTGGTCGACGATCAGCGCATTGGTGATAACAGTGTCCACGGCGCCATCGGCCCGCGTCACCTGGCTCTGGCCCATGCCGTCACGGATGACCTTGCCGCCGCCGAACTTCACCTCTTCGCCATAGGTGGTGAAATCCTTCTCCACCTCGACGAACAGTTCCGTGTCTGCAAGACGTACCTTGTCGCCAGTGGTCGGACCGAACATCGAAGCATAGGCGGCGCGGGACATCTTGAAAGACATGGCGTTCAGGCTCCTTGGGAGAGGGCGTGTGTGAATAAGGGCGCCAGCCGCATAACGCGGCCGCTGGCAATGTATTGGTCCGTCAGCCGGCGTTCGGCATCGAAGGGATGACCGTCCCAGCCGGTGTGACCGAAGCCGGCCAGGATGACCGTGTCGTCGGCATGGGAGGGATCGGCGAGGATCGCATGCACCACCACCATGCCGCTCGACGGCACAACGTATGGCGCCGGCGCATGCGCTTCGAGCGCACGATCGAGATCCTCGTGCACAGCGCGCGTGATGATGCGGTGCTGCTTGCCGTGGGCGCTGGCAAAGGCGGCGAAACCGTCCGTGTAGTCGTCACAGAAGTCATCGAGTTCCGGATGCGTCACCGCAAGCGCGGGCCGCATGGCAGCAAACTTGTCCGGATCACGCACCGACCAGATTTCAGCCGTCGCCTTTACGGCCTCGCTGTTGCGCCACTCCGGATCGGCCAGCATGGCGGCCCCGGGGCGGCCAGTGTTGCACACGGCGATGATATCGGTCTTGCGACCGGCCTCACCGAAATTACGGCTGCCGTTGAAGCGGATGACGATATCTGCCGCATCGATCAGAGCGGCCACCCCGTCGTCCACCGGGCCATTCCCGACAATCATGATCTGTCGTGCCTGAGCCATTGCGTCACACCCTCAATAGAGCCCGACCAATGATTTCAGCTCTTCCGTGCGGCGTTTCGTCAGTTCCGCCAGGCAGGAAGAGATGATCAACGGCTGCATCGAACCACCTTGGACCGAGTAACCTTCGACATCGCAGGCCGTATCGCGATAAGCGAGCCAGGCACGCTGCGAAGCCAGAAGCCGCTTGGCTGCGCCATTGTCGTCCGAGGGGGGCGACGCCTTGTCCCATGCGATCATGGAGGCGCGTGTCTCGGCCCATTGGGCATTCATCGCGGCATCGGCTTTTCGATAGTCCTCGGCCGCACACTGGTTCATGTCGGCCTGGGTCTGGGCATTGTTGCAATCGACGTTCCGCACATCCTCACTTGAGGCTGGCGCGTCCTTCAGCAATACGCAGCCACAGGCCAGGAGGATCAGGCCCCAATTCATTGCACGCACCATTTCAGCTTCCTATTCCAACAAATGGACATCTCTAGACATTGCCCATGATCTGCTGGCGGAAACCGTAGACTTCGCGCTTACCCGAAAGGGGGATGAGCGTGACCTGCCGCGTCTGGCCCGGTTCGAAACGAACGGCCGTTCCGGCCGGAATGTCGAGCCGCATCCCCTTGGCCTGTTCGCGCTCGAAGATGAGCCCGGCATTGGTCTCGAAGAAGTGGTAGTGGCTTCCGACCTGCACCGGCCGGTCACCGCTGTTGGACACCTCGATCGTGACGGTCGGATGACCGGCATTGAGCTCGATTTCGCCTGCTGCTGCAATGATTTCACCGGGGATCATGATGTCCAACTCCAGACCAAGAGGGGGTCTTTGACAAGAAAATTATGGTTTCAATCGCAACAACGCACTCAGGCGGCACGACCAGGCTGACAGCCCTCGGCCTTCAGGATGCGTTTGGTAGACGCCGGATTGTTGACGAGCTTGGCAGCGGGCCGCACCGGCCGGCGCACCAGTTCCCCACCGCAATTCGGGCAGATGCCGGCAAGCGTAGTCGACGCACAATCGGCGCAATAGGTGCATTCAAAGCTGCAGATCAGCGCCAGGCTCTCCGGCGGCAGGTCCTTGTCGCAGCACTCGCAATTGGGTCGAAGTTCCAGCGCCATGATCTCAGTCCTCAGCGGATGGGTTCGTGAACAGTGACGAGCTTTGTCCCGTCCGGGAACGTCGCCTCGACCTGCACGTCGTGGATCATCTCGGCGATGCCCTCCATCACCTGGTCACGGGTGATGACATGGGCGCCCGCCTCCATCAGGTCGGCGACGCTGCGGCCATCGCGCGCGCCTTCAACGACGAAATCGGAAATGAGCGCGATCGCTTCCGGATAGTTGAGCTTGACGCCCCGCTCCAGCCGGCGCCGGGCGACGATGGCAGCCATGGAGATGAGAAGCTTGTCTTTTTCCCGCGGCGTCAGGTTCATGCGTGCTCCAATCAGGTGTCGTCAGAGAGTCCAGACTTTTGGCACAGACGCGCCCCCGCGCAAGGCCGAAATGATCGGGATGAGGATTTTTCGCAAGGCAAAGCCATCAGGTGCCGACACACGGGCAACAAGCTTGCCTTGCCAATAACTTACGCCGCCCATTTCTTCACCAATCAGCCCACGGATTGGGCTGACCAGCCCTTCTGCACGTGGACTGACATGGATGAGCGTGGCGAAGGCGACCCGGCCGGCCAACACGCCCGGATGGGCGGTCAGACCCGCGACATCCCCCTCAAGCTTCAGGTCTTCGGCATGCAGCAACCGGCCCTCGCGGCGGATCCGCCAGCGGTCGCGCAGGAGGCCCGTATTCATCGCTTCGCCCATCGCCTTGCGGCCTAGCAGGATCGCCTCGACGGCCAAGAATTCGGCGTCCTCGGCGAGATCGACCTCCAGCCTGCGGGTGAGCGATGCATTGTCGAAGAGGATGCTTTCCTGTGGCAGCCAATGGAACTTGGCGCCGGCGCCGACCTCGATCCGGCTGGTGATCTGGCCGGTGCCGGCAGAGGCCTTGTAGATCTTTTCGCAGGCCTGCGTCGTCGCGGTGACGAAACAGCCGGGGCCGGCGCGGAAATGCCAGTCGAATTCGTCGCCGCCGGTAATTCCGCCGGCGGTGTTGATGGTCACCGCCTCCAACTCATCGGTAAAACTTTCGGGCAGACGGATCTTCGCCGCCCCCTCCTGATAGA
>JARXAQ010000048.1 GCA_029865825.1 Rhizobium sp.
TGCATAGCCTATCGTAAAGGCAAAGCCCTTAACACGGCTCGTCGGCAGCTCCAGGATTTGCGAGCGATCATTAACTTCGCAGAGCTGAAGGGGAAGCTTGACAAAGGTGGTCGCGTGCTGGACTACGCCCTCCCGCCGAAGCCCAAAGCGCGCATCCACTATTACAGTCGCGACTAAGTCTCCAAACTAGTATGGGCAGCGTATCGCCGGAAGAACGACGCTATCGGTGACGAGAATGGTCACAAGACATCGCTTCACATTGCTCGCTTCATTCTGGCCGCAGTGTACACGGGCACTCGCGCCGAGCGCATCCAGGAAGCCTCATTTGAGAAAGAAGAGGGCCGCCCGTGGATCGATCTTGAGCGAGGCATATTCTTTAGAAAGTTCGAGGGCGAGATGGTGCCGACGAACAAGCGTGCCGACCCCGTTCGAATTCCTAAGCCACTTCTCGAACATATGAAGCGCTGGCGAAAAGGGAAGCCGGGTTTAAAGGGCAAGAAGAGCAAGCCGGGGTGCCGGTATCTTGTGGAGTATCAGGGCAGGCCAGTTGATACTCGCAAAGGCTTTTATTCCCTGAAAATGGAGGTCTTTGATGAAGCACGAGCGAAAGTTGTGAACCGTCACACGCTACGCCACACATGTGCTACCTGGCTTATGCAGGCAGGCGTTTCCATTAGCCTTGTTGCTAAATACATTTCTGCGACTGAGAAAATTGTCGAAGAAGTGTATGGCCACCATCACCCCGACTTTCAATCTGAGGCCGATCACGCATTTTCGCGGGGGAAGGCCGGACGTGGCACGGAGGGGCGCAAAAAGGCGGCTTGATTCAACGTGCCGGTTGGTCTGTGTTCAATTATGGGTACAGTGGCGCAGATTGAAACATGGAGCGCGCAGTCTCTAATCATGATGGAGCGAGTTGGTCACCATCTGCAAGTGCATGCGCTGGGGTTGGATTCTCCAGATGATCGTGATGTATACGGCAGATCGGCCTACAATCGGTATTATTACGCAGCCTTTCTGAGGGCGCGCAAAATGATGGTCCGGCTCGACCCTATTCGATGGGCCGAGCTGCCGCACGCGACCTATCCTGAGTTGCTACGTGGAGAGATACGTAGGGAGCTAAGAAAGGCCAAGGAGCGGTCCCAACGTATTGGGGACCCTCAGGCCGTGGGCCTATTGTCTCGCGCCTTGACGGCTGCGGATGGGATTGCTGATTTGATGAGAGACGCGTCGAGCGTACGCGTCGTTGCTGACTACAATCCCGATATTGCCATTGAGTTTCTTCCAGGCGGCCGCTTTTCGCTCAATAATGTTGATATCACCGCAGCACACCAGTGGGTGAGCAAAGTTGATGTCTGGGCCGACGCAATCGAATCGGCTTGGAGGTACATTTGATGGCAGATGAGAAACAGGTTCAGGAGTTTCTTGCAGCTCGGGGCATAATAGCTAGCGGCCGAATAGCGAAGGATGCATTTGTGTTCAACCGCTTTGTAGTATTCGTTGCTGTGGAAAGGGACGGCGAGAACCGGCAAGTTCCGTCAAACAAGCTGCTTAATCGCGTCAAAGAAGAGATATCTAGTGAAGGAACGATACTTGAGTTTGTTCTCACTGATGCGGTTCAACAGGACATCGAGGCAGGCTTTCGGGCGAGCATGCTTCACTCATTCGGCAACGTCGTCAGAAACGCTTTTCTCACCGTCGATGGCAAAAAGGTGTCCGCCTGGATTGCTCCTAAGGTAGCGATAGAAGCGGACGTGATCCCAAAAATTGAGGAGCGCACCAGAACATTCCTTTCGAACTATGACCTCGAACTTTCGGGGTTGGAATTCACATCTGACGCTAACCTACCCGGAAAGCTTGCCTGTCTTCAGGTCTGCCGCCTCAAGGCCCCTGTTACAGTGACCGAGTTAACGCAGGCCTTGATTGCCAAAGGTTTCGCAGTTCCTTCGGACAATTGGACGAGCCGCATGCTTGATAATCTAAGAAAGTCGGGATTCGTGGTTCGCCAGAGATCGGGAAAGTATGTTGTCACGCTTGCTGGGCTTAAAGCGCTAGGAACGCAAAAGAATAGACGTAGCCCAGATATCGGACGGATGCTTGCGCTTGCCCGCTCGCAAGAGTAGTTATTTGACGTGGGAGCTTCAGGCGAGGGTGTGTATCATGCCCAATTGCCAAGACTGGTTCATAGAAGAGCGCCGTGAGCTTGACTCCCGGTCCTTCGAACCGAACCGCCAAGCTCACGGCACCAAACGAAAGTTTACTTTGCTAAAATGAGGCTCCCACAACTCTTAATAGAGTCGCTGCTTTTTCAGTATGAGACTGTAGACGATCTGGTGTTGTCGCTCGGTCAAGACGTATCCGTTGCCGAAGCAGCAGATATCCGACGGCTTGTGGCATTGGGACTGCCACCGATTATATCCCGAGATGTCTTAGCAACCATTATAGGAGTAAATCCAGGGCTCATTTGGTCAATGGAGCGTCGCCCTCACCGATACTACAGGTACTTCACTATCAAAAAGGGCGTCGGCGAGAGGCATATCTTCGCGCCAAGAGTCGCCCTTAAGATAATCCAGAAATGGCTATCTCATCATCTGGCCAACGCTTATCAGGCACCGCCTCACGTATTTGGGTTCGTTGCAGGGCGATCTCATCTGCAGGCTGCTAGCGTGCATTGCGGCGCGCGTTGGGTTCATTCTGTCGACATCCGAGATTTTTTCCCATCGACTACCGCGAACATCCTTTCAGCTACGCTTCAGGCCATTGGATACAACGATCTGTCATCGGAGCTTATCGCGAGGCTGTGTTGTCTCAATGGTCGACTCGCGCAAGGAGCCCCGACTAGTCCAACTCTGTCGAACTTCGTTTTTCGCGAGATGGATAGTCGCCTCACGCAGGTTGCCGAGCGCTTTGGAGCACGACTATCTCGATACGCCGATGATATCGTGTTCTCTGGGACCGAAAACTTGCCAGAGGAACTTCCGGCTTGCGTAGCTGAGTTATTCGTCGGTCAGCCTTGGCAATTGGCACCGGAGAAGACAGAGACAGCGGTTCTTCCTCATCGGTTGAAGGTTCATGGCCTGCTGGTTCATGGGGACAAAATCAGACTTACAAAAGGCTACCGAAACCGAATCCGTGCCTATGAGCATCTTCAAGCAAGGGGGCGCATATCAGAAGCGGACGCAAGGAGAGTGGGTGGTCACTTGATGTTCGCGAGGCAGGTGAAGGATTTTATCGCGCCGGAATAGTGCCGCCACCGCATGCCACCGATACAACGGAAATAACGGGGAACGAACGGGCATCAAAGCCGTTTACGAGGCCCGTAAATCCGGGCTTTTTGCTAGAGCGTCGGTGGTTCGGGACGTGGGGGTCGAGTGTTCGAATCACTCCACTCCGACCAGCTCGAAACCCCGCTTCGGCGGGGTTTTTTCGTTTCGGCCGAATGCCGGCGCGCGCGTGGAGCCGCAGCGCACGCCGCAACTCCACGAGACGATCTCCGCAGGCCACGGCCCGGTCATGCCCGTGGACCAGGGCGTTCGAACGCCAAAGAAGGCGCCCTCGGAAACTCGTATATCCCACTCATAGTTGTATATGACAACAAAACGAGACTTCCGTGTCGCTCCGGAAAACTGAGGGAAACGCGGGGACGCTTCGTCGCAACCCATTGCCTTGTCGCTTATTTAAGAATACTCTTGATTGCGTGCAGAGCGGCACCTCGCGCTGATGCGGTCGCGTCATTCTCCACCATTGGTTGAATATCTGCTAGAGTGGCATGCATGATACCAGGCACGAGACGGCGGCGTCACCGCCAGGAGAAAGTCACGCTGTCCGATGTCGCCCAGGCGGCCGGCGTGAGCGCGATCACCGTGTCGCGTGCGCTGCGGGAGCCGGAGAAGGTTTCGCCGGGCCTGCGTGAGACGATCCTGATGGTCGTCGAGCAGATGGGCTACGTGCCGGACATGGCCGCCCGCGCTCTTGCCAGCAAGGACAGCGGTCTCATCGGCGTTCTGACGCCGGGCCTGACCAGCTACGCCTTCATCGCCGTCATGCGGGGCATTGAGGACAGGGTTCGCTCCACCGACCTGCGCATCCAGTATGCCAATCCCGGTGACGATGGCGAGGATGACTGCCGCAAGCTGCGGTTTTTCTTCTCTCAGAATCCGGCGGGCATTGTCTATGTCGGCCGGCAACACGATCCGGCGCTGGACGATCTCCTGCAGCACGCGCCGTGTCCGGTCGTGGAAATCATGGATGTCAGTCGCACGCCGGCAGAAATGGCTGTCGGCATCGACCATCGGCTCGCCGCTGAAGCCGCGACCCGCCATCTGCTCGAGCAGGGGTATCGCCGAATCGCCTTGCTGGGCGGCATCATCGACAACCGCTCGCGGCGGCGTTTGGAAGGTTATCGGGCGGTATTGGAGGGGCAGGGGCTGTTCGATCCGGACTTGGTTCAGTCGATCGATGGGTCTGCGAGCGTCGGGCTCGGCGCCCATCTCCTGGAGCGCCTGTTGACAGCGCACCCGGATGCCGATGCCGCCTTCTGCCACAGCGACGATCTGGCGCTCGGCGCCTTGTTCGAATGCCAGCGCCTCGGCCGTCGCGTGCCGACCGACTTCGGCATCTGCGGCTTCAACGATTTCGACTATGCCGGTGTCGCCTATCCCTCGCTCACGTCGGTGCGTCTGCCGCGCTATGAGATCGGGTTTCGGGCTGCCGATATGCTTATTCGCGCCACCGGCGCCGGCCGGCAGCCGCCGACGCTGATCGACCTCGGTTTCCAGCTGATCCCGCGCCAGTCTACGGCGCGAAGCGCCGGTCCCGTCAGCTGAAGGCGCGGCGGTTCCGGCACTGAGGCATCGCGGTGGAAGGAGGTCTCCATCGCCCTTACGGGGAGGCGACGACCGCCTCCGCCGCCACGCGGCGTGCGGGATGCGGCGACCCGATCAGGCCGCCCGATCCATGCCAGGCCGTGTGCCGTCCCGGGAGCCGGAGTAGTGGCCCTGGCTGCCGAGATTGAACTGGCCGATCATGCCGCGCAGCTTCGTCGCCTCGCTGGCAAGTGTTGCCGCCGCCGCACTGCTCTCCTCGACCATGGCCGCGTTCTGTTGCGTCGTCTGGTCCATGCCGTTCACCGCGCCATTGACCTCGGAAAGCCCGGTCGACTGTTCGCGCGCCGCCGTCGAGATCGCCACGACATGGTCGTTGATATCGACAATGAGTTTGCTGATCGTCCGCAGGGCCCCGCCGGTTTCGCTGACCAGCTTGACCCCGGTTGAAACTTCGGCGGCGGAATTCTGGATCAGGTCCTTGATCTCCTTGGCGGCCTTGGCCGATCGCTGCGCCAATTCGCGCACCTCCTGGGCAACGACCGCAAAGCCGCGGCCGGCCTCACCGGCGCGAGCCGCCTCAACGCCGGCATTCAGCGCCAGGAGGTTGGTCTGGAAGGCGATTTCATCGATCACGCCGATGATGTTGGAGATCTTCGAAGACGAGTCCTCAATCCGGCTCATGGCATCGACGGCCTGGGAAACGACATTGCCCTCGGCCAGCGGACGCAG
>JARXAQ010000057.1 GCA_029865825.1 Rhizobium sp.
AGGATGGCCCGCCGAACTGCTCCTCCCCGAGCGCAAACGCGTGACGGAAATCGTCCTTCTCCATGATCCAGGGCGCCCGCAGCGTCGTCCAGTTCAAACCGGACTGAATGCCCACCTGCTCAAGCATGACCTCCTCAAGCACCTTGGTCAGCGCATACGCGCCGGGATAGGCACGGCGGGGCGACCGCTCGGTGATCGGCTCGGGGTAGTCATGGAAGATGTGCCCCACGACGCAGTCGCCGCTCAGCAGAATGAACTGGCGCGCGTCGTCCGAGCGGCAGAAGCTGTCGAGAAGCAGGTAGAGCCCCTTCAAGGCCACGTCGATCGCCTGATCGGGCGTCTCCTTCACGGCGGCGAGATGCAGGATATGGGTGACGCCCGCCAGCGCCATCGAGACGGTCTGCGCATCCGCGACCGATCCCCTCACCACAGACACCCGGTCTCCGGCCTCGATGACGCGGTTGTTGCACAGGGCAACGACCTGCCAGTCCAAGAATTTCGGCTCGCGCAGGAATGCCGGAAGGAAGGCCTGACCCACCTTTCCGGTGGCGCCCGTCACAAGCAACCTCATCCAACGCCTCCCTGATTTCAGTCTCTGGTTGCTCGAATTAATATTTAGTAATAATATTAAGTCAAGCATCATTAATATCAAAATAGCCGTTGACCGCTTGTGGCAGCATCGTCATTCTGATGCTGGAGGAGAACAAGTCGGGGGAGGATGGCGAATGGCAAGACTATCGCTAGAAGGAATTTCAAAGAGTTATGGTGCGATTCAGGCTTTGTCCTCGGTCGCGCTCTCGGTCGAGCCGGGCGAGGTGCTGGGCCTCATGGGCGACAATGGCGCTGGCAAGAGCACCCTGGTGAAGATCATTGCCGGCAACTTTCCACCCACCACGGGAGAGATCCGGATCGACGGACAGCCGGTGAGCTTCCACAACCCCCGCGATGCACAACGGGAGGGGATCGAGGTCGTCTATCAGGACCTCGCTCTTTGCGACAACCTCTCCGCCGCCTCCAACGTCTTCCTCGGCCGCGAAGCAACGAAGAGGCTCGGGCCGTTCCGTTATGTGGACTACGGGCACATGAACCGTGTCGCGGCAGGCCTCTTCCGGCAGCTGAAATCTGAAACCCGGCCGCGCGATCTCGTCCGGCGCATGTCGGGCGGCCAGCGCCAGGCGGTCGCCATCGCCCGCACACTTCTGTCGAAACCAAAGATCGTCATGATGGACGAACCGACCGCAGCGATCTCGGTCCGTCAGGTCGCCGAAGTCCTCGACGTCATCAGACGGCTGCGCGACCAGGGCATCAGCGTCATCCTGATCAGCCACCGCATGCCCGATGTGTTCGGCGTCTCCGACCGCATCGCCGTGCTTCGGCGCGGCGAACTGGTGGCCAACAAGAAGGCCGCCCTCTCCTCACCCGAAGAAGTGACCGGTCTGATCACCGGCGCGATCGAAACCGCTTGAGAGGATGAGCCGATGACCACTCTGGAAGATGTCATTTCGAGAAGCGAACACCGGAACTGGCTGTCGCGCCTGGCAAGCCTGCAGCTGTTCTGGGTGTTTCTGGCCGCCATCCTCGCATGCCTTGCCCTGACATTCCTGACCGATGCCTTCGCCAGCGAGCGCAATCTGTTCAACGTCGCCCGCAACTTCGCCTTTGTCGGCATCATCGCAATCGGCATGACGGCGGTGATCGCCTCGGGCGGCATCGACCTGTCGGTCGGGTCCTCGGTGGTGCTCAGCGCCATGGTGATCAGCGTGCTGATGGCGGCTGGTGCGCCCTTTCTCTTGGCCGCGCCCCTGGCGCTCGGCGCGGCCCTGCTCGTCGGCCTGCTGAACGGAGTGTTGGTCGCCTATGCCGGCATGCCACCCTTCGTCGTCACGCTCGGCACCCTCTCGGCCGCGCGTTCACTCGCCATGGTCCTTTCCGACAACAAGATGATCTGGGAGTTCGGCCCCGACCACAATATCCTGATCTGGGTCGGCGGCGGCTCCACGCTCGGCATTCCCCACCCGCTCTACGTCCTGGCTATCCTGACATTGGTCATGTCGCTCGCCTTCAAGTGGACCCGCTGGGGCCAGCATCTCTTCGCCATCGGCAGCAGCGAGAATGCGGCCCTGCTCACCGGCATCCCCGTGCGGCGGATGAAGGTCAGCATCTACATGTTCTCGGCATTCACGGCGGGCCTCGCCGGCATCCTGATGGCCGGCTGGCTTGGAAGCGTCACCACCAATCTCGGTCAGGCCATGGAACTGACGGTGATTGCGGCCGCCGTCATTGGCGGCGCCAATCTCGCTGGCGGCGAAGGCAATGCGCTCGGGGCGGTCGTTGGCGCGCTGTTGATAGAAGTGATCCGCAACTCCCTGATCCTGCTGGGCATCTCGACATTCTGGCAAGGAATGTTCATAGGTACCTTCATTGTGGTTGCCGTCGCCTTCGATCGTATCAGGCTTTTCAGGTCCTGAAAGCCGGTCAGCACTTCGGAAACCACGGTGTTCGTCATGGAGAATGCCTTGAAACCGACGATGATGGATGTAGCGGCACTGGCGCGTGTGTCCCAGGCGACCGTGTCGCTCATTCTGAATGGCAGTTCCGGGGCGCGCTTCAGCGAATCCACCCGCAAGCGGGTTTTCGACGCGGCCGAACAGCTCGGCTACCGCCTGTCCAACAAGTCGGCAACACCCGCGGTCGTGGGCAGCCGCGTGATCGTCTTCGTCGTCGATGAGTTGACCACCGACCCTTGGATGGCCATGGCCTTTGAAGGCGCGCGCGAAAAGGCTCTGGAGCTCGGTATTATCGTCACGCTCGGCGTGTTCCGCAAAGGCGAGGATCCGGATGGCGGCATCTTCTCCGTCTGTGATGGCCAGACCCTGGTCGGCTATATCTTCGGAACGATCCTCACCCGCAAGATCGAACCGCCCGAGCCGCTCTTCCGCGCGCCCTCCGTGCTGGTCAACTGCTACGATCAGCAACGCCGCCTGCCCTCGATCCTGCCCGGCGACGTCGCCGGTGGACGGGCTGCGACCGAACGGCTGATCGCCGCCGGCCGCAAGCGGATCGCCCTGATCAATGGCCAGGAAGGCCTCGACAACCCCCGCGACCGTCTGCGTGGCTATAAGCAGGCGCTGGCCAGCAACGACATCACCTATGACCCGGACCTCGTCCATTACGGCAACTGGGAGCCGTCCTCCGGCTACGAGAAGACCCATGCCCTGATGAAACTGCCGGAACCGCCTGATGGCATCTTCTGCGCCAACGACCTGATGGCGCTCGGCTGCATCGGTGCACTGAAGGAACTGGGCAAGTCGATCCCCGGCGACGTTTCCGTCGTCGGTTTCGACAACCGCGACATCGCCCAGTTCACGATGCCGCCACTCACCACCTTCCATCTGCCGATGTTTGAGATGGGCGCCATGGCCGTTGAAGTGATCGCCGATATGACCGGCGGCCTGAACAGTTCGCACGACCAACTCAAGGTCGAATGCCTGCTGGTCGAGCGGGATTCGGCCTAAGCGCGGTCAGCTCGGCAAAAGCCTGAAATCCGCCCCTTCGGGCAGGAGTTGGCCACCATCCACCACGATCGTGGTGCCGGTCACGTAGCTGGCTTCGTCCGAGGCGAGGAACAGGAAAGCATTGGCAACATCGCGCGGCGAGCCGAGACGGCCGAGCGGAATGGCAACCTCCATGTTCTGGATGAAGGCGGCGCTGCGATGGATCTGGATCGCCTCGGTCAGGATGTTGCCCGGCTCCACGCCGTTGACCGTAATGCCATAGGACGAAAACTCCAGCGCTGCCGCCCGGATGAAGCCGTTGATGCCAGCCTTGCTCGCCGAATAATGCCCGTGGCCCGGGCTCGTCACATACGGTCCGGTGATGGAAGAGGTAAAGAGGATGCGACCGGAGCCTTGCGCCTTCATCGGCACGAGTGCGGCCCGCGCCGCATTGAAGCAGCCGCGCAGGTTGACGGCCATCACACGGTCCCAGTCGTCAGGCTCGGTGTTCTCGATCAGCTGCCAAGGATAGATGCCGGCATTCTGGACGATGATGTCGAGCCGTCCATGACGGTCCAATGTGAGCGCAACAGCGGCAACCGCATCGTCCATCTTCGAGATATCGGTGTGGACAAAATCTGCGCCGATGTCGTCAGCCGCAGCCTGCCCCTCCTCGGCCTCGAAGTCGGCGATCACGACCCTCGCGCCTTCCTCCTTGAAGCGGAGGGCGGTCGCCTTGCCGATGCCACGGGATGCACCGATGACCAGCGCCACCTTGTCTTTCAATCTGTCTGTCATGCGAGCCTCTGGCGGAGCCTTTGTTTGAATGTGTCGAGAAGAACGGCGGCGAGCACCAGGAAGCCGTGGATGACCTGGGTGTAGTTCGCCGGCAGGCCCATCAGGTTGATGGCCGTATTGATCGACGAGAGCAAAAGTACGCCGGCATAGACGCCCGGAAGGGCACCGACGCCACCTTTAAGGCTAACGCCACCGATCACGACCGCCGCAAACGCATTGAACAGCAGGCCGACGCCGAGATTGGCCGTGGCGCCGGAGGTCCGGATCGCCAGCAGCCAGCCGGCGAGGCCCGCAATGGCGCCGGCCATGACGAAGGCGATGATCAGGTTGCGGGTGACGCGGATCCCGGCGCGGAAGGTTGCCGTTTCATTGCCACCGATCATCATCAGATGACGGCCGAACGGCGTCTTCGTCATCATTACCGAGAAGAAGAGGAAACACGCGATTGCAATCCAGGCCGACAGCGGAATTCCGGCGAAGCGTTCGATGGCGAACCACCGGATGGCCGGATCGAGATCCTGGGCGGACCGGCCGCCGGAGACGGCAAGCACGATACCCCTGACCCAGATGAAGGAGGCGAGCGTGATGATGAAGGCGCTCATCTTGAGCTTCACCACAAGGATGCCGTTGAAGAGGCCGATCAGCCCGCCGATGGCGCAGGCCAAAAGCAGCGAGGCGGGGACCATCAGCCATTCCGGTGAGAGCTTGACCCCCATGCCGATACCGGCCGAGCAGAAGAGGATGCCGACAGCCATCGCCGACAAAGCCGCGACGGATTCGACCGAGAGGTCCATGTGGCCGGTGATGATGACCAGCGCCAGGCCGATCGACATGACGCCCAGCACGCTCGACGCCTCGATGATGTTGGTGAAGATGCCGATCTGGAAATAATTCGGGATCAGGGCCGAAAACAGCGCCAGAACCACGATGAGCATGAACCAGACCAGGTTATCGAGAATGAATTCGAGAGTAGTGCGGCTACGAGGAGACATGCGGCCAATCCGGATTTGGGGGAGAGGAGCCCCGGGGTCCGCGGACCCCGGGTGGAATAGCCGTCTTACTTGACGGATTCGATCGTGCCGGTCGGCGGCTTCAGGTTGCCCCAGAAGGCCGGATTGTCGACATTGTCCTTGGTGATGGCGGCACCGGGGATCTTGATGTTCGGACCCCAGGCTTCGATGGTCACCACGCCCTTCAGACCCAGGACGTCGTATTCGCCAGCCTTGATCTCCTGCTTGGCCACGATCTTGTCCATGAACATGGCAATCGCGGCAGCCTGAGCGTAAAGCGGCTGTTCGACTTCGGTATTCAGCCAGCCCTTGCGGATCAGGTCGAGACCGACGGGCGCACCATTCGAGCTCATCATCATCACGTCGCCCGGCTTTTTGCCGGCAGCCTCAAGCGAAGCGACGGCTGCGACCGAGAGATGGGCGGCATGCAGGAAGATCAGGTCGATATCGGGATTGGCAAGCATCTGGTCGGAGACGATCGTCCCGGCATTGCTGGCTTCCCACTGCAGCGCAGGCACCGAAATGATGGTGACGCCCGGAAACGCCTTCATCTTCTCCTCGAAGCCCTTCTGGATATCGAGCGTATAGGGATCACCGGGATCGCCGAGCACCTGCAGGATCTTGCCGGCAACGTCACCCTTCTTGGCCTTCAGCATGGCTTCGGCCTGAGCGGCGGCCACGTGGCCGATCTCGATGGTTCCGGCAACGGATGTGAAGTCGGACATCGTCGAGGTAACCTGCCGATCGAACTCGACCACCGGGATGCCGGCCGCACGGGCCGCTTCGATGGAGGGCTTCAGCGCGTTAAAATCCACCGCAGCGAGAACGATCGCATTGGGCTTCAAAGCAATGACGTCGTTCATCTGCGATTGCTGCGCATCGGTCTTGTTGTCGGCATTGAGCGTCTTCATCTCATAGCCGGTCTGCTTCAAAAACATTTCCAGCGCGCTGACCGAACCGGTCTGGAACTCATCCAGCAAGGTCGGCACGAGGTAATAGACAACGCCCTTCGTCTGGGCGGCGGCGGTCGTCAACATTGATAGGCCGAGCACGAGCACGCTCAGCAATGAAAGCATTATGCGCTTCATCATGGTTCTCTCCAGTTTGAGCCGGACCCCTTTTCATTCTTTGCCCACCGGTCCGGCTCCGGCGAGTGTTTGCCCTGTGATCATCTCGATCACTGCATCCGGGCTTGTCTTTGATCTCTCGACATCGCCGGCGACGACGCCGTGGCGGATGACGACAATGCGATCAGCGACCTGGAAGGCCTGCTGCATGATGTGCGTGATGATGACGACGCCGATGCCCTGGCTCGCCACATGGCGGATCATTTCCAGACCGCGCCGTGTCTGCTCGACGCCGAGCGCTGCAAATGGCTCGTCGAGCAGCACGAGCTTGCCGCCCCAATGAACGAAGCGGTTGAGCTCAATGGCCTGGCGCTGCCCACCGGACAGATGCTCGACCTTCGTGCGCATGGACGGGATCCGGGTACCGGCGCTGGCGAGCGCCTTGGCGGTCACCTCTTCCATGGCACGCTCATTGAGAAAGGGGATGCCGGCAATCTTTCGGGTGATCTCGCGGCCCATGAAGAAATTGCCGACGACGTCGACATTGGTGCAGAGCGACAGGTCCTGGTAAACCGTCTCGATCCCGGCCGCCTTGGCTTCCGCAGGGGTCTTTGCCTGATACTCCTGCCCCTCGAACAGCATGCGGCCGGAGGTCGGCTGCTGACCACCCGAGATGATCTTCACAAGCGTCGACTTGCCGGCGCCATTGTCACCCAGAAGCGCGACGACCTCACCTGTTCCAATCGAAAAACTGATGCCTTTGAGGGCTTCAATCGCCCCGAAATGCATGCGGATGTTATCCAGGACGAGCAGTTTCTCGGTCATCAGGCAGTTCCCTTTTCTTGTGCTTCAAACATTTGCCCGTGGCGCGGTGACAGGACGCCGAACACCG
>JARXAQ010000036.1 GCA_029865825.1 Rhizobium sp.
GTCCGGGCGACAGCGGTGTGCCGTCGATCATCTTCATCCGCATCAACGATTCAACACCCTCGATGCGGCCCGTGCGCATGTTCTTGATCGGCTGGTAGACCAGATGGGCGAGGTCGTTGCGGATGGCCATGCGCAGTGTCGCTGCGATGTTCTCGTTGTCGTCGCTGCTGAGCGGGTCGTTCGGGTCGAACAGCCGCACGCAGTTGCGCCCGTTGGCCTTGGAGGAATAGAGGGCGCGATCGGCCTCGTTGATAATCCGCTCAAGCTTCGGGCCGGTTTGCGCGCGCGTGTAGGCGGCACCAACGCTGACGGTGACGACCGCCTGGCCGTCGCGGCGCTGGTCATGCACGAGAGCGAGGTCCTCGACTGTCGCGCGGATGACCTCGGCAAGCGCCATGACCTGTTCGCGTCCGGTGACGCGTGACAGGACGATGAACTCCTCGCCGCCATAGCGCCCGACGGTCGCATTGAGCGGCTTCAGCATATCGCTGAGCGCGGACGCGACCAGCACGAGGCAGCGATCACCGGCCTGATGTCCGTAGAAGTCGTTGTATTTTTTGAAGAAATCCACATCTACCAGCATGACGGCAAAGCTCGTTCCGTCATTCTGCCAGTTGCTCCAGTAGTCCCGCAACCGCTTGTCGACGGCGCGCCTGTTCTCGACGCCGGTGAGGTAGTCGGTGTTGGAGAGGCGTTCGAGGGCCGCGCCGCGCTTCTCGGATTCCTGGTGCTGCTGGGCGGCTTCCCGCGCATTCAGGAAGACGTTGAAACGTTCTTCGTTCAGCTTCCAGTTCACATAGGATGTGAAAGCGAAACACGACAGGTAAAACAGAATGAGGACCAACCGCTGGTCCGGCTCCAGCGCTGGAACGAAGGCCAGGCTGGTAAAGAAGATCATCAGGATGGTTGCGGAGGTCGCCACCGACAGTCGAAAAAAGAGATTGAAGAACAGATTGGCACTCATCATGAAGATCGTGCCGAACAGCATGTAGAAACGGAAGGTTTCGAAGGCTTGCGTCTCCATGGCGGGGATCAGCCAGCCGAGATAACCGGCGACCACGGTGACGGCGCAGGTGACATCCGACCACCTCGAAGGGGCGCGGGACGCGACAAGGATTTCCATGACGGTGATCGACAGGAACGCGACGAGGAAGCGCGCGATGATCGTCTGGGCGGCAACGTCGGGGATCAGCATTGCGTCCGAGATGCCGAACATCAGGTAGACGATGACGGCAAGCCACAGGCCGCGTCGGGTGTCCCGCACCTGCGCTTCGCCGCGCTCGCTCATGTAGAGACGTTTCAGGGCAACCTGGGAGAGGCTATCGGAGCGGATCGCTGTCTGCTCGACGACGCCGAAGGCTGCACCACCGCCGGGCGAGGTGGTCGCCACGCGCGATTGAAGCCCTTCTGGGTGCTCGTTGCCCCGGTCCATCATGTGCTCCAGTTTCCGCGCTATACACACAGGCGCGCTGCCTGATCTTAACTGGCACAGGCGTTAACTACGTTTTAAGATCTGAGGAAATTGGGGGTGTACGAGAATGAAAATCCCACTATGGTTTACGAAGTATTAATATCAAGATTGACTAAAATGGAGCGTAGGATGAGCGAGTTGGACATAGCATTTGATGGCGAGAGCCTCATCACCCCGGACTCTATTGCTTCCCAGGTTTTTTCATCCACGAACCCTATCCGGGACGGCGAGCTGGACGAGGCACGAGCCGAGCTGGCGCTCCACCTTCGGGTCGCCGAGCAGCAGTTCGAGCAGGAAACGGCCGTTGGCCAGATCATGCTGCGCCTGCTCACCGGCCTGCACGGCATTCGCAATCGCTATTCCCCCAAGGTCTGGGAACAACTGATCCCGATCGCGCAGAACCACGCTATTGCCCGCCACTTCCATGAGGACCCGTTCACCCGCTGGTCGTTCGAAAAGCCGCGCGGCTATTCCGGCGATGCCGGCCTGCTCGATTTCATCTACCGGCATCCGAGCAAGCAGCCGATGCTGGATGCAGCCAGCCCCATGGGCAAGGCCGTCAACGCCTTCACCAGCGAATCTCCCGCCTGCGTTGCGGTGCGCGAACGCCGCGACCTGCTCGCCCAGTATGTCGATGACGTTGCATCGTCGCGCGGCGGCGAGGCTGAGATCCTGACGATTGCCGCCGGCCACCTGCGCGAAGGCAAGATGTCCCAGGAGCTGAAGAACGGCAACATCAAGCGTTGGGTCGCGCTCGACCAGGATCCCCTCAGCGTCGGTGCCGTCTCGAGCGAATTCGCAGGCACAGCCGTCGAGGCCGTCGACGGCTCGGTGCGCACCGTGCTGATGCGCTCGCAGACGCTCGGCAAGTTCGACTTCGTCTATGCTGCCGGTCTCTATGACTATCTGGCCGACGAAGTCGCCATCAAGCTGTCGCAGCGCTGCCTGCAAATGCTGAAGCCGCACGGCACCTTCCTGTTCGCCAACTTCGCCGACGAGATCGCCGACGACGGCTACATGGAAACCTTCATGAACTGGGCGCTGCTGCTGCGGTCGGAAGAGGACATGTGGCGGATCATGCGCGCCACCACCGAAGGCCTCGACGTCGAATGCACCCTGCGCTACGGCGCAAACAAGAACATCGTCTACGGCATCATCCGCAAGCTGTCGTAACCGCATCGATCTCCCCACGGCCGTCCGGACGCGGGGAGATCTGATGTCAGCTGGCATGAAGGGGGAAGGGCTCGCCTAGCGCTCTTCGTCCATCTCGCTGGAAAACCGCGTCCAGCCCTGGTTCATCAGGTGCTCCTGCGGCTGGAAGCGGGTTTTGTAGCCCATCTTCTGCGAGCCGCGCACCCAGTAGCCGAGATAGACATGCGGCAACCCGAGCGCTTGCGCACGGCGGATGTGGTCCAGCACCATAAAGGTGCCGAGCGAGCGCTTTTCCATCTCCGGATTATAGAACGAATAGACCATCGACAGGCCATCGCTCATCAGGTCGGAGAGCGCCACCGCGATCAGTTCGCCGCGCGGTTGCGGCGAGACGCCGTCGCCGGGGCTGCGCAGCCGATATTCGATGACGCGGGTCTGCACGTGGCTGTCTTCGACCATGATCGCATAGTCGAGCGCCGACATGTCGGACATGCCGCCCTGTTGGTGGCGCGCATCGAGATAACGGCGAAAAAGCGAGAATTGTTCGGTCGACGGCTGTGCCGGAAAGACGGTCGATACGACATCGCGGTTCACAGCCTCCACCCGGCGGAAAGCACGGCTGGCTTCGAACTCATTGACCAGCACACGGACAGACACGCAGGCCCGGCAGGATTCGCAGGCTGGGCGATAGGCGATATTCTGTGAACGGCGAAACCCGCCCTGGGTCAGGAGATCGTTCATCTCGGTCGCACGCGCGCCGACCATATGCGTGAAGACCTTCCGTTCCAATTCGTCCGGCAGATAGGGACACGGCGCGGCAGCCGTCAGGTAGAACTGGGGTGAGGGGGAGGTCTGGGTATTCATCTGTCGCTGAAGAGAATCCTTTGTCACGTCATCGCATGACTAGGATGGCGCAAGAATACGAAAGGTCAACACTCCGGCGGGCAGCCGGAGTGCTTTCTTGCGCCGCCGGGGAGCTGGATGGCTCAGTAGGTGCGGACGGTGGCCGTGCCGACGAGCAGGTCGTGCACCAGGCGAGAGCGCTCGATGAACAGGCCGGCGAGCAGCACCAGCGGCGTCAGGATTGAATTCAGGATCCAGAACAGCGCCAGATGCGCGATCGCGGTGATGAAATCGAGCTTGCGACCGTCGAGGCGCACCATGGCGATCCCCATCATCCGCATGCCGGGTGTGGCCTGCGACGGTCCGGCGAGCGACATGCCAAAATAAAGGCCCGCCACGACGAAGAACAGGATGGGATAAAGCAGCCAGCCGAGCCCCAGCGTCAGGATGCCGAGGAAGAAGACGATGACCGCCGCCGGGATCCACAGGAGACCTATGAACAGGTAGTCGACGATAAAGGCGAAGACCCGGCGAGACAGCACGCCACTATAGGCGCGCCAGTCTTCAGGGGCCGCATAGGACGGATTGCTGTCGAGGCTCATGGGCGAAACTCCTTTGGTTGTTCCTCAGATATGGGAATTCGCCGCCCGAATACAATAATCCGTAAGGGGTCAGCCCTTGCGCGCGAGATGGCGGGCCACCTCGACGGCGAAATAGGTGAGGATGCCGTCACAGCCCGCGCGCTTGAACGAGAGGAGCGTTTCCAGCATCGCCCGCTCGCCGTCGATCCAGCCATTGGCGGCAGCCGCCTTGATCTGGCTGTATTCGCCCGAGACCTGATAGGCAAAGACTGGAAGCCCGAAGGCCTCCTTCATCCGCCAGCAGATGTCGAGATAGGGAAGGCCAGGCTTCACCATCAGCATATCGGCGCCTTCCTCGACGTCGAGGGCCGCATCGCGGATCGCCTCGGTGCCGTTGGCTGGGTCAATGTAATAGGTCTTCTTGTCGCCTTTCAGCAGCCCGCTTGTCGAGATAGCCTCGCGATAGGGGCCGTAGTAACAGGAGGCGAATTTTGTCGCATAGGACATGATCCCAACGTTCTGATGGCCAGCGGCATCCAGCCCACGACGGATTGCGCCGATGCGACCGTCCATCATGTCAGACGGAGCAATGATGTCTGACCCTGCATCGGCCTGCGCAATCGCCGCCCGCACCAGCTGGTCGACCGTCTCGTCATTGACGATCTCGCCCTCGCGCAGGATCCCGTCGTGACCATGGCTCGTGAACGGGTCGAGCGCGACGTCAGTGATGATGCCGATATTGGGCACGGCCTTCTTGATGGCGGCCGTCGTCTGGTTGATCAGGTTGTCGGCCACGAGAATATGCGAACCCGTCTCGTCGCGCAGACCCATGTCGACATTGGGGAATGTGGCGATCGCCGGAATGCCGAGATCGGCCGCTTCCTTGGCCGCTTCCACAGCCTTGTCCACGCTCATGCGGTTGACGCCCGGCATGGCGGCGATCGGCTCGATGATGCCCGTGCCGGGAACGACGAAGATCGGCCAGATCAGGTCGTCGACGGTCAGCCGGTTTTCCTGCACCATGCGACGCTGCCAGTCCGCCTTGCGCAGGCGCCGCATGCGCCGATGGCCGGTCACGTGATCCACGGAATGGGTCTTGTCCTTCATCGTCACTGTCCTTGTTGTCTCGCCGTCGTCTTTTGAGCGCGTGTTTGCTTGCTGATACCATGCCGGCACCGGCTTGCAAAACGGCCGGATGTCGCAAGCCGGCAGGGGAGGGCGGCGTGCCGCTGCTGGCGGTCGGTCCGAGGACGCCCTATCTTCCGTGCCATGGAACCTGATTCGCCCACCGCACCGCTCCGTAG
>JARXAQ010000081.1 GCA_029865825.1 Rhizobium sp.
TGGCCTTGCCGCCCGGCACGAGGCGTTCCTGCACGGCCTTGAAATAAACCGGCCAGTTTTCTTCGCCGACGGCCTCGAACATTTCGATCGAGACGATCTTGTCGAATTGGCCCTGGCAATCGCGGTAATCTTCCAGCCGGATATCAACGCGGTCGGCGAGACCCGCCTTTTCCAACCGCTCGCGGGCGAACTTTGCCTGCTCGACCGAGAGCGTCAGGCCGGTGACACGGCAGCCGGTGGCGCGGATGGCGTGTTCGGCAAAGCCGCCCCAGCCGCAGCCGATCTCCAGCACGTGATCATCCGGCCCGATGCCCAGTTCACGCACGATGCGGGCATACTTCGCTTCCTGCGCTTCGGCCAGCGACTGTCCCGGCGCTTCGTAGAGCGCCGAGGAATAGGTCATGGTGCGGTCGAGCCACAGGCTGTAGAAGGCATTGCCCAGGTCATAATGGAAGGCGATATTTCGCCGGCTACCTTTTTTGGAATTGCGGCGCAGTCTGTGGCGCAGGCGTGCCAGGGTCTCGAAGATGATCGAGGAGGACAGGATCTTGCCGAACTCCGCCTCATTGGCCAAAGCGAGTTCTGCCACGGCGCCGATATCGGGGCTGTCGAGATCGCCATCGATGAAGGCCTGGGCAAACCCCAGGGTGCCGCCGGTCAGGATGCGCAGGACGGGCTTGGCATTGCGCACGCAGAGCGTGGCATGGGGACCCAGCAACCGACCGACAGCGACATGCTCGCCATATCCTTCGAACTGCAGGGTCAACCGCCCGGCAGCGATGCGGCCTGCCCAGCGACACAGGACGCGCTGCCAGAAGGGCAACGAAGCGGCAATGGACGGCATTTCTTGCTCGGCGTGACTCATTACTTGTTCATCCCATTCTGCGGAACGATCGTCGATGCGATCGGCTGGGCGGCAGGCGCGTGACGATAAACCGGAACTCCCTTCAGCCAGAGCCGCAGTGCTTCCCAATGGATTCCCCCCATCACCTTGAGGGTCATCAGGGGATAGGTCACCAGCATGCGCAATAAGCTGGCATCCGACAAGGGGACTCGTTTGCCGGAGAATAGCGCGACCAAGATCGGCCCATCGGCATCGCTTTCCCCGATATGCACGCCGACTTTTTCATCGGGAGGATTGATGCGGAAGTCATAGAGGCAGTCCATCGGCAGGAAAGGCGAGACGTACATTTCCTTGGCACATTGGTGGCTCAGGACCTGCTCGCCTTCGGCAACCGGGATCACATAGGTGTGGCGTTCGTTGAAGGTGTTGCAGACTTCGTAGAGCACGGCCTGAAGCGCGCCGTCGCGGCCGTGGCAGAAATAGACGGTGAGCGGATTGAAGACGTAGCCGAAGATGCGGGGATAGCAGAGCATCTGGATTTTCGAGCCCCGCGCATCAAGGCCAGCAGCCTCCAGCCTGCCTTCCACCCATTGCCGAAGTTGACCGACATGGCCGTCGCCATGGTCGGCATCGTAGACGGCATAGAGCGCCCGTCGATTGTGACCGAAGAGACGCAGATCGCGATCGAGCTTCGCGATCTCGTCGAGGTCGATTAGCAGGGAAAAAACGCTGTAGCGCAATTTATGCTGCTTTGGCCGGCTGCGGGCATGCACCACATGGCCGGCATAGATGGCGGACTGCAGGCTCATTCGGCGGCCTCGAGCTTGCGGGTGATGACGATGCGCCCCGATTCGTCCTGAACCGACCACGGACGGCGCACACCGCCCAGCGCTTCGGCGACCGCGAGCCCGGATTGCAATCCGTCCTCGTGAAAGCCACTGCCGAAATAGGCGCCGCAATACCACGTGTTGCGGTGTCCCTGCAGCTGCCAGATCTGCCGCTGCGCCCGGATGGCGGCGGTGTCGAACAAAGGATGCTCATAGTGGAAGGTCTGGATCACCTTAGCCGGATCTATGGGGCGGCAGGGATTGAGCGTCACGAACAACGGGGTTTCCGGGTCGAGCGACTGGAGCTTGTTCATCCAATAGGTGACACATAACAGTTCGCCTTCCTCGCCCTGCCGGCCGGCCACATAATTCCAACTCGACCAGACCGACTTGCGCTTCGGCATCAGGGATTCATCCGAATGCAGCACGGCGACATTCGGGGTGTATTGGAAGGATTCAAGCAGCGCACGTTCGCGCGGATCTGCGTCCTGCATCAGGTCGAGGCTCTGATTAGCATGGGTCGCCAGCACCACGTCGTCGAAGGTTTCGGCATGGCCGTGGATGTCGATCACGTCGACGCCGACCGCCAGGCGCCGCACATGGGCCACGGCCGTGGACAGCCGGACCGTGCCCCGGAAGTCAGCGAGGATTCGGGCGACATATTCTCGGCTACCGCCCTTCACCGTGCGCCATTGAGGCCGATCGGTGAGTGTCAGCAGGCCGTGATTGACGAAGAAACGGATGAACGCATGCAGGGGATAGAGCCGCATTTCGGACGCGGTGGTCGACCAGATCGCAGCACCCATCGGGAGCAAGTGGTCATCGACGAAGGAAGCGGAATAACCGGCAGAGGCAAGGTAGTCACCCAGGGATACCCCGTCGAGCTCCGGGCGACCGAGAAGGGCCGGGGCTTCGCGATAGAAGCGCAGGATATCCTTGACCATCCGCCAGAAGCGTGGCCGCAGGATATTGGTCCTTTGCCCGAGCAGGCCGCCAAGGCCCGAGCCGGAATACTCGAATGCGCCATCGCCGAGCGATGCGGCAAAGGACATGTTGGACGCGATCGTCGGGACGTCGAGATGATCGAAGAGTTTTACAAGATTGGGATAGTTGCGATCGTTGTAGACGATGAAGCCGGTATCGACTGGCGTATCTCTTTTCCGCCCCGGGGCCATGACGGTGTTGGAATGACCGCCCGGGCGCGCTTCCGTCTCATAGAGCACCACATCGGCGCTGCGCGACAACAGCCATGCACAGGACAGCCCCGAGATACCGGAACCAACGACCGCAATCTTGCGCTTTCCGCCAGATGCGGCCTTCGTGACACCAATACCCATCGACCACCCATTTTCCTTGCCGTATTTAATTCGGTTTGCATCTGTTTACGCAATGTTTTTACGAATGGATCGACGCCGCGCGAATAAATTCGTGTCGGGTGATCCGCATTTCGGGAGGCGGCGTAATGGGCTCCATGATCAACATGATTCCCATGCGGGCCGATGCGTGCCACACTATTCCCGGGCGGACCGCGCGGCAGACAGCCGTGGCCACGCTCCAACGAGGGATAAAAAACGTTTCGATGACCGGATCGGTTGATGAATTTGAGTCGCATAATTTCTCGCACCTTCTGGCCCTAGTGGGTCGTGATCGTAACGTCGAAGCCTTCGAGACGATCTTCAAACACTACGGACCCAAGGTGCGTGCCTATATGGCGAAGCTCGCCCGCGACGGGCAGGGCGCCGAAGAACTGATGCAAGAGACAATGCTGGCCGTCTGGAACAAGGCGGCGCAATTCGACCCGGCCCGCGGCAACGTGTCGAGCTGGATCTTCACGATTGCACGCAACCAGCGCATCGACGCTTTTCGCCGTGCCAAACGCCCGGTTTTCGATCCGACAGACCCGGCATTCGTGCCCGATGACGTCCCGCCTGCGGATGTCGAATTCGAAGGGCGCCAGGAGGCAGACCGTCTCCGCCGCGCCATGGAAACCCTCCCACCCGAACAGCTCGAACTCCTTAAGATGTCATTTTACAAAGAAGCTTCGCACAGCGCCATCGCCGCCGAACTCGGCCTGCCGATGGGCACCGTCAAATCCCGCATCCGCCTGGCCTTCGCCAAATTGCGTGTAGCCCTGGAGGAGCGCGCATGACGGCTCACGTTCACCACCATGTCAGCGACGAACTGCTGCTCGACTATGCCAGCGGCACGCTTGCGGAAGGCTGGAGCATTGCGGTTGCGACCCATCTCGCACTCTGCCCCAGCTGTCGCGACCGTCTGTCCTTCATGGAGCATGCGGGCGGACAGTTGCTTGAGGCAGTCGAGGTTGAAGGTCCTTCGTCCGAAACCGATAGCTGGCAGGCGATGAAGGGCAAACTTGCGGCGGAGAAGGGCAAGCCTGCGGCGAAGACGACGCAAGCACGTGTCACCTCCCCGGGCGATGCCGTCTTGCCGGAACCTCTCCGCTCTTATCTCGGCGCTGATGTCGATGGATTGAAGTGGCGTGCCCTTGGGCGCGGCGCCTATCACATTCCGATCAAGACAGGCGACACGGAAAGCCAGGTGCGGCTTTTGAAGATCCCGGCGGGCAAGCCCGTGCCTGAGCATTCGCATGGCGGACGGGAACTGACGCTTGTCCTGAAGGGTGCATTCACGGATGGCTCGACGGTGTTTCGGCGTGGCGACCTGGAAGAAGCCGACGAGACGCTGACGCACCAGCCGGTCGCGACACCGGACGAGGATTGCATCTGTCTGGCCGTGACCGATGCACCGTTGAAATTCAAGAGCCTGATCGTCAGGCTCGTGCAGCCCGTCCTGGGAATATAAGGCCGGCGGGCGATCGGCCCGCCTGATGGAGACGACGCATGACCTATCTGATCGCCTATGCCTCCACGGCCGTCGTCTTCTTTGCCCTCGACTTCGTCTGGCTGACCCGCGTGGCGATCGGCTTCTATCGACAGAATATCGGCGAATTGCTGCTGGCGACCCCGAATTTTGCGGCCGCCGGGATTTTCTACCTCTTCTATGTCATCGGCATCGTCTATTTCTCGGTTATGCCGGCCGTGACGGCGAACAGCGTGCTGACAGCGCTTTTGAACGGGGCCATCCTCGGGCTGCTGGCCTACGGCACCTATGACATGACCAATCTCGCAACACTGAAGGGTTGGTCGCTGTCCGTAAGCATTGTCGACATGGCCTGGGGTGCGGTGCTGACGGCCACCGCCGCTGCTGCCGGCTATTACGCCGTCTCGCGCTTCGCCGCCTGAGCGGCTGGCCGACGGCCTAGGGCCGCCCTATGTTGTGGGCATGATCAAGCCGGAACTTCTTCTTCATCCGACACCGGGCGGGCTTTACTGCCCGATGGGTGACTTTTATGTCGATCCGGTGCGCCCTGTCGGGCGGGCGCTGATTACCCACGGCCATTCAGATCACGCCCGCTCGGGACACACCCATGTGCTGGCGACCCGCCAGACGCTCGATATCATGGCGATCCGTTATGGAGTGGATTTTGCCGGGTCCTCGCAGGCTGCCGGCTTCGGCGAGACGGTCATCATCAATGGTGTATCGGTGCGGTTTCATCCGGCGGGGCACGTGCTGGGTTCGGCGCAGATCGAGATTGAGAAGGACGGCACCCGCATCGTCGTATCCGGCGACTACAAGCGCGGCGTCGATCCGACCTGTGCGAGTTTCGAGCCTGTGCCCTGCGATGTCTTCATCACCGAGGCGACCTTCGGGCTGCCCGTCTTCCATCATCCGCCACCGGCGGGCGAAATCGAGAAGCTTCTGACATCGCTCCGGCAGTTTCCCGAGCGCAGCCATCTGATCGGCGCCTATGCGCTGGGCAAGGCGCAGCGGGTGATTTCGCTGATCCGGCGTGGGGGATATGACCAGCCGATCTATATCCATGGATCACTGGCGAAGCTTTGCGACTACTACGAAAGCCAGGGTATCGATCTTGGTGAGCTGCGGCCGGCGACGACGGAAGACAAGAAATCGGGCAATTTCAAAGGTGCTGTGGTGATCGGGCCGCCGTCTGCCTTCAACGATCGCTGGGCGCGGCGTTTCGAAGACCCTCTCCCCATCTTCGCCTCTGGCTGGATGATGGTTCGACAACGAGCCAAGCAGCGGGGCGTGGAACTGCCGCTGGTGATATCAGACCATTGCGACTGGCCGGAGCTGTTGGACACGATCCGGGAGGTAAAGCCGCAGGAGGTCTGGGTCACACATGGCCGCGAGGAGGCGCTGGTGCGCTGGTGCGAGTTGTCCGGCATCGCCGCGCGGCCGCTGCATCTCGTCGGTTACGAAGACGAGGGGGATTGAGGGGATGAAAGCCTTTGCCAATCTCCTCGACCGCCTGGTGCTGACGCCGAGCCGCAACGGTAAGCTGACGCTGCTGGTCGATTACTTCAAGGCGACGCCGGACCCGGACCGGGGTTATGCGCTGGCGGCGCTGACCGAGGGGCTTGATATCAAAGGCGTGAAGCCGGCGCTGCTCAAGGAGCTGGTGCTGGAGCGGATGGATCCGGTGCTGTTTCAGTATTCCTATGATTATGTCGGGGATCTTGCCGAGACGATTTCGCTGGTGTGGGAGCCGTCCGAGACTGAAGCGGTATCGGAGGAGGATGATCGGCTGTCGGCGATCGTCGAGCGGTTGCAACGGCTGGGGCGGAGCGAGACGCGCGGGCTGATGCGTGCGCTGCTCGACCGGCTGGATACGTCGGAGCGCTTTGCGCTGATCAAACTGGTAACGGGTGGCTTGCGGATCGGGGTTTCGGCACGGCTGACGAAGCAGGCGCTGGCGATCTTCGGCACAAAGGACGTGACCGATATCGAGAGCCTATGGCATGGCTTGAAACCACCCTATCTAGATCTTTTCGCATGGCTGGAGGACCGCACCGAGAAGCCGATCCTGGCAACACCGGCGATCTTTCATTCGGTGATGCTGTCGACGCCGATCGAGGACCGGGACATTGCCACGCTCGATCCGGCCGATTTCGCCGCCGAATGGAAATGGGACGGGATCCGGGTGCAGCTGTCCTGCGCGGGCGGACGCAATCGGCTCTATTCGCGCTCGGGCGACGATGTTTCGAACGCCTTTCCTGACATTACCGAGGCGGCGCGGTTCGAGGGTGTCATCGACGGCGAACTGCTGGTCGGCGGGACCTCGCGGACGAACGCGCCGACGCGCACATTTTCAGACCTGCAGCAGCGGCTGAACCGCAAGACCGTGACGGCGAAGATGCTGGAGGAGTATCCGGTTTTCATCCGGGCCTATGACATTCTCTTCGATGGCGCTGAGGATATTCGCCCGGAACGATTCCTCGCCCGACGTGACCGGCTGACCAAGCTCATCGAGCAGCAGGCGCCCAACCGGTTCGACCTGTCGCCGCTGGTGCCGTTTTCGACCTGGGAGGAATTGGAGCGGCTGCGGGCAGATCCACCCGATCCCGTCATCGAAGGGGTGATGCTGAAGCGCTATGATAGCGTCTATCAGGCGGGGCGCGCCAAGGGACCGTGGTTCAAGTGGAAGCGCGATCCGATGAATGCTGATGCTGTGCTGATGTATGCGCAGCGCGGGCATGGAAAACGTTCGAGTTATTATTCCGACTTCACCTTCGGGGTTTGGACTGCCATTCCGGGTGAAGGCGATGTGCTGGTGCCTGTGGGCAAGGCCTATTTCGGCTTTACCGACGAGGAATTGGAGGTCCTCGACCGGTTCGTGCGCAACAATACCGTGGAACGCTTCGGCCCGGTCCGCAGCCTGAGGGCCGAACCTGAGCATGGCTTTGTGGTGGAGGTGGCCTTCGAGGGCCTTGCACGGTCGACACGGCATAAGTCAGGGATCGCGATGCGGTTTCCCCGCATCGCACGGCTGAGGCAAGACAAGCTGCCGAAGGATGCCGATCGGCTTGAGACGCTGGTCGCCATGCTCTGACGCCAGTCGTCTAGCAGTGCCTTAGCGGGTGGTGAGGCAGCGCGAGACGCTATCCTGCCACCCGGCGATCGCAGCTTCGCGTTCACCCGTCTCCATCGTCGGCTCGAAGCGGTGGTCCCGCTTCCACGTGGCGGCGAAACCGGCCTGATCCGGCCAGAGGCCGGCGCGGGAGCCGGCCAGCCAAGCGGCGCCCAGGATCGTGGTTTCGAGCACGACAGGGCGGTCGACTGGTGCGGCCAGGATGTCGGCCAAGCGCTGCATGGTCCAGTCGGAGGCGACCATGCCGCCATCGACGCGCAGCACGGTCTTCGAGCTGGCGCCGGTCCAGTCCTTCTTCATCGCTTCGAGCAAGTCATGGGTCTGGTAGGCGACGCTTTCGAGCACGGCGCGGGCGAATTCTGCAGGGCCGGTGCCGCGGGTCAGGCCGAAGATGGCGCCACGTGCATCCGGATCCCAATAGGGCGCGCCGAGGCCGGTAAAGGCAGGCACGAGATAGACGCGCTGGTTCGGATCGGCCTTGCTGGCCAAGGCGTCGGTTTCGGACGCGACTTTGACGAAACCCATCTCGTCGCGGAGCCATTGCACCGCAGCACCTGCGATGAAGATCGAGCCTTCCAGCGCATAGGTGGTCTTGCCGTTCAGGCGATAAGCGATCGTGCTCAAGAGGCGGTTGGACGAGGTGACGCGGTCGGTGCCGGTGTTCAAAAGCGCGAAGCAGCCGGTGCCGTAGGTGGATTTCATCATGCCCGGTTCGAAGCAGGCATTGCCGATGACGGCGGCCTGCTGATCGCCGGCGACGCCGAGGATCGGGATTTCGGCTCCGAGGATAGTCTTGTCGGTGATACCGAAATCGTCGGCGCAGTCCTTCACCTCGGGCAGCATGGCGCGCGGGATGTCGAGGGTCGTGAGAAGCTCGTCGTCAAAGCGATTTTCGCCGATGTCATAGATCAGGGTGCGCGAGGCGTTGGTGGCGTCCGTGGCATGGACACGCCCACCAGTCAGCTTGAAGATGAGCCAGCTATCGACTGTACCAAAGCAGATCTCGCCGTTTTCGGCGCGGGCCTTCAGGCCGTCGACATTTTTCAGGAGCCAGGAGAGCTTGGTGCCGGAGAAATAGGGATCGAGCAGCAGGCCGGTCTTCTGGGTGAAGAGCGGTTCCAGGCCCTTATGCTTCAGCTCATCACAGAAGCGGGCGGTGCGGCGGTCCTGCCAGACGATGGCGCGGTGGACCGGCTGGCCGGTCTCGCGATCCCAGACGACGACGGTTTCGCGCTGGTTGGTGATGCCGATGGCGGTGATATCCTCGATGGCGATCTTGGCGGCGGCGAGAGCCTTGTCAATCGTTGCGAGCACACTCTGCCAGATCTCGTCCGCATCATGTTCGACCCAGCCGGAATCGGGAAAATGCTGGGTGAACTCCTGCTGGGCAACGCCGACGATATGCATCTCGTGATCGAAGATCATCGAGCGGGTCGAGGTCGTTCCTTGGTCGATGGCCAGAATGTAACCGCTCATCAGGCGCAAACTCCTTATGTGAAGAAGCCGGGGCGTAGTTGGCGCCCCGGCGATTGTCAATTCAGCGGCTATCGCCGGTGATTACTGCCAGCTCTTGACGAGTTCGTCGTAGTTGACGGTCATCGGCTTTTCTTTTTCCTCAGCGATCTTCAGCTGCGGAGCGAGATTGCCCTTGGCGACAGCGTCGGCATTCCACTCTTCGAGGGTCTTTTCCTCGGCAAGTGCCGGACCGATGTCACCCTGGACGCCGGCGCGCTCAAGACGCTGCAGGACCTTTTCCTGCTCGGCGCAAAGCGAATCCATGGCTTCCTGCGCGGTCTTTGCACCCGAAGATGCATCACCGATCGCCTGCCACCACAGCTGTGCCAGCTTCGGATAGTCAGGGATGTTCGTGCCTGTCGGCGACCACTGGACGCGGGCCGGCGAACGGTAGAACTCGATCAGACCACCGAGCTTCGGCGCACGGTCGGTGAAGGACTTGTGCTGGATCGTCGATTCGCGGATGAGGGTCAGGCCAACCTGGCTCTTCTTCACGTCCACGGTCTTCGACGTCACGAACTGCGCATAGAGCCAGGCGGCCTTGGCGCGGTCGTCAGGCGTCGACTTCATCAGCGTCCAGGAACCCACGTCCTGATAACCGAGCTTCATGCCGTCCTTCCAGTAGACGCCATGCGGGCTCGGAGCAAAACGCCACTTCGGCGTACCGTCGGCGTTGACGACGGCAAGGCCTTCCTTGACGAAGTCGGCGGTGAAGGCCGTGTAGGTGAACATCTGCTGGGCGACGTTGCCCTGGGCAGGCACCGGACCAGCTTCACCGAAGGTCATGCCCTGCGCTTCCGGCGGTGCATAGGCCTTCAACCAGTCGAGGTACTTCTGGATGGCGTAGACGGAGGCCGGGCCATTGGTATCACCACCACGGGCGACGCAAGAGCCGACCGGCTGGGACTTTTCGTTGACCTTGATGCCCCATTCGTCGACAGGCAGACCATTCGGCAGGCCCTTGTCGCCGTTGCCGGCCATGGAGAGCCAGGCATCGGTGAAGCGCCAGCCGAGCGACGGGTCCTTCTTGCCGTAGTCCATGTGACCGAAGACCTTCTTGCCGTCGATTTCGCGGCCGGTGAAGAACTCGGCGATGTCTTCGTAAGCAGACCAGTTGACGGGAACGCCGAGGTCATAGCCGTACTTCGCCTTGAAGTCGGTCTTGTTCTTCTCGTCGTTGAACCAGTCATAGCGGAACCAATAGAGGTTGGCGAACTGCTGGTCGGGCAGCTGGTAGAGATCGCCATCCGGAGC
>JARXAQ010000120.1 GCA_029865825.1 Rhizobium sp.
TCATCGTGTGTTTCATCGCAGCGATCCTCTATCGCCAGGCGCATGCGGCCTTCGTCACCAACCCGGGTCTGAACGGGCTGATTCTCGGTGTTCTCGCCGTCGGGATCATCCTGGTGTTCAACCATGTCTGGGCACTGCGCCCGGAAGTGCGGTGGTTCAACAATTTTCGCGCGGCGGGTGACAATGCGGCGCGCGTCGGGCGTGATCCGCGTCTGCTCGCGCCGATGCGGGCGCTGATCGGCGGCCGGCGCTCCATGGCGATCTCGACCACGGCGCTCCGGTCCATCCTCGATTCGATCGGCACGCGCCTCGACGAATCACGAGACACGACGCGATACCTCATCGGTCTTCTCGTCTTTCTCGGCCTGCTCGGCACCTTCTGGGGCCTGCTCGGTACGATCGGCTCGATCAATGACGTCATTCAGTCTCTGGACCCGTCCTCGGGTGACAGCAACGACGTGTTGCAGGCCTTGAAGAGCGGCCTCACCGCGCCACTGGCCGGCATGGGTACGGCGTTTTCGTCGTCGCTGCTCGGTCTGTCGGGTTCGCTGATCCTCGGTTTTCTCGACCTCCAGGCCGGCCGTGCGCAGAACCGTTTCTATGTCGAACTGGAAAACTGGCTGTCGTCCGTGACGGATCTCGATTCCGAACGTCCGGTTGCGATCGATGCCGACAGCACGGTTGGGGCGGAAGACATCCGCACGCTGGTCGCCGAGATCCAGAAGCTTGCCAATCGGGAGGCCGGGGCTGGCGGCGACCGATCGGTTGCGGCGATCGCGGGGCTTGCCGAAGGCATCCAGGGCCTCGTCAAGAACATGCGCAACGAGCAGCAGATGCTGCGCGACTGGATCGAGGCGCAACAGGAAGACGCCCGTGCCATGCGCAAGACACTCGACCGGCTGAACGATAAGATCGGTGGGGCGAAGTAAATGGCGCTCGGGCGCAACCGGCGCAGGGAGCGCACTGTCGACTATTGGCCGGGCTTCGTCGATGCGCTGTCGACCCTGCTGCTTGCCATCATGTTCCTTCTCACGGTTTTCGTGCTGGCGCAGTTCATCCTCAGCCGTGAGATTTCCGGCAAGGACGAAGTGCTCAACCGGCTGAACAGCCAGATTGCCGAACTGACCCAATTGCTGGCGCTGGAGAAAAGCGGCAAGCAGGACCTCGAAGACATGCTGGCCTCGCTGCAGACATCGCTTGCTGGGTCGGAAAGCGAGCGGACACGCCTGCAGCAGCTGCTCGACAGCGGTGCCGGGTCGGCCGATGCGGCGAATGACAAGGTCGGTCGTCTGAATGACGAACTGGTGGCGGAAAAGCAGGTCAGCGCCCGCGCCATGAGCCAGATCGAATTGCTGAACCAGCAGATCGCAGCACTGCGCGCGCAGATCGCTGCCGTTGAGGAAGCATTGCAGGCCTCTGAGGCCAAGGACCAGTCGTCGCAGGTGCGCATCGCCGATCTTGGGCGCCGGCTCAATGTGGCGCTTGCCCAGCGCGTGCAGGAGCTCAATCGCTATCGCTCCGACTTCTTCGGTCGGTTGCGCGAAATCCTGTCGGATCGCGAAAACATCCGCATCGTTGGCGACCGCTTCGTCTTCCAGTCGGAGGTTCTTTTTCCCGTCGGCGGCGCCGAACTGGATGATGCTGGCCGGACGGAAATGGACAAGCTGGCGACGGCGGTGCTGGAATTGGCACAGGAGATCCCCGCCGAGATCAACTGGGCGCTTCGGGTCGACGGCCATACCGATGCCTCGCCGTTGACGGGTGTCGGCCGCTATCAGGACAACTGGGAGCTCTCGTCGGCGCGTGCGACATCGGTGGTCAAATACCTGATCTCGAAGGGCGTGCCCGCCAATCGTCTGGTTGCTGCCGGCTTCGGCGAGTTCCAGCCGATTGCCCAGGGCGAAACGCCCGATGTGCTGTCGCAGAACCGCCGTATCGAGCTGAAACTCACCGAGCGCTGAAACACAACGCCCGCGGCTCAGTTCGCCTATCGACAACTTGCGCCATATTTTACGTGTGCGTAAAAGTAAGATGTGGCGCTTCGGGAGGGTGACATGCAGCACTTCGACATCATCGTGATCGGCGGCGGTCTGGCCGGCCTGGTGGCCGCGACCGAAGCCGTGGACCGTGGCCTCAAGGTGTGCGTGATCGACCAGGAGGGTGCGCAGAACCTCGGCGGGCAGGCCTTCTGGTCGCTCGGCGGGTTGTTCCTAATCGACAGCCCAGAACAGCGCCGCATGGGTATCCGCGACAGCCTCGATCTCGCCCGGCAGGACTGGTTCGGGTCTGCCGGCTTCGACCGCACGGAGGATTTCTGGCCGCGCCAATGGGCCGAGGCCTATCTGCAGTTTGCCGCCGGTGAAAAGCGCTCCTGGCTAAAATCGCAAGGGGTCGGCTGGTTTCCGGTGGTCGGCTGGGCTGAACGCGGCGGATCGCTCGCCGATGGCCACGGCAATTCCGTGCCGCGCTTCCATGTGACCTGGGGTACCGGTCCAGGGGTACTCACGCCCTTCGTACATCGCGCGACAATCGCCGCAGCTGCCGGCAAGCTGACATTCCTGTTCCGCCACCAGGTCGACCTGCTCACCGTCGAAAAAGGCACCGTGACCGGCTGCTCCGGCGTCATCCTGGCTGGCGATGCCACCGTGCGGGGCGCCCGCAGCTCGCGCAACGTCGTCGGTGATTTCGAGGTCAAGGCCGACGCCGTCATTGTCGCCTCGGGCGGGATCGGCGGCAATCACGACCTGGTGCGCAAAAGCTGGCCGGTCGAGCGGCTCGGGCCTCCGCCACGGTCGATGGTGGCCGGCGTGCCGCATCACGTTGACGGGCGCATGCTGGCGATCGCCCAAGGGGCGGGTGGCGAGGTGATCAACGGCGACCGGATGTGGCACTATACCGAGGGCTTGAAGAACTGGGATCCGATCTGGTCGAACCACGGCATCCGCATCCTGCCGGGACCGTCTTCCTTCTGGTGCGACGCCGAGGGCAATCGATTTGCGCCGCCGGCCATGCCCGGTTTCGATACGATGGCGACGCTGAAGGCGATCCGGTCGCGAGGGCATGAGTACTCCTGGTTCATCCTGAACAAGGCGATCATCAAAAAGGAGTTCGCCTTGTCCGGTTCCGAACAGAACCCGGACCTTACGAACAAGAACATTCCGCTGCTGCTCAAGCGGCTGGGCAAGAGCGTTCCGGCGCCCGTGCAGGCCTTCATGGACAAGGGCGAGGATTTCGTCGTGCGCGATACACTTGAAGACCTGGTCGTCGGCATGAACGAGCTCTCGGGCGAACATCGGTTGAGCGTGCATCACCTGCGCGGACAGATCGAGGCGCGGGACCGGGAGATCGGCAACCGCTTCTCCAAGGATGCCCAGGTCGTGGCGATCCGGGGTGCGCGTAACTATCTTGGCGACAAGCTGATGCGCACGGCCAAACCTCACAGGCTGCTCGATCCCGCTGCCGGCCCGCTGATCGGGGTCCGCCTGCATATCCTCACCCGCAAGACGCTGGGGGGCTTGCATACCGATCTCGAGGCCCGTGTGCTCAACCGTGAAAACAAGCCCGTGCCCGGTTTATACGCGGCCGGCGAGGTCTCCGGCTTCGGCGGTGGCGGCATGCATGGCTACAATGCGCTTGAGGGCACGTTCCTCGGCGGCTGCATGTTCTCCGGACGGGTGGCGGGGCGAAACGCGGGGCGCTGACCGACCTGCAAAAGGCGAAACGAAAAAAGGGCGGTCGTCGAACCGCCCTTCCTTTATCCGGTCCGTCCGTCTTCAATCCATCTGAACGTTTGCGTCAGCGACCACCGGTGTCCACTTGCTGATTTCCGCCTTCACATGGTCGGCAAGTGCTTCCGGCGTGGAGGCGATAATGGTGGCGGAGAACTCCTTCATCCGCTCGGCGACTGCGGTATCGCCCATCGCCTTGACGGCGGCGGCATTGAGACGCGCGACGACATCCTGGGGCGTGCCCTTCGGCGCAAAAAGTGCGTTCCAGGTATAGGTCTCGTATCCGGGCAGGCCGGCCTCGGCCATGGTCGGCACGTCGGGGAAGGACGGCGCGCGATCGGCGGTGGTCACGGCAAGCGCCTTCAGCGTGCCGGCCGTGATATGGGCGGACGAGGAGGGGAGATTGTCAAACATGATCGACACCTGGTTGCCAAGCAAGTCATTGAGCGCCGGGCCAGAGCCCTTGTAGGGAATGTGCTCCATCTTCACGCCCGCCATGGCCTTGAACAGTTCGCCCGACAGGTGCAGCGGTGTGCCGTTGCCGGACGAAGCGTAACTCCATTTGTCGGGCTCGGCCTTCAGCAGCGCCAGAAGCTCCTTGACCGATTTGGCGGGCAGTTCCGGGTTGACGACCAGCACGTTGGGGACAAGCACGAGCAGCGACACCGGGGCGAAGTCAGTTTCGGCGTCATAGGGCTTGTTCTTCAGGATCAGCGGGTTGAGGGCGTGGGTTGCGACCGTGCCCATCAGGATCGTGTAACCGTCCGGCTCCGCGCGAGCGACATTGCTCGCGCCCAGGCTGCCGCCGGCGCCGGCGACATTCTGTACGACCACTTGCTGCCCAAGATCCTCCGACATCTTCTGGGCGATGACGCGGGCAACGACATCGGTCGAACCGCCGGCGGCAAAGGGTACGACGAGCGTGACCGCACGTTCGGGGAACTGCGCCTGCGCGGCTCCGGCCAGCAACAGGCCAGCGACAATTCCGCCGGCGAATAGGGTTTTGCAGATCGACATGATTTCTCCTCCATCCAATGTCGGCTGCCCGCCGGGGCTGCTCCTCCAGCCCCGTCGAACAAATCGCAGTGTGGCAGGCATGGGAGGGCATGCAACCTGTGGCAGCGTTTCCCGGACTCTTCGAGCCAAAGGCCAGCCGGCTATGGGTGGAAGTCCACCCATTTCGGCTCACACAGGGGTGGATATCCACTCATCTGTCGAGTGCGCCGCCTTATTGGGCGGCCACTGTGAAATCCCGGCCACCGGTTTCGAACTGAAGACGCGCGAGCTTGGCATAGAGGCCGCCATGCTGGATCAGGCTCTGGTGGGTGCCTTGCTCGACGATGCGGCCGTCATCCAGCACGAGGATCCGGTCTGCCTTGAGCACGGTTGCCAGACGGTGAGCAATGACGATCGTCGTGCGGTCGCGCATCAACCCGTCCAGCGCCTTCTGGACCAGGGTCTCGCTTTCGGCATCGAGTGCCGAAGTCGCTTCGTCGAGCAGCAAAAGGGGTGCATCGCGAAGAAGCGCGCGGGCGATCGCGATTCGTTGGCGCTGGCCACCGGACAGCGTGATGCCGCGTTCGCCGACCAGCGTGTCGAAGCCGTGTTCCTGGCGTGCGATGAATTCGCTGGCCTGGGCCGCATCGGCTGCGGCCTCGACCATGGCGCGGGTGGCGCCCGGAGTGCCGAAGGCGATGTTGTCGTGGATCGAGGAGGCAAAGATCGTCGTGTCCTGCGGGACGATGGCGATGCGGGCGCGCACAGCATGCGGATCGGCCTCGCGAATATCGACGCCGTCTAGGCGGATCGCACCCGAGACCGGATCGTAGAAGCGCAGGATGAGCGAGAAGATCGTGCTCTTTCCGGCGCCCGAGGGGCCGACGATCGCGACGGTTTCGCCCTTCGCCACCGAGAAGGTGAGACCATTCAGCGCCGACTTGGTCTTGGCGGAGGGATAGGCGAACTGAACCGCATCGAAGTCGATCCGGCCGCCGGCCGGCGTCGGCAGGGCGACTGGATTGGCCGGCGCTGCGATCTCCGGATGTTCGGCCAGTAGTTCATGCAGGCGCTCGGCGGCGCCCGCTGCCTGGGACAGTTCACCCCAGACTTCCGAGAGCGTGCCGAGCGAGCCTGCGGCGATCAGCGAATAGAGCAGGAATTGGCCTAGGGTGCCGGCGCTCATGGTGCCCGCCAGCACGCTCTGGGCGCCGTACCACAGCACGCCAACGACGCTGCCGAAGATGAGCGAGATGGCGACACCGGTCAGCAGCGCGCGCGACTTGATGGCGGAGCGGGCGGCCTCATAGGCGCTTTCGACGGAGGAGACATAACGGTTGCGGGCGGCTTCCTCGGCGTTGAAGGCCTGCAGCGTACGCGCCGCACCAATCACCTCGCCAGCATAGGAGGAGGCCTCGGCCAGCGTGTCCTGGGCGGCGCGCGAGCGCTTGCGCACCGAGCGACCAAAGGCGACCAGCGGAAAGACGATGACGGGAATCGCCGACAGCACCATGATCGACAGCTTCGGGCTGGTGGCGATCATCATCACCATGGCTCCAAGGCAGAGGATGGAATTGCGCAGCGCAAGCGAGGCTGTCGCGCCGACGGCGGATTTGAGCTGCGTGGTGTCGGCGGTCAGGCGTGAGACGATCTCGCCGGACTGGTTGATGTCGAAGAAAGACGGCGACAACCGGGTCACCTGGGTGAAGACATCGCTGCGCAGATCGGCCACCACGCGCTCGCCGATGGTGATGACGTAGTAGTAGCGCAGGGCGCTCGCGACTGCGAGCACGATCGCCATGATGATCATCATGGCGAAGTATTTGTTGACGAATTCGCTGTCTGAGGCGTTGAAGCCGTGGTCCAGCATGCGGCGGATCGCAATCGGCAGGGCAAGCGTCGTCACGGCCGCGAGACAGAGGAAGGTGAGGGCGCCGACAACGAGGCCCTTGTAGCGCATGAGATAGGGCAGGAGGTCGGCGAGCGGTTTGAGGGAGCGGCGCTTCTTCTCGGTATTTTCGGCTTCCAAGGTCACTCTGTCATGCTCCCGCTTTACGCTTAACAAGGCTGTCAGGCTTTGATGCCATGGTACTTGTTATCCCTGCGCCCTTCATGTATAGGCACGGCATCGAATTGGGAAGCCGTAGCCCATCGGACTGCGGCTTTGTCTATTGAATAGGTCCCGCTGACGCAATTGCGGCATATGGACCCCACGGCACAGCAGGAACAAAGCGATGAAGGCTGACATCCATCCCGACTACCACGTCATCAAGGTCGTCATGACCGATGGCACCGAATATGAAACTCGTTCGACCTGGGGTTCGGCTGGCGCCGTCATGAACCTCGAAATCGACCCGAACTCGCACCCGGCCTGGACCGGCGGCAACCAGCAGATGCTGGACCGCGGCGGCCGCGTTTCGAAGTTCAACAAGCGTTTCGGCGGACTCGGCCTCTAAGCGACTTGCACGTTTGCATACTAAAAGCCCGGTCTTCGCGCCGGGCTTTTTCGTTTTGCAACGGCTTGACCGCTGCGGTCAGATGGCGCCGAGGCGATCGGCGATTTCCTCGAGCGCCAGATCGTGTTTTTCGGCCAGCGTGAGGCCGAACCGCTCGAGCTTTTCGATATTGTCGGGTGTTGCATCATCCAGGGCATCGTTGACGCCCACCAGCGGCGCGTCCAGCCTGAAGTAATCCAGCGACTGGCGATTGGCCGTGGTGACCACGGTGGCCCCGTCTGAGAACCGTGGCGGTTCGCTGTTGAGCAGCTTGTTGAGCTGGTAGGACGTGGTGCTAGACTGCCCTTGCATCAGTACGGAGATCAGCGGTGTGTCGTTCGCCGGATTGATCCAGCCGCCGGCGCCCCAGCTCTTGGCCTGCTGGTAAGGGATCTTGCGGTTCGCCGATCCTGTGCCAAGCGAGAGGATGACGATTTTGTCGCCGTTGTCGCGCCAGCCGAGCTTGCTGCCCTCGACATAGGCGGCCATCGCCGGGTCATTGGCGAAGACGCCGCCGTCGATCAAGGGGATTGCCGGGATCTGTCCATGACTTCCCCGTGCTAGGTCCTCGACCAGGGCCGGTTCGAAATAGGTCGGGGCAGCCGAGGAGCCGCGTACGGCCTGCCAGAACAGAAAGCGCGCATTGTCCTGATCGGCATTGGTCATGAAGACCGCCCGGCGCGCATGGATGTCATAGGCGGTGATCAGGATCTTGGTCAGGGCGTCCCTGATTTCACTTTTTTCGCCCAGCATCTGTCGCAGAATGGTTTCGAGCGGCTGCGCGTCGTACCGTTCCTCGAAGAGGCCACCAAAATTGGCCAGTCTGCGGAACAGGCCGATGTCGAAGATCTGCGCGCCCTTGGTCTTGTAAAGGGCGAGCAGGGTCTGCGGATCGGCGGCGGCCTCTTTCGGTTTCCCCGGCTTCGGGCATGCCAGGCCGGCCGCGATGATGGCGCCGGTCGACGTACCGGCGATCATGTGAAAGTAGCGATGCAAGGGCAGCCGTTTGTCGCGCTTCTCGAGTTTCTGCTTCAGAATGGTCAAAACGGCCGCGGGAATTGTGCCCCGGATGCCGCCACCGTCAATCGAAAGAATGAACTTGGTCATGCGCTCTTCCTCCTTTTTCGGAAGTGTCGCACAAACCCTAAAGTTGTAAATACTCTTGGCGCAATCAATTTTGGCCGACATGGCAGAAAAAAGCCGGCGCTGCAGATGCAGGCCGGCTGAAAAAGGTAGTGCTGTCGCGGGCTGGATCAGCCGACGGTAAAGGCGGTGCGCAGGAGGTTGAGCTGTGCCTGGACGCTGTTTTCATTGTCCGGCAGGAACTCTTCCTCGGAAGGACGGTAGATTTCGCGGTCGAGAATGGCGATCCGGTTCTGCAGGCGCAGCGAACGCTCGACGAGATCGCGGAAGGCTTCCGGCAGATCGTTCCAGCCCGGGGCGTTGCGATCGACGTTGAAGCCGTCGAGGCGCACCTTGCTCTTTTCGGAAATGACCTGGTCGCGGCTCATCTCGCCGTTGTTGACGGCGCGCTGCAGCAGCAGCCAGGAGGCCATCTGCATGAGGCGGGTGGTCAAGCGCATGGATTCGGCAGCGTACAGGACCGAAGCCTGGCGCGGCAGAACTTTGGCGGCGGCGCGACCCGGACCGTCGAGGAAAGCGGCTGTTTCTTCGACCAGCCCCATGCCCTCGGCATAGGTCGCCTTGAACTGGCTGGAGGCTGCCGCACGACCGGCGAAGCTGACCGTATTCATACCGAGTTCAGACATGGATGTTTCCCTGTAAAACGCATCACTATGGCATGTAACGAGAGCGATACGATCTTGTTCCTGCCGCATTTGGTGAGGCCACGATGCAATCATTACCCCAAATGCGCAAGGCGAAACTTAAGGAAGGGTTAATTCCCACAATTTTGCGATGTCGCGTAAACCATAGACAAAAAAAGAGCCGCAAATGCGGCTCTTAAGGTAAAACAGGGAGAAAATCAGACCATCGCCATGAGGTGAAACTGCCTGACACCAGAAGCTCTGGATGAACATAGTTTCCCTCAAAAGGCTTAACGCGAAGTAAACGGAAACCTGAAAAATGGTTCTTTACGACCCGCATGCCTTCATCTGGCAAGAAGTGCCGGTCTATACTTTGGGGCCGAACAGGCTGTCTGCCGCCTTGCGACTCGCTTCCTTTCGATCGATCTCCGCCTTGATTCGCTCAATTTCGCTTTCCAGCAGAGTGATTCGTTGTCGCAATTCGTCGGCGGAAATGGCCGAAAGGTCCGCCCCGAGCTGGTGGGTGACGGTCGGCTTGCGCGGTTCTTCCTCGCCGATCATGCGCGTGCTCCCATCTGCTCTTCCGGCATGTCGCCCTGTTCCGGCAGCGGCGCTGCGCGCGGGTCGAGGCTGAGGCTTTCCGGTGTGCTGAGCGGCGAGGCACTGATCGGCAGGTTTGGCATGTTCTCGCGGTCCTCGGCGGGAATGGCGGCGCGCAGGCGGCTGCGGTAGATCGCATAGGCCGAGATCAACAGGTGGGCGATGGCCGTCACCGTAAACAGCGAGTAGGGACCGGCCGCCGTCATCACAGGGCCGCCGAGGGTAGGGCCGATGATCGTGCCGATGCCGAAGAGCAGCAACAGGCCGCCGGACACTTTGACGAATTCATCCGGCTTGGCGAAGTCGTTCGCATGGGCAACCGCGATCGGGTAGAGGGCGTTGGCGGCCGCGCCATAGATGCCGACGAAGATGAAAATCCAGAACGTGCTGGTCGGTTCGATGATGACCATCGCCACGGCCGCGAAGGCGGCGAGCGCCGAAAGCGCTGCCAGCACATAGCGGCGGTCGATCCGGTCGGAGAGCTTGCCGGCCGGAAACTGCATGACGGCACCGAGGAAGATGGTGACCGACAGCAGCGTCGCGATCGTCGCGGCATCCAGCCCGACGCGGGTGCCGAAGACGGCGCCGAGCGTGCCATAGGCGCCGTTGGCGATGCCGATCAGCAGGATGCCGACGCAGGAGACGGGCGAGTTTCGATAGAGCAGCGGCAGATCGAGCTTGAGCGATTTCAGCGGCTGGGGGGAGGCGGCGGTCGACATGGTGGTCGGCATGACGGCGACGCCATAGACGATGCCGCAGATCATGAAGAGGATGGTGGTCGTCGGATCAAAGACACCGACCAGCATCTGGCCGCCAACGACGCCGATCAAGGTGATCGAGATGTAGAAGGAGAAGATCGCGCCGCGGCTCTCATTGGTGGCGCGTTCGTTCAGCCAGCTCTCGATGATCATCGAGGTGCCGGCCGTGCAGAAGCCGGTGACGGCACGCAGGATGATCCACCACTCGGCATCGACGATGATGCCGGACAAAAGCGTGATGACGGACATCAGCGAAACGAAGGTCGAGAAGGCACGGACATGGCCGACCCGCATGACGAGTTTGGGTGCCACGAAGCAGCCGAGTACGAAACCGGCGGCCCAGGATGTGCCGAGCAGACCAAGCACCTCGTTGGAGTAGCCTTCGGCTGCGCCGCGTACGGGTAGCAGCAGACCATAAAGCCCGTTGCCGAGAAACAGGAAGAGCGTGCCCAGAAGCAGGGCCATCACGGGCAGGAGATTGCGTCTCATGGTCTTCTTCATCGAACGGGGTTTTGGCGAGCCTGCAGTCTTCGGCACGGGACTCTTATGTTAGCCCCATCTTCCTACCGTTGTCTGAACATCCCGCCTCGGGCTTGCGGGAACAGTCTGTGGAGGGCAAAAGTGACAGCGTTGTGGCTGGTGGTTGCCGAGCTGACATTAAATGCCGGATCAGTCGTCAGCTTCGATCCGGCTGCTTCGGGCATTGCCGACAAGGAATGAGAATGAACAAGGCCATATCCGCCTTCCTGCTGCTCGCCATGGTGATCCAGATTATTAAGCCGCTCGGTCTGCCGGGCTTGAGGCGCCGTTCGGACTTCTGGAAGCTCGCCGTGGTGGCCTTCGTTGCGTGGTCGCTGACGCTGCTGCTGCGGCCATGAGCCCCGAGGGCACGGCCGCAGCGGAACGAAAGTGTCAGCGCATCGTCTCGGTCTGCCATTCCTGCAGGGGAAACAGCCTGTCGTAGCTCCAGTTGAAGATGAAGGCATAGACCAGATAGAAGAGCGACAGCGACAGGTCCATCACGAAGGCCTGCCAGATCGAGATCTCCAGATACCAGGCGATGAAGGGCATCAGCACCGTCACCAGGCCAGCCTCGAAGAGCACGGCATGGACGATGCGCATCGGCAAGGTCTTCAGCGTCGTGCCCCGGGTTCTTTGCAGATAATGGTCAAAACCGAGATTGTAGATGTAGTTCCAGCCGGTCGCCAAAGTGGCGGCACCGATGCCGACGACGCCGATATCGGCCATGGGCATGGAAAAGGCCCAGGCGCCGATCGGCGTGATGATGGCAAGGCCGAGCAGCTCGAAGCTCACGGCGTGGCGGATACGGTCTGCGACGGAGCGCATATCTCTCTCCCTCCAGGGAAAACAAGGCGGGTCGTCCCGCAGTGATGCCCGTTCAGGGGGAGGTCGTCCTCGCCGATGATATAGGACCGGTTTTCCCGTCGGGCAAGGCCGTTACAGAGAGAGTGTGCCCCGCATGACCTCGACGGAGGTGCCGGTGATGGTGACATGGTCGAAGACGCCACCTACCGAGACGACATCGAGATCGATCAGGCTGCGGCGGCCCATTTCGACACCCTGTTCGATGCGAAGCCTGCGATGCGCTTCCGGCGGCGCGAGCGTCGTCAGGAAGGCGCCGAGGGCGGCAGAGGCGCTGCCAGTTGCCGGATCCTCGGCGACATTGTCGATGGGGGCGAACATGCGAGCCCGGACATGGTCGGGACCGACCGGGGTATAGAGAAAGAGGGCACAGTCGCAGTCTTCCGCCAGATTGGCGGCGCGCAAGGCCAAGACGGGTTCGATCTTCGCGGCGGCGGTCGCAAGCGCTTCCAGATCCGTCACCTCGACCAGAATGAACTTGAGACCGACCGAGGCGAAAACCGGCGCGTGGCGTGCCGTTTCGATCTGCTCCGGGTGAAGGCCGAGGCAAGGGGCTATCGCTTCCGGCGTCACCGTCGAACCGATTTTGAGCGGGCCGGGGGCGCGGATCGTCGTGCCGGCGACGGTGCCGTCTTCGTGGCGGCGGACGGAAATTTCAACGAGGCCTGCCTTTTCCTCGAAGCGCAGACGGTCGCCAACGGCGCGGCCGAAGAGACTGCCGAGTGTTGCCACGACATGGGCCGTGCCGACATTCGGATGACCGGCAAAGGGGACTTCGGTGATGGGTGTGAAGATCCTGACCTCGGCGGTGTTGGCGGGGTCGCGTGGCGGTAGGATGAAGGATGTCTCGGAATAGCCGAACTCGGCAGCAATCGCTTGCATCTGCGCCTCCATCAGGTCCCGCCCGTCGGTGATGACGGCCAGTGGATTGCCGGCAAATCGGGTATCGGTGAAGACGTCGACGGTGATGAAGGGAAGGTTGCGCATCAGGGGCTCCGGGTCTTTCGAACCCGATCCTGATAACGCAAGAAGCCCGGCAGATGCCGGGCTTTCGTGTCCTGATGACAAGTTTGCGCCGGTGGCCGTCAGGCCACGGCGACCTTGTGTGACTTGGCCGCATCGACGTCGCGGATCGCATCGACCTTCACGACGCTTGCGGCGCAGATCTGGTCGATCGTTTTTGCCAGGCTCGCGTTGAACTCGGCGTCGCTCATGGTGACCTGCAGCTTTTCGGTCAGCGCACGAGAGAAACTTGCGATCATGCCGTGGTTGTGGCTGAGCTTTTCGCAGGCGTCCGCGCTGCTGTAACCACCCGACAGTGCAACGAGACGCACAACCGACTTGTGGGCGACGAGCGGGGCATAAAAATCGGCCGTGGTCGGGATCGTCAGCTTGAGCATAACCTTTTCGCCAGCGGGCAGCTTGTCGAGCGCATTGAGGATCTCATCGCGCAGAATGGCTTCCGCTTCGACCTTGGTCGGGCTCTTGATCGAGACTTCCGGTTCGACGATCGGCATCAGGCCCTGAGCGATGATCTGGCGGGCCACCTCGAACTGCTGTTTGACGACAGCGGCGATCCCGGCCTTGTCGGCCTGGGCAATCACCGAGCGCATCTTGGTGCCGAAGATGCCCTTGTCGCGGCCGCGGACCAGTAGGGCATCGAGATCGGGCATCGGCTTCATCAGCTGGACGCCGTTATCTTCATCGAGAAGACCCTTGTCGATCTTGAGGAAGGGCACGACGCCGCGCTTTTCCCAGAGGTAGGACGGGACCGGCTGACCGTCGACATCGCCGTCCATCGTCCGTTCGAACAGGATGGCGCCGATGACCTTGTCGCCGGTGAAGGCCGGTGCCTTCATGATGCGAACGCGCATGGCATGCATCAGGCGGAACATGTCGTCTTCGCTCTGGTAGTCGCTTTCCGAGATGCCGTAGAGGCTCAATGCCTTCGGTGTGGATCCACCGCTCTGATCCAGCGCTGCGATGAAACCGGGCGCCGAGGTCATCGTGTTCAACATTTTCGCGTCCACCATATCTCACTCCTATCCCAAAATTGGCGCGACACGCGCGCGTCCGTCGTTTGTTCTGTCGACCGGGCGGGTCCATCCCCTCATCGGCGATCGAGACGTCCAATCCTCATGCGTCTCTCAAACTCAGTGATACCCGCGATAACAGAACTTCCAAGTCGGGAAAATGGCAGCCTAACCTATTGAAACGATTGAAATCATTTCAATCGTTTGAAAGTTGAATTTTATTAAACGAGATTTCAAGTCGCGGTTTCTCAGTGCGTTTTGATTGTTTTATTTCCAACCGAAACCAACCCGCAGGATGCGGAAATGTTCCCCAATCGGCCCTGGCCTCACGGATCTCATGACAGAAAAACAAAGGAGCGCG
>JARXAQ010000296.1 GCA_029865825.1 Rhizobium sp.
AGGAATGGGTGCCGAGCGCTGCAAGGGCTTGGTCAATGCGGTTGCGGCCACTATGTTCTAGAGCATGCGACGGTTTCGCATTATGGAATGAGCCCACGGATCGAGATTAACCGATTCTGGTGCCAGTCGAATGGATGCTGCACCCGGAACCGCCTTTCAGACGGTTCCTCGGGCACAGGGTGAAGGGGCAGGATGCAGTTTTTCAGCCGGAACAGCGCGATGGCTGCCGACGGGGATCGGCGGCGCCGGCCTGCAAGACTCGCGTCGACGGTAGCCGCGTTCGTCGCGAGCGGGTTGGTACTCTCTTCCTGCCAGTCGCTGTTCGAGCAGGCTTATGAGCCATCCGTGTCGCCGTCCAGCAATCCGCAGATCGTCGAGGAAGTGCAGAAGGGTGATCCTAGGGCACAGATGGGGGCCCGTGAGCATCCTCGCATCGTCGCCTCCTATGGTGGCGAATACTCCGACGCCAAGACCGAGCGCCTTGTCGCACGCATCGCCGGAGCGCTGACTGCGGTGTCGGAAAATCCAAACCAGTCCTACCGCATCACCATCCTCAATTCCCCGGCAATCAATGCTTTTGCGCTCCCCGGTGGGTATCTATATGTGACGCGCGGGTTGCTTGCACTGGCCAATGATGCGTCCGAAGTGGCAGCGGTGCTGTCTCATGAGATGGCGCACGTCACCGCGAACCACGGTATCGAGCGGCAGCGGCGCGAAGAAGCGGAGGTTATCGCAAGCCGAGTTGTGGCCGAAGTTCTATCCAGCGATCTCGCGGGCAAGCAGGCGCTAGCCCGCGGCAAGCTGAGGCTTGCGGCCTTCTCACGGCAGCAGGAGCTGCAGGCGGACGTCATTGGTGTACGAACCTTGGGCGAAGCCGGCTACGATCCTTATGCCGCTGCCCGATTCCTCGATTCGATGGCGCGTTACAGCCAATTCACGTCTGTCGATCCCGATGCCGACCAAAGCCTCGACTTCTTGTCGAGCCACCCCAACGCGCCGCAGCGTGTTGAACTTGCCAAGCGTCATGCCCGGGCCTTCGGGCCCGAAGGGACGCATGGCGAGACCGGCCGCGACTACTACCTGAACGGCATCGATGGCCTTCTTTACGGCGACAGCCCTCAAGAGGGCTTCGTGCGTGGCCAGACCTTCCTGCATGGGCAACTTGGCATTCGTTTCGATGTGCCTGTCGGCTTCCAGATTGACAACAAGGTCGAAGCGGTGCTCGCAACCGGTCCCGGTGACGTTGCCATCCGCTTCGATGGCGTCGCCGACAACCAGAAAATCAGCCTCGCAAACTATATCTCCAGCGGCTGGGTTACCGGCCTTCTGCCGAACACGATCCAGACGATATCCGTCAACGGGCTCGAGGCCGCAACGGCAAGGGCATCGGCCGACCGATGGGATTTCGACATCACTGTGATCCGCATTGGTCCGCAGATCTTCCGATTCCTCACAGCCGTGCCGAAAGGCAGTGCCGCGCTCGAGACGACTGCGGCGCAACTGCGGTCCTCATTCCGTCGCATCACACCGCAGGAGGCAGCCTCGCTCAAGCCGCTGAGGGTCCGTGTTGTGACCGTCGGCGCAAGCGATACCGTCGGCACGCTGTCTGCTCGCATGATGGGCACTGACAGGAAGCTCGAACTGTTCCGTCTGATCAATGCTCTGGGGCCAACCTCAACGGTTGCCAATGGCATGCGTGTGAAGATTATTTCGGAATAGATCCCGCTTTACACATAGAAAAAGCCGACGTCTCCGTCGGCTTCATTTCGAATTTTCAACTGCGCCTTAATAGGCCATTTCAAACCGAGCCGCGCTGGGAGCCTTGTCTGTTAACGCGAGTTTGAGCTTCTCAAGCGCGCGCGTCTCTATTTGCCGTACGCGCTCCTTCGAAATGCCGAGCTCCACCCCAAGTTCTTCCAGCGTCGCGCCGTCTTCACTCAGGCGGCGTGCTTTGATGATGCGGCTTTCGCGCTCGTTCAGCCTGTTCATCGCGTCTTTCAGCCAGCCGTGCCAGCGCTCGCCGTCGATTATCGATGTGACCTGTTCGTCAGGCAGGGCTTCCTTGCTCTCCAGCATGTCAAGCTGTTCTGTTCCTTCGCCGTTCCGACCGGCAACGGGGGTCTGGAGGGATGCATCATTGCCGGAGAGACGAGCATCCATCGACTGCACGTCCGCCAGGCTGACACCGAGGGCGGATGCGATTTCCTGGTGAATGGCTTGGTCGGAAAGGCGGTTGTCACCTTGAGCCAGCTTTGCACGCAAACGGCGAAGGTTAAAAAACAGGGCCTTCTGATTGGAGCTGGTGCCGCCGCGAACGATCGACCAGTTGCGCAGGATGTAATCCTGCATCGAGGCCCTAATCCACCAGCCTGCATAGGTCGAGAAACGCACCTCACGGCCGGGGTCGAAACGGGCCGCCGCTTCGAGCAGGCCAATGTAACCTTCCTGGATCAGATCATTTAGCGGCAGGCCGAAGCCGCGAAATTTCGAGGCCATGGCGATAACGAGACGCATGTGGGCCTGCGCAATCCTGTTCCGCGCGCCCTGGTCGTCGTGCTCCTTCCAGCGGATGGCGAGGTCGAGTTCCTCCTCGCGCTCCAGATAGGGCTGAGACATTGCGTATCTTATGATGTGTCTGTCAGCGGATATAGCCTTCATCGAAACATCTCCCTGGGTCTGGGGACCGCGCGCCGGCAGCCCGTTGTCCGGCATTCCTTTTGAACGGCCAAAAGCCGTGCATGTTCCAACCTGCCCCATTCGGGATTGGTCGGCTTCACCTGCTCTTGTTCTCTGATTGTCTTTACGCAGGTGCCAGCTTGTCGGATTGCCGTGGGAGAGGGCAGGCATCGATCGGGAAGGGTGTATCACGGAGAAGTGAGGGTGGCAGTCAGCGCGCTCCTTCGTCCAGAATGAGAAACGGCGCGGGTTGCCCCGCGCCGCTCCATCACGTCGTCGTCAGATCAATTCAGGCGGACAGCGCCTTGAATTCTTCAAGGATCGCGTCGCCCATCTCGACAGTACCAACCTGGCGAGCCCCTTCAGCCATGATGTCGCCGGTGCGAATACCCTTGTCGAGCACATTGGCGATCGCCGTCTCCAAGCGGTCGGCTTCGGTGACCATATTGAAAGAATAACGCAGACACATGGCAAAGGAGGCAATCATGGCGATCGGGTTGGCTATACCCCTGCCGGCGATGTCGGGGGCAGAACCATGAACCGGCTCGTACAATGCTTTGCGCTTGCCGGTCTTGGCATCCGGTGCACCGAGCGAGGCCGACGGCAGCATGCCGAGTGAGCCGGTCAGCATGGCAGCGACGTCCGACAGCATGTCGCCGAACAGGTTGTCTGTCACGATGACGTCGAACTGCTTCGGTGCGCGCACGAGCTGCATGCCGCCGGCATCGGCCAGCATGTGGTCGAGCTGCACGTCGGCGAACTTTTCCTTGTGCGTCGCCGTGACGACCTGGTTCCACAGCACGCCGGACTTCATGACGTTGCGTTTTTCCATCGAGCAGACACGGTTGCCGCGGGTGCGGGCCAGTTCAAATGCGACCGCAGAGATGCGCTCGATCTCGTAGGTGTCGTAGACCTGCGTATCGATCGCGCGCTTCTGGCCGTTGCCGAGATCGGTGATCGTCTTCGGCTCGCCGAAATAGACACCGCCCGTCAGTTCGCGAACGATCAGGATGTCCAGACCCTCGACGAGTTCCGGCTTCAGTGACGAGGCATTGGCAAGCGCCGGGTAGCAGATTGCGGGGCGCAGGTTGGCGAAGAGTTCGAGATCCTTGCGCAGACGCAGCAGACCGGCCTCCGGGCGTACGTCGTACGGTACGTCGTCCCACTTGGGACCACCAACGGCACCGAAGAGAACGGCGTCCGCGGCAAGGGCCTTGGCCATGTCCCCTTCCGAGATTGCCACGCCATGGGCATCATAAGCCGAGCCGCCGACCAAGCCTTCGTCGGTCACAAAACCGCTACCATGTTCGTCGTTCATGTAGGCAATGATCTTGCGAACCTCGGCCATGGCTTCAGGGCCGATGCCGTCGCCGGGCAGGAGAAGGAGATTGCGAGCCGTCATGGATACCCTCCACTCGATAAAGAAGTTGCGGTTTATTACGCTTGAGACATTGGCTTTTCAAGCGAGATAGGCCGGAAACGGTACGGATCGCTCTTCTCGATCAGAGGGGTCTCGCGGTTGACGATCCGGGACTACGGGTTCAAGAGAGCCAATTGAAACCGGACCTGGACCTCATGTCACCAATCTCCCTGCACATCGACACGCCGCTCGTGCGGACCGCCAACGACTACAGCGCAAGCGGCGTGCCCCTGTGGCTGAAGCTCGATGCGTTGCAACCCTCCGGCAGCTTCAAGCTCCGAGGTGTTGGCCTGCTCTGCCAACATGAAGTCGCCAACGGCGCAAGGGAGATCTTCTGCGCGTCGGGTGGCAATGCGGGCATCGCAGCAGCCGTTGCCGGTTGTGCGCTCGGCGTGCCGGTCACCATTGTCGTGCCGGAGACGACCTCGGTCGAGGTCCGAAGCCGCATTGTCGCCACGGGTGCGAATGTTCTCGTGCACGGTTCCGTCTTTGACGAGGCCAATGCGTATGCGGTTTCCCTCGCCGCTGAACGCAAGGCGGCCTATGTCCATCCTTACGACCACGCTCTTCTTTGGCAGGGCCATGCAACGTTGATCGATGAAGTCGTTGCGGCAGGTGTGCAATTCGATTGCGTGGTGACCAGCGTCGGAGGCGGGGGGCTGCTGGCCGGTATCGTCGAGGGGCTGCGTCGCAATGGCCTGGATACGATCCCCGTCGTTGCGGTCGAAACCGAAGGCGCGGCATCGCTGCACGCAGCTGTTGCTGCCAAGCAACGTGTAACACTTCCGTCAATCACATCGATCGCGACATCCCTTGGTGCTCGCCAGGTCGCGCAACACGCATTCGATCTGGTCGGTCAGCATCCCATCGAAAGTGTGGTCGTGTCTGATCTTGATGCCGTTGCGGCCTGCCTGAAGTTTGCCGATGCCTATCGTATTCTGGTGGAGCCCGCTTGCGGTGCGGCGCTTGCGGTCGCCGACGTGCATGTCGATTTGCTCCTTCGCTTCAAGGCGCCGCTCGTCGAGGTTTGCGGTGGCATCGGCGTTTCGCTGGCGATGCTGGAAGGGTGGCGCGCGCGCTTTTTATAAGCCACAACGAAAAAAGCCGGGCAGAGCCCGGCTTTTCAGTTGCGCTGCTGATGCCTCACGCCCAAGGGCGCTGCGCGGCATTCGCCTTTTCGAACGTTGCGATGCTGCCCGATTTCTCCAGCGTCAGGCCGATGTCGTCCAGGCCGTTCAGCATGCAATGGCGCTTGAAAGCGTCGAGCTCAAAAGAGATCTTGCCACCGTCTGGACCGGTAATCTCCTGGGATTCGAGATCGACAGTCACCATGGCATTCGAACCACGGCTGGCGTCGTCCATCAGCTTCTCCAGGTTTTCCGGGCTAACGACGATCGGCAGGATGCCGTTCTTGAAGCAGTTGTTGTAGAAGATGTCGGCGAAGGACGTCGAGATGACGCAGCGGATGCCAAAATCGAGCAAGGCCCACGGAGCATGTTCGCGCGATGAACCGCAGCCAAAATTATCGCCAGCGACGAGGATCTGAGCGTTCCGGTAGGCCGCCTTGTTCAACACGAAGTCCGGATTTTCGGAGCCATCTTCCTTGTAGCGCGCTTCGGCGAAGAGGCCGGTGCCAAGGCCGGTACGCTTGATGGTCTTCAAATAGTCCTTGGGAATGATCATGTCCGTGTCGACGTTCACGACCGGAAGCGGTGCCGCAACACCCGTTAGCTTTACGAACTTGTCCATCAGTCTGCCTTCGATGTGGCTAAGAAGCTTTCAATGCTCCGCCCATAGAGCAAAACACCGAAAATTTGAAGGAGAATCTTGACCCTTTTGGAGATGTGCTTGCAAGCGGTCATCGGCAGCCCATGACGCCGAACGAGTTGAAAAACCCGGCGTTACAACTGGTCGCTTTGCAGTTCCTGGAATGTTCAGAGGTCGATGACCGTGCCTTTGCCGTCGTTCCAGACGCGAGGTGCTCCAGAACGCTTGACCTTGGCATAGACCGGCACGTTCTTGGTTCGGGTCAACAGCATCCGGGCACCCAAGGAGACAGTGAGCAATGCCCCAATCACCAATGTAAGCGACACGGCGAATGCGGCAGCAAGCCCCACCAACGCGAGTGTGGTAACGGCAAGTACGGCGGAACGAAAATTCTGCATGATCTATTTCCTTTCAGCATCCAACGTGGTCCTGATGCGGTCGCGATGCAAGGGCCTTTCACCGAATTGTCATCTTGCGCGCACGGGCAAAGCTTGGCAAAAAGTCGAACATGAACTCTGCCCTGACTGCTCCACCCGATCGGCATCCAACGCGTCTGCGGCGGTCGGTGCTCACCGTGCCGGCGGTAAACCAGCGCGCTCTTGGCAAAATCGCGGAGCTCGACTGCGATGCCGTGATTTTCGACCTCGAGGATTCCGTCGCTCCGGAGAAGAAAGCCGAAGCTCGACAAAACCTTAAGACATTCCTGAGCCAGGCTGACTTGAGTTGGCGCGAACGGATTGTTCGCGTGAACGGTGTCGACAGTCCCTACTTCCATGAGGATATGGCGCTGGTCATCGCCCTGTCACCCGATGCGGTCCTTCTGCCCAAGGTGGAGGTGCCGGGATCCGTGCACACAGCTGCAGATCTGCTCTCCGAAGCAGACGCGATGGAAAGCCTTAGGATCTGGGCGATGATCGAGACGCCGCTGGGTGTGCTGAATGGTGCGGCGATTGCATCCTGCGGCCGAACCTCCAACAGCCGGCTGGACGCCTTAGTCGTCGGGCTGAATGATCTTCGCAAGGCAACCGCGATCCCGGCCGAGCCGGGGCGCACCTATCTCGTACCTTACCTGATGCAGGTCGTGCTCGCTGCCAGGGCTTATGGGCTGGACGTGGTCGACAGCGTTTTCAACGACTTTCAAGACTTTGGCGGTTTCGAGACGGAGTGCGCTCAAGGGCGATCTATGGGTTTCGATGGCAAGATGCTCATTCATCCATCGCAAATAGCTGCTGCCAATATGCGCTTCGGTCCGACGGGATCAGAGGTTCTGCACGCGCATACGGTGGTGCGCGCCTTTGCCGACCCCGCCCATGCGCATCTTAATGTCATCAATATCGAGGGCCAGATGATCGAGCGATTGCACGCCGCAGAGGCCGAGCGCGTTCTTGGCAAGGCAGCATCGATTGAAGCGAGAAGGGACACTAAACCATGAAAGTCTATCGTTTTCTAACCGGTCCGGACGACGCCTCGTTCTGTCATAGGGTGACAGATGCGCTGAACAAGGGATGGGAGCTGCACGGGTCGCCGAGCCATTCCTTTAATGTCGCGGAGAATAAAATGTTCTGCGGACAGGCCGTGGTAAAGACGGTGCATGGCAAGGATTATCATCCAGACATGAAGCTTGGCGAACAATAGCGTCCGCATCCAGCTTGATACGGCCACGATCTATCAATGTTCGGTGCCATCATTGTCTGACCTGACACCGGCTGGCCGCCGCGTGCCAACCCACAGGAAGTGGCTCCAGGCTGCAGGACGCTTGGCACAGTACGGCGCGGAGGTTGATCGGCTGCTCGACAATCTCCAGGTGGATATAAGCAAGACGAAAGACACGCTGGACTGGCGGCCTGCTGTCACGCCGCGTGAGGCGTTTGCCACACTCTTTGCCAAGTGATCCCGATCGGTGTCCAGTCTGTCTGTGTGCCAAACGACTTCGTCGGTCACTGTTAAAGAAGCGCGTTACAGACTTCCAAAAACATGATAATTGTACACAGGTATAGCCTTTGTGGCAGCTTGGCCCCTGGCAGACGGTACGGCGGTGGGTGGCTTGTGTCGCGAGGGCGATCACACCCGCGAACGGATGGCCAACTTGACTTTTCTGCATTCGATGATGACCCGGATCGAGGGTATCAAGCCCGTCGCGCCAGCGCGATGGCGGTCGTACGAGGGTGCCGTCGGGGTCTATTGGGATGCCGAGGGGCAGGCGGGTGCGGAGGGCTACTATCTCTCGCCCGACCCTCGGATAGTCGTCTTCTTCAATGACGTTTCCAGCCGCATTCGCATCGCGACTTGCGAAGGTGCGCTTGGTCGCGCCGATAGGCCGATGACGTCCGCACTCTACGTGCCTGCGGGGATGCCTTTGTGGACACGTTTCAATGCCGCTCATCGCTTTTCGCATCTCGATCTTCATTTGCATCAGGATCGCTTGCTGCGTTATCTCGCGCCGTCTCTGGGCGGCTCGAAAGCACGGGCTGTACTGAAGAGACCGGTCGAATTGCAGGACCTTGGGCCAATCGAGAGTCTGGCCCGCCTTATGGTCGATGAAGTTACGACGCCGAGCCGGCATACTGTCTTTGCGGAGAGCCTCCTTGGCAGCATCGCCACGGGGCTGCTTGACGTGCCCGTTGAACATGGCGAGAGGCCAAATGAGAGGCTAACCCAGGCTCAGATGAACAAACTGATTGCACGTGTCGCCTCGCCCGGTGACCGCTCAATGGCTGTTGGGGAGATGGCGGAGACGGTCGGCTTGTCGGAAAGCTGGTTCGCCACCGTCTTTAGACGGACAACTGGAAAAAGTCCGCTGAAGTGGCAACTCGGCCGGCGGATCGAGGCGGTCCAGAGCCTGCTGCTCGAGAGTGATCTCAGTATCGCCGACATCGCCGCACAGCTCGGGTTCTCCGACCAAGCGCACCTGACCAAAATGTTCCGGCAAACTGTTGGAGAAACGCCGGCAGCGTGGCGGCGCTTCAATCGGGAAAGTTGATCCGATTGGCCTTGCCGGATCGCCCGACAAGGCCTGCCGATTACCAGGTTTGACGGATCGTTGCGTAAACCGTACGGCCGGGGTTGTAATAGTAGGCACCACCATCACTGTTTGCGATATGCTTTTCATCGAAGATGTTGCTGACATTCAGTTGGAATGTCGTGTTTTCCTTGATTGCATAGGAGAACGATGCGTCAAAGACCACGGCGCCATCCGATTTCCGGGTATTCGCATTGTCGAAATAATAGGAACCGATGAAACGGGCGCCGGCGCCGAACGTCATGTCGCCGCGATCTCCCTCGCCCCTCAAGGTATACGTGCCCCAGAGCGAGGCCATGTGTTCGGGAACCTGAGCGAAACGATTGCCGTCGACAGACGTACCCGCAGTGCTCGTATCGACAATCTTCGAATCGATATAGCCATAGGCGGCAATCATCTCGATATCCGAGGTCACTTCAACCTTGGCTTCAAGGTCGAGCCCTCGATGGCGGATCTTTTCGACTGTCGCCGCCAGGTAAAGAGGCGCCTCGTAAGTCGTGATGTTCTCGAGGGTCAGGTCGTAGATCGAGGCGGTGAAGAGGCCCGGGAATGCATCTGGGCGATATTTGAGGCCAGCTTCATATTGCGTGCCATACGTTGGTTCGTTTCCGGCACTGGGAGGGGCGACTGATTCGGCGTAGCTCACATAGGCGGCGAGTTCTTCGGTGATCTTGTAACTCAGGCCCAAACGCTTGCTGAGTTCGCTGTGGTCGCCACTTTCGGTTGAACCGGCGAGGAGATCGGTGTCTTCAAGATCCAGCCAATCGTTGCGCAGGCCGAGACTCGCCGTGAACCTATCCGAGAAGATCAGGTCCTGCTGGAGGTAGAGTGCCTTGGTGCTCTGCTCGAGGCGCGAACTGTCATAGGGTGACATCACACCAGAACCGCCAGAATAGACGGGATTTGTCCAGTCGATCTGCGACGCCGCCGTATAGTAGAGCGCGCCTTCGGAGTCGAAATTGTTGAAGTCGACGCCCACCAGCGTTCGACTTTCGACATTGTCGAACTGGTATTCGTAAAGCAGGTTCGCGTCGATCGCGACTTGTTCAGACGATCGCTCGCTGCCAAAAAAGCTGCGATCGACGAGGGTATCCGAAGGGTCAGCGGCACCCAATGCGTCCCAGATGTAAGCATAGCCGAAGCCTGTGTTCGATTTGCTGTAGCGAGCGGTGGAATTGAAAGTGAGGCCATTGCCGAAATTGTGGTCGAACATGACCGTATAGCTGTTTCGGTTCGTGGCATCGTAATTGTAGTCCGGCTCACCAAAGAAGCGGTCGCGATCGAAGTTCGTATAGAGCGGATGACCGCCGCCGCTAGGCGTACCATCGCGGTCCAGATGGTCGAACACGAAGGTCACGCTGGTCATATCCGTGGGGCGCCAGGTCACGCCACCTTGGATGAAGTTCTGGTCATTTTCCGAAAAGTCGTATTCTCCGTCGGCGCGCTGAACCTTGCCAGTCAGTCGATAAGAAAGCGTATCGTCCTCTGTCAGGTTGTCGCCAAAATCGAAGCCGGCCTCCTTGTGAGCGAATGAGCCGGTCGTGCCATAGACCTCGCCGAATTTCTCGCCGCGCGGGGTCTTGGTGACATAGTTGATCGCACCACCGGGATCGGATACGCCGTAACCTGTGGAGTTCGCACCTTTCAGAACCTCCAGACGCTCAAAGGCATAAGGCTCCTCTTTGATGCCGCTCCAGGTTCGGCCGATGGCGAGGCCGTCTCGATAGCTATATGGGGTGAAACCGCGAATCTTGATGTAGTCGTAGCGGTCGTCGGATCCATAGTAGTCGGTGATGACGCCGGCCGTGTACTGAACAATCTTCTCGACGGTGTCGGCAGCCCGCTGCTCGGCTTCCTTGGATGTGATGACAGAGACGGTCGCAGGCGTTGTCAGGATCTCGCCGGGCATCTTGCCGACAGCCGTCGTCTCGGTCGCAACGATCGTCTTGGAATCCGCATCACTCTTTCCCTGTCCGTCGACGGTGATGGTTTGAAGCACGGTGGTCTCTTCGGTACCCGCGTCCTGCGCGATCGCAAGGCTTGGTGCGAAAGTTCCAAGTGCCGTGCAGGCAAGCAGGACAGCCGTTCTATGACGAACGAAGGAGTGGCCGGCGTGCCGGTCATATCGTGAAGAATACATTGCTCAATCCGAAGCTAGGTTGCGACGGTAGCGACCAAGCTTCGCAGCTGCCATGTGACAGGTCACGTCCACAGCAATCCGTACATGCCCAAGAGAGGCACGCCTGGACGCCGGGTCACAGCGCTATACAAAATCCCACCTTGGTTTCCAATAACTGGAATAGAATTGTCAGGTATTGTAACTTTTTTGGGATTTGTAGAAAACCCCGGAAAATTCGGCGATGAGATCCGCGCCATCCCGGAAGCCGCTTGACCTCCGCGCGTTAAGCTGAGAATTGAACTCAACTTTATTTTGCCAAAGAGGCTCATATGCGATTGCCGCGCTTGGCGCTGATGCTGGCTCTGGCGGCGGGTCCGGCCAGCGCGGACGAGCAGACTGCCTATCCTATCGTGATCCGCCACGCTCTCGGCACAACGGAAATTGCCGCGAAGCCGAAACGGGTCGCGACGGTTGCCTGGGCCAATCACGAGGTTCCGCTCGCCCTTGGCGTAGTGCCTGTTGGGCTGGCAGCCGCAAATTTTGGCGATGACGATGGCGACGGTTTGTTGCCCTGGGTCTCAGAGCGGCTGAAGGCGCTCGGCGCAGAGGCGCCGGTCCTTTTCGATGAGGGTGACGGCATCGACTTCGAAGCCGTCGCAGCAACGGATCCTGACGTCATTCTCGCAGCCTATTCCGGTCTGACGCAGGCGGACTACAAGACTCTGAACCAGATTGCCCCGGTGGTTGCTTATCCCCAGGCGCCGTGGTCGACAGATTGGAGGGAGACGATCCGTTTCGACAGTGCCGGTCTTGGAATGGCTCGCGAGGGTGAGGCGCTAATTTCAGACATCGAAGGCAAGATTGCCACTGAGGTCGCAAAGTACCCGGAACTGCGCGGCAAGACGGCCATGTTCGTCACCCATCTCGACGCCAGCGATCTCAGTATCGTCAATTTTTACACGACCCAAGACACCCGGGTGCGTTTCTTTCAGGATCTCGGGCTCAAGATGCCGAAAAGTGTCGTCAACGCCTCTGTGAGCGGCAGTTTCGCAGGGTCGATCAGTGCCGAGCGCGTGGATTCGTTCGATGATGTCGATATCGTCGTGACCTATGGCGACAACAGTCTTCTGGCGGGCATGAAAGCCAATCCACTCCTGGCTCATATGCCGGCCGTTGCTCGTGACGCTGTCGTGATGCTCGGTCGCGATCCGGTTGGAACAGCCGCGAATCCAACGCCCCTGTCGATCAGTTGGGTGCTCAAGGATTACGTTGCGCTGCTCGCTGCCGCTGCCCGCAAGTCACCATGACGACCGGATTGACTGCCCAAGGAAAGACGCGGAGGGGGAGCGCCGTACCGGGGTACAGGCGCCTGCTCTGGTTGTCGGCGGCCGTGGTCATTCTGTCTGTTCTCGCGATGGCATCGCTTTCGATTGGGACACGGGACGTCGCCTGGTACGAAATTGCAGCGGCGCTGCGGGGTGAAGTGTCAAGCATCGGCGAGGCCGCCGTCTCAGCGCGCCTTCCAAGGACGTGTTTGGCTGTGATCGCCGGTGGGGCGCTCGGGCTCGCCGGTGCCGTCATGCAGGGCGTCACTCGCAATCCTCTGGCGGATCCTGGCATCCTGGGCGTCAACACCGGTGCATCCCTTGCCGTTGTGGTCGGGGTCGCCTGGTTCGGACTCAGTTCGGCCGATGCCTATATCTGGTCGGCAATCGCGGGTGCCGCCGGCACGGCGGTTTTCGTCTATGGCATCGGATCGCTCGGGCGGGACGGCCCGACACCCCTGAAGCTCGCCCTCGCCGGCGCGGCAACGTCGATCGCCTTTGCCTCCTTGGTTACCGCCGTTGTTCTCCCGCGTGGTGATATTGCGGGCGGTATCCGGTCCTGGCAGATCGGTGGTGTCGGCGGGGCAACGTTCGAGCGCATCTTTCCTGTCATTCCGTTTCTTGTCGCAGGCCTCATTCTCAGCATGGCTTCGGCCCGCAAACTCAATTCGCTGGCTCTGGGTGACGAAATCGCCGTGGGACTGGGCGAGCGGGTCGCTTGGGCGCGGGGTTCGGCGTCCCTCGGCGCTATCCTGTTGTGCGGTGCGACCACCGCCGTCTGCGGGCCAATCGGTTTTGTCGGTCTTCTGGTTCCGCATGCCTGCCGGCTGCTCGTCGGGGTCGATCACCGCTGGCTGCTTCCTGTTTCGACGCTCTGTGGCGCGGCTCTCCTGCTAGCGGCGGATATCCTTGGACGTATGGTGGCACGCCCATCGGAGGTCGATGTCGGGATCGTGACCGCCCTGATCGGTGGCCCTTTTTTCATCTGGATCGTCCGCAGCCAGAAAGTTCGCGAGCTGTGACCATGGCGACCTATACAGCCACGCAAAACGCCGACCGTCGCAAGCGACATGCACAACACCGTTTCCGCGTCGGGCTTGTTCTGATCGCGCTTGCGATCACCGCCTTCATCTTCACCCTGATCCTTGGCCGATCCTCCACGCCACCAAGCGAAGTGATGCGCGTGCTGCTAGGCGATGAGGTTCCAGGCGTGTCCTTCACCATTGGCCAGCTTCGCCTGCCGCGCGCCATCCTAGCAGTCCTTGCCGGGGCGAGCTTCGGCATGGCAGGAGCCGCCTTTCAGATCATGCTGCGCAATCCGCTGGCCAGTCCTGACATCATCGGAATCAGTTCTGGCGCCAGCGCCGCAGCCGTCTTCGCTATCGTCATTCTCGGCATGGACGGGCTTGGAGTTTCGCTGCTTGCCGTCGGCTTTGGTCTTGCGACGGCCGTCGCTGTTTACGGGTTGTCGTCCCGTAACGGTGTGGCAGGTCCTCGGCTGATCCTCGTTGGTATCGCAATTTCAGCGATGCTGGAAAGCGTCATCGCTTATGTTCTCGCACGCGCCCCATCATGGAACCTGCAGGAAGCGTTGCGCTGGCTCACAGGCAGCCTCAACGGGGCGACCGTCGACCAATCGTTGCCGTTGCTCGTTGCGCTTGTTCTCCTCGGTGGTCTCCTTTGCGCCTCCGGCCGAGACCTCGAGGCCCTGAGACTGGGGGATGATACAGCCGCTGCGCTCGGCGTTCCTGTTGCCGGTACGCGCATTGTCGTCATCGTCTGCGCAGTCGGGTTGGTCTCCATCGCCACGGCAGTCACGGGGCCGATCGCGTTTGTCGCGTTCCTGTCGGGGCCGATCGCCGCACGGCTCACGGGGGGCAGCGGTCAGACGCTCGTTCCTGCGGCTCTCGTCGGTGCCTTTCTCGTGCTCGCGGGCGATTTCGTCGGGCAGGTTCTGCTGCCGAGCCGTTATCCGGTCGGGGTCGTCACCGGTGCCCTGGGCGCCCCTTATCTCATCTACTTGATCATCCGGGACAACCGGACTGGGGGCGCCGCATGATCAGACACTCCCTCGTCGCAACCACGCTCTCTGCGGGTTATGGTCAGAGCCTGATCCTCGACGGACTGGAGTTGACGGTTCCGCCAAACCGGATCACGGCCATAGTTGGTGCCAATGCCTGCGGAAAATCCACACTCCTGCGCGTCCTATCCCGACTGATAAAGCCCCGGGGAGGCCAGGTCCTGCTCGACGGTACATCGATCCATCGGCTGCCGACACGAGAATTGGCCCGCAGATTGGGACTCCTGCCGCAAGCGCCCGTCGCGCCGGAAGGCATTACAGTTGCAGATCTCGTCGGTCGCGGTCGCCATCCGCATCACAGTCTTTTCGGCCGATGGACCCAGGCGGATGACGAGGCTGTGGCTGATGCGCTCAATGCCACGCGGACGGCGGATCTGGCAGATCGGCCGATCGACGAATTGTCCGGCGGCCAACGCCAGCGGGTCTGGATTGCGATGGCTCTGGCCCAACAGACCGAGATTCTCCTGCTCGATGAGCCGACGACCTTCCTCGATATCAGCCATCAGATCGACGTCCTGGATCTGCTGACCGACCTCAACGCGGTGCGCGGCACGACGATCGTCATGGTGTTGCATGATCTCAACCTTGCCGCTCGCTATGCCGACCATCTCGTCGCAATGGTGGATGGTGCCCCCTATGCCGAGGGTGCTCCCGAGGCGATCCTCACGCAGGCGATGGTGAAACGCGTTTTCGGTCTGGAAAGCCGGATCGTTTCGGATCCGACATCGGGGCGACCGATGATGCTGCCCATAGGGCGTCACCGAATGACAACTTCCACCGCCAATCGAGATGAGGATGCAAAGCCATGACCACTGCCCCCGCTTTCAAGCTATCCGGCATCGGCCGCTCGGGCAACGCCATGTCTCTGCTGGACGAGATCTGCGAACACTTCGTCGAGCATGCCGACGTTCGGCGCGATGGCGCCAAAGCCGTTTTCGACAGTGCAGAGGCGCGGGTGAATATTGCCGTCTCCGACGCGCAGATGCAGATCGACATCACCTGTGAAAACGAAGAGGCCATCCAGGCCACGCGTGTAATGCTTGCCGAACACCTGTTCTATTTCGCCGGCGAGGAGCCTTTCGAGCTGTCCTGGGCAAGTTCGGCGCGACGCGATCGGCCCGTCAATCTGCATGAGGTCACCGTCGTATCTGCCTATAACGTGACGCCCCGGATGCGCCGCGTCGTGCTTGCATGCGATGATGTTGCGCCTTTCCTGGGTGGCGACATGCATGTGCGGGTTCTCGTTCCCCCGGCCAATCGGGTTCCTGTCTGGCCCGGGATCGAAGACAATGGCCGCATCGCCTGGCCGACGGGAGAGGATAAACTTCTCGCGCGGGTCTATACGATCAGGGCTGTAGACGTAGAACATAGCCAGCTCTGGATCGACGTGCTGCAACATCCGATGTCAGGCGTCGAGACACCCGGCGCCGACTTTGCTCGCGACGCGCAGCCTGGCCAGAGGCTGGCACTGATGGGCCCGGGTGGCGGCGACTTGCCCGCCTCAGAGCAGATCTTTCTTGCCGGTGACGAATCCGCCCTTCCCGCCATCGCGCGAATCGCTGCCGAGGTGCCGGCAACCACGCGGATGAAAGCCATCATCGAGGTGGAAGATGCTGGTGAAGAACAGCCGCTGCTGACGCGGGGTTCGATCGAAGTGCAATGGCTCTATCGGTCCGCCTATGCCGCCGGCGATCAGGCGGTGCTGGCGACCGCAATTCAGAACGCGCTGGATACCGTCGACGCGCGAACCTTCATCTGGGTCGCCTGCGAGAAGTCCGATGTCCGGACCACTCGCAAATTCCTTTCCTCTCAGGAGCGGGATCGCAAAATGCAGTATCTCGCCTGGTACTGGGAGCGCGGCTGACTGGCGAGACCAACCGAACCTCCCGAATCGAATCGCTGACACCATGATGCCAGGAATAACCGGTGACCAGCTGCAGCGGGCCGTTCGTCACCGGTCCGAGACTATTCCATACTTGCTGCCTTAGGCATTCGCCTTTCTGGCATGCGCAAGGACGAAATCGTGTTTGACTTCCCAAAAGGGGCCATTGAAGCCGAGTTCTGCAGCGCGCGTCGAATGCTCTACCTTGTCGAAGCGGGCTAACAGGCTCTCCTTGACGCCGAAAACTGCGTCCGAGTGAATATAGGGGTCATCAGGGTCGAAGATGTGGGTGACGAGTGTATCAAAGCCGTTTGCCTTGATGATGTAATGCAAGTGCGCCGGCCGATAAGGATGGCGCCCGAGATGGCCAAGGAGTTGGCCGACCGGGCCATCATCGGGGATCGGGTAGTATTTCGGTTTAACCGCACGGAACCAGTATCGGCCGTCCGACGCGGTTCGGAAGATGCCGCGCAGGTTGAAATCTGGCTGGATACCCTTCTGCTGCACGTCGTAGAAGCCCTCGTCATTGGCCTGCCAGACGTCGATCACGGCATTTTCGATCGGCTTGCCCTCGGTATCCAGGATGCGGCCCTCGATCACCATGTCCTCGCCCTTGGAATCGAGACAGATATTGGCGCCCATCGGCAGTTCCGGTGCGTCTGCCACATGGAACGGCCCGAGGACCGTACTTTCCGAGGCGCCTGAAGGTTTGCGGTTGTTGATCGCGTCCACCAGCATCGAAACGCCAAGTACGTCGGACAGCAGGATGAACTCCTGCCGCCATTCATTGCATATCTGGCCGGTGCGCGTGAGGAAGAGGATCGCCTCCATCCATTCGTCCTGTGTCGGTTCCAGCTCCTTGACCGCCTCATGCAGCTTGCGGGTGACGACCTCCATCACCTGCTTCAGCCGCTCGTCATTGGCATTGGCATTTCGGCCAGTGACGACCTCGACGGACGTCTCTTCGGTGAAATAACCCTTTTCGTGCGCGTGCATGATGTCTCCTCACCGGTCCAGAATGGTCTTGAGGACGCGCCGAAGCTCGCCTTCGGGGTCTGCTACGGCCGCTTCCGCCCGCCAGGCGACGTGATGATCCGGGCGAACCAACAGCACCCCGGAATCGCGGATCTCGCGGGCTCTGGCCCAATCGCCAGAGAAATCCTGCCAGGTCTGGCGGGGGCCGATCTTGTGTACTGTGATCGGCAGGCCGAATTCCTTCGACAGCGATTTCGCCGCCGACACCCAGCCATCGCCGCCGATGCCGGTCAGCAGCGTGAAGACGCCGTGGCCGGTGAGGTCGAGGCTCGAGACCTTTTTGCCTTCCGGGCCGAAGATCCAGACATGCGGCAAGCGGGCGCCCGGCCAGGTGGTCGGCTGGTGATGCAGTTCGGCATCTTTTTCAAAGGCCGGTTCCGGCTGACCGTCGGTCACGATTGCGCCCGACTTGTATCGCTGGTTCATTTCCACGCCATGCGCGTCGAATTCGTAGACCTTGCTTGCAATTGCCTGGCGGATCGCCTCACGCTGTTTTTCTGCGTCGGCCGTGTCGTTGCAGCGGGCATCCATGTTCTCCTGCATCTTCACCGGATCGACGGAATCGAGCATGCCGAGCGACTTGAAGATTGGGCCAAACTCCTCGATCGACTTGTTGGCGCGCGTGACAATCTGCTTGGCGACCGGCGCGCGCTCTGACTGGTAGCTGTCGAGCAGGCCCATGCCAGCCTGGCCGCGAATGACCGCAGCAAGCTTCCAGGCGAGGTTGAAGCCATCCTGGATCGAGGTGTTGGAGCCGAGGCCGTTCGACGGCGGATGGCGGTGGGTGGCGTCGCCCATGCAGAAGACGCGACCGTTCGACATGGTGGTCGCATACATGTTGTTGACGGTCCAGGTGGAGACCGACTTGATCTTCGGCTGCAGGTCCTGGACGCCGACGAGATCGCGCACGACCTTCGTCGCGAAGGCATCGTCTACGGCCGGTGCCGGCTGGTTGATGTCGTAACCCCAGACGATCAGCCATTCGTGCCAGGGGCGAACCATGCGGACCAGACCCATGCCGATGCCGCCGACGTCGGCGCCCGGCTGCAGCACCCAGTAGAGCACCGAGGGGCGATGGGCGACGTAGCGCGAGAGATCACATTCGAAGAGGATGTTCATCGAGCCGGCGACGCCCATCTTGCCCTCGAACGAAAGCCCCGCATGCTCGGCCACCTTGGAGTTTCCCCCATCGGCGCCAACGAGGAACTTCGAGCGGATAGTCAATTCCTTGCCGGTCAACCGGTCAAGGCAGGTGGTGGTAACCCCCTCGGCATCCTGCACGTGGCTGACATATTCCGTCGACAGGCGCGCCTGCGCGCCGCGCGAGCAGGCGGTTTTGAAGAGCAGCGGTTCCATGTAGGTCTGCGGAAGATCGTTCATCCGGCCGGGGGAGGACAACAGGTGCTCTGCCCTGGAGAGCGGATGATTGCCCCAGCTCTGCATGCGGCCGATCTCTTCGCCGGCGACCGCCGTGCAGAAGACGTTCTGGCCCATGAGGTCTTGTTCGGTCGCGAACATGTAGGCCTCGTCTTCGACGTCGCGGCCGAGATCGCGCAGGACCTCCATGGTACGCTGGTTGGTGATGTGGGCGCGCGGCGTGGTCGCGAGCCAGCGATAGCGGTTGATCACCAGCGGTTCGAGGCCGTAGCTTGCCAGCAAGGCGGCGGTGGCCGAGCCCGCAGGCCCGGTGCCGATGATCAAAACGTCGGTTGTAATGTCAGCCATTTGGCCCTCCCCTAGTGTGATGTTCGAGCGATCCGCCCTTCAAGGTGCGGCGAACCGGAAAGAGTTCGATGCCGGTGCGGGCCGAAACGAGGCCCCAGATGCCGCGCGGGGCAAACAGCATCGTCACGATGGCGAGTGCTCCAAGCAGCAGCAGGTACCAGGAGCCGTAGCTCGACAGGGCATTCTGCATCAGGAAGAAGATGATGACGCCGACGATCGGGCCTTCGATTGTGCCGATGCCGCCGATCACCACGATGAAGATGACATAGGCGGTCCAGTCGGTGAGAGAGAAGGCGGCATCCGGCGATATACGCGCCTTCTGCAGATAGATTAGCGCACCGACGATGCCGGTGATGAAGGCCGTCGAGAGATAGATGAAGAGTTTCAGCCGTTGCGCATCGACACCGAGCGCACGGGCCGCCGTCTCGTTGTCGCGCACGGCGGCCAAGCCCAGGCCCTGCTTGGACCGAAGGAGGCGATAGACGAACCAGATCGTGAGTACGAGCACCAGCAGGGCAAGCCAGAAGGCGACCGCATCGGCTGCAGCGGCGGACCTCATGCCGAACCAGTCCTCGAGAAGCGCGACGCCGACCATTTCGCGCGTCGCTTCACGAGGGAGCGATGTGCCCGTGCCGCCGCCGAGCGCCTTCCACTGTGCGAAGAGAAGACGCCCGACCTCGGCGATGACCCATGTGCCTATGGCAAAATAGGGGCCATAGAGCCGGAAGGCGAAGAAGGCTGTGGGAAGGGCCACCAGCATGGCGAAGAGGCCTGCCATCGGAATGGCCAGGACCGGGTCGAGCCCGAGAAGCGTAACGAATCCGAAGAGCGCATAGGCGCCGCAACCGACGAAAAGTTGCTGGCCGACGGAAATCAGTCCTGCATAGCCTGCCAACAGGTTCCAGCTCTGAGCGAGTGCCAGCATCGTAAAAATGAAGAACAAATCCTGGACGATCCCACGCGATACGACGAACGGGGCA
>JARXAQ010000162.1 GCA_029865825.1 Rhizobium sp.
ACGCTCTATTGCGACGCCCCGTCGAGCCTGAAGCGCCGCTCGGCCCTCTTCGTCATCCGCAAGCTCTTCGACTGCCTGGTCCTGTGGTTTGCTCCGATGATGCCGTTCACGACGGAAGAGGCCTGGCTCTCGCGTGATCCCAACGCCGAGTCGGTGCATCTCGAACAGTTCCCGACGGTCCCGGCCGACTGGTCGAACGAGGCGGTGGCCGAAAAGTGGAAGGGCGTTCGCGCTGTCCGTCGTGCGGTCACTGGTGCGCTGGAAATCGAGCGCAAGGAAAAGCGCATCGGCTCCTCGCTGGAAGCGGCCCCGGTCGTCTATATCGGCGATGCGGATCTCCTGAAGGCGCTCGACGGTCTCGACTTCGCCGAGATCTGCATCACCTCGGATATCTCGGTGGTCGCAGGTGAAGGCCCGGCAGACGCCTTCCGTCTCGACGACGGCACAAAGGTCGCCGTGGAACCGAAGCTGGCCGAGGGTACGAAGTGCGCCCGCTCCTGGAAGATCACCAAGGATGTCGGCTCCGACCATGACTATCCTGAGGTCTCGGCCCGCGACGCCCAGGCGCTGCGCGAGCTTGCGGCGCTGAACTGAGGAAATATTACCGGATGATTTGCGCTTTCGTGGGTCATCCGGTAAAACTGCCTGAAATTGGCCGAATTTTCCCGGCAGCGGTGAAAGAGAATTATTCGGCGGCACAGATGAACTGCGGCGAGGCTGGTAGGCATTCATGAAATCGGCATATCTGTTCAGAGTTGGCCTTGGCATGGCTGGACTTCTCGGCGTCACCGTCAGCCTGACCGGCTGCGTCGGCGGCCCCACTTATGGCACCGACAAGACGGCCATGGAGCAACTGGCAGATGATGTCGGCTCTGCCGTGTCGATCGCGCCGCGCGAGGCTGCGAACAAGGGCACCAAATATAACCCACGCCCGTCCCTGGTTCTGCCGCCCGGCGGCACCCAGACAGCGGCGCTCGTGGTGCCGCAGTCCTCCGTCGCCAGCCGTGAGAACAACCCGGAATGGGTGGAATCTCCGGAAGAGGCGCGTGAACGCCTGGTCGCGGAAGCCGACGCAAATGCCAACAACCCGCGCTACCGCTCGCCGCTGCTCGCCGGCTATGGGACGTCCGGCACGATGACCGAGACGCAGAAATGGCAAGCCTTCCGCGATGCGCGCAAGCTGCAAAAGGGCGCCTATCTGGACCAGCGCCGACTGCTGTCCGACCCGCCGACCGTGTATCGCCAGGCCGAAGATACGACGCTTGCTGATCTTGGCGAACCGGAAGCCAAGAAGGAAAAGCGTCGCAAGAAGGAAGCCAAGGCTGCCCAGCAGAGCAGCTCCTGGTGGACGCCGTTCCAATAAGCCGGATTTCGGATTGCATTTTATCGAGGCAGGGCGGAAACGGCCTGCCTTTTTCTTTGAGGTCGTCCATGCCGTTCACCATTCGCCCCGCCACACCCGACGACGCCGGAACGATCCTCGGCTTCATCACGGAACTCGCCGTCTATGAAAAGGCGGGCCATGAAGTCGAAGCGACAGAGCAAACCATCCGCGCGTCGATCTTTGGCGAAGGCGCCGTCACAGAAGCGGTAATCCTGGAAGCCGATGGCACGCCTGCAGGCTTTGCCGTGTGGTTCTACAACTACTCCACCTGGCAGGCGAAAAACGGTCTCTACCTCGAAGACCTCTATGTATCGCCCGACCACCGCGGCTCGGGCGCCGGCAAGCTGCTGCTCAAGCATCTGGCCAAGGTTGCCGTCGACAAGGGCTGCGGCCGCTTCGAATGGAGCGTGCTCGACTGGAACGAGCCGGCCATCCGCGTCTATGACGCGATCGGTGCTGAGCCGCAGACCGAATGGATCCGCTACCGGCTGAGCGGCGAAAAGCTGAAAGTCTTCGCCGGGGTGGCCTGATCCGGCAGCATTCTTACTCTTCGCTTTCGATCGCGCGCGCCAGGATCGCCAGGTAAAAGGCTTCGATGCCCGGTCCGATGATCGAGATCCAGACGAGTGCCGTGTCGCGATCGCCCGGGTTGTCGCGCGACAGATAGGCGACGAGGCCCATGACAAGGGCAATCACGACCGGGATCCCGAACAGCGCCACTAGTCGCGGCGCCCGCCAGTTCACCGTGCCGTGACCTGACCATTGCAGCGGCAGGTACCGCCGCTCCGGCGCGATATTGCGGTGACCCCAGGCGGCAATGAGGCCCATGGCGAGCATCGACAGGATCGGTGCGATCAGGATCATGTGTCTCTCTTCGTCTGGAAGAAGCTTCGGATCAGTTCGGCCGCCTCGGTTTCCCGAATGCCGGAATAGACTTCCGGCGCATGGTGGCATGTCGGCTGGGCGTAAAAGCGCACGCCACTTTCCACCGCGCCGCCTTTTGTGTCGTGGGCTGCATAATAAAGCCGGCGGATGCGGGCAAAGGAAATCGCTGCCGCACACAGGGTGCAGGGCTCGAGCGTCACATAGAGATCGGCATCCACCAGCCGCTCGTCGCCGACCACTTGCGCTGCCCGCCGGATCGCCAAAACCTCGGCATGGGCGGTGACGTCGAAGAGCGCCCGTGTCTCGTTGCCGGCGCGTGCGATGATCTCGCCCTCGCGCACCACGACCGCGCCGATCGGCACTTCGCCGCGTTCGCCGGCGGCGAGCGCCTCCGCGAAGGCGGCATCCATGAAGCCGTTTGTCTGCGCCATGCCTGAACTTTCTGCTTAACCCCAGCCGCATGACCTGATACGACAGCCCAAACGACAGGCAAACAACAAATGACATTCAAAGACAAGTCCAAGCGTCCGGCGGGCAAGCCCGCTGAGCGCAGCGGCAAGCCGCTCACCCGCAAGCCGGCCGCAAAATCTGAAACCAAGCCCGCACGTGCCGCCCGTCCGGAGACAGCCTCCGGTGACGACACCATGAAGCCCGAGCGCATTTCCAAGCTGCTCGCGCGCGCTGGCGTCGCCTCGCGCCGCGACATCGAGCGGATGATCATGGAAGGCCGCGTCGCCGTAAACGGCACGGTGCTCGACAGCCCGGTGCTGAACGCGACGCTCGCCGACACGATCGAGGTTGATGGCCAGCCGATCCGCGGCATCGAGCGCACCCGTCTCTGGCTCTACCACAAGCCCGGCGGCCTGGTGACGACCAATTCCGATCCGGAAGGTCGCCCGACCGTGTTCGAGAACCTGCCGGAAGACCTGCCGCGCGTCATGTCCATCGGCCGCCTCGATATCAACACCGAAGGCCTGCTGCTGGTCACCAATGACGGCGGTCTCGCTCGCGTGCTCGAACTGCCGACTACCGGCTGGCTGCGCCGCTACCGCGTGCGCGCCTATGGCGATGTCGATCAGCCGGCACTCGATGCGCTGAAGGAAGGCATTGCCGTCGACGGCGTGCTCTATGGCGCGATCGATGCGACGCTTGACCGTAAGCAGGGCCACAATGTCTGGATCACCATGGGTCTGCGCGAAGGCAAGAACCGCGAGATCAAGAACGTGCTCGGCGCGCTTGGCCTCGAGGTCAACCGCCTGATCCGCGTCTCCTACGGTCCGTTCCAGCTCGGCGATCTGCCGGAAGGTCAGGTCCAGGAAGTCCGCGGCCGCATGCTGCGCGACCAGCTCGGCCCCCGCCTCATCGAGGAAGCCAAGGCCAATTTCGACGCCCCGGTCTATAGCCATGGCGGCGTCGAGGTCGAGGACGACGAGGACGCGCCGGCCAAGAAGCCGGCCCGCCCGGCCAAAGCCGAATGGGGCAAGGAAGAGCGTGCTGCACGTCCCGCCGGCAAGCGCCCGGACAAGCTCGACAAGAACGATCGCCGCGACCGCGCGCTCGATCGTCTCGACACCAGCCGCACCGACAGCGCCAAAAAGTTCGGCGACAAGAAGTTTGGTGACAAGAAGTTCGCCGACAACAAGTTCGACGACAAGCCCAAACGCGCACCCGCCGCCACCAAGAACCGGACGACCAATGTCTGGATGGCGCCCGGCGCCCGTCCGCTCGGCGAAAAGGCGACAGCAGCTGCTGCGCGCCGCAAGCCCGACAACCGCCCGGAACGCCCGGTCGACCGCTTCGATGATCGTGAGGGACCGCGCGTCGTGGTCAGTCGCGCCCATGACGAGGAGGGCGAATGGATCCGCGCCGACGGCCCGGACAAGAAGCCCGGCTTCCGCGATGGCGGCCGTGACGACAAGCGCGGCGCTGGTGCAGGCTTCGGTGCCCGCGCCCCGCGCGGCGATGACCGTGCGCCTCGCCGTGAAGGCGCCGACCGTGGCCCCCGCCGGGATGCCGGCGATCGCCCAGACCGTGGCCCGCGCCCTGAAGGTGCTGGCCGTGGCCCGCGCAGTGAAGGTGCAGCCCGTGGACCCCGCACCGAAGGTGCAGGCCGTGGTCCGCGTCCGGAAGGTGCTGCCCGTGGCCCGCGCAGCGAAGGTACAGCCCGTGGTCCGCGCCGCGACTTCGGCGACCGCCCGCCGCGCAGCGAGGGTGAAGACCGTGGACCGCGCCGTGACTTTGGCGACCGTCCTGCTCGCACCGAGCGTCCGGACCGGGGTCCGCGTCGCGAAGGCCCGGCCGCAGAACGCTTCAGCAGCGATCGTCCCCGCACAGAGCGGGCCGGTGAGGATCGTCCGCGCGCAGAGCGCCCGTTCGGCGACAAGCCCCGCGGTGCAAAACCCTTTGGCGCCAAGCCCTATGGTGACAAGCCGCGTGGCCCCAAGGCCTTTGGTGACAAGCCTGCGGCCAAGTCCTATGGCGATAAGCCGGCGGGCAAGTCCTTTGGTGACAAGCCTGCGGGTAAATCCTTCGGCAAGCCTGCCGGCAAGAGCTTCGGCGGCAAGCCGGGTGGTCGCCCGGCCGGTGGCCCGCGCTCCGGTGGTCCCGGCGGCTTTGGCGGCAAGCCCGGTGGTGCCGGTCGCGGCGCCCCCAAGGGCAAGAGGTAAGGCCTGATGCGCATTGTTGGTGGAGAGTTTCGTGGCCGCAACCTGGCCACGCCCAAATCCAATGACATCCGGCCGACCGTAGACCGGACGCGCGAAAGCCTGTTCAACATCCTCTCCCATGCCCATCCGGGCATCCTGGATGGCACGCGCATTCTAGATCTCTTTGCCGGCACGGGTGCTGTCGGCATCGAGGCCCTGTCGCGCGGCTGCAAAAACGCGCTCTTCGTCGAAAACAGCGTCGAGGGTCGCGGCCTGCTCTGGGAAAACATCGAGGCGTTCGGTCTACATGGCCGGGCCCGCATCCTGCGCCGCGATGCGACCGATCTCGGCCCGTCGAGCAACATCGAGCCCTTCGACCTCGTCTTCGCCGATCCACCCTATGGCAAAGGCCTGGGTGAAAAGGCGCTGGTGGCGGCCCATCAGGGCGGCTGGCTGGCACAAGGCGCGCTCGCGATCCTGGAGGAGCGGGGAGACGTGCAGGTCAGTCTCGATCCGGTCTTCACCTTCATCGAACAGCGCACCTTCGGTGACACGAAAATGTACTTCTTTTCCTATAGGCCGACCTGAACTTCTTCGCACAGCAGGCCCTCCGCATGGATCAGATCGCAGAAACTCCCATTCCCTCCGCCGGCCGCAAGGCTGATCCCACCATTGGCCTGGCGCTCGGGGCCGGTGGCGCGCGTGGGTTCGCCCATATTTCGGTCCTCGAGGTCTTCGATGAACTCGGCATCCGCCCGGCTTTGATCGCCGGCTCGTCCATGGGGGCGATCATCGGTGCCGGTTACGCCGCCGGCATGAGTGGTCGCGACATCCGCGACTATGCGCTGGAACTCGCAGACAACAGAGCCCGTGTCCTCAACATGTTCTGGGGGCTGAGACCGGCCAGTATTCGTGCGCTCGGCGGTTTTCGCCTCGGCCAGTTCAATCTGCCGCGCATCCTGCGCACGTTTCTGCCACCGCAGATCCCCGACACCTTTGAGGCGCTGCGCCTGCCGCTGAAGGTCAATGCGACGGATTATTACGGACAGTCCGAACGGATCTCTACGGAAGGCGACCTCTACGAGGCGCTGGCCGCCTCCGCTGCCATCCCGGCGCTGTTCGCGCCTGTCCTGATCGATGGCCGCCTGATGATCGACGGCGGCATCTTCAATCCCGTGCCCTATGATCACCTCGTCGGCGAGGCCGATGTGCTGGTTGCCATCGACGTCATCGGCGCGCCGCAAGGCGACGGCTCCCTGGTGCCGAACCGCATCGACAGCCTGTTCGGTGCCTCGCAGTTGATGATGCAGTCACATGTCGCGCTGAAGATGAAGATCTGCCAGCCCGACATCTATCTGAGACCTGACGTCAACGGCTTCCGCGTGCTCGACTTCTTCAAGGCCCGCCAGATCCTCGAAGCCGCAGACCGGCTCAAGGAGCCGCTCAAGCGCGACCTTGCCGAGCGGATCGAAGACTTCATTCGCCGCTGACCCGTCACTCGCCCGGAACGGTCTCCTCTTCCGGCACGGCCTGCACCGGTCGCTTCGGCTTGACCAGCGGTTCCGGCTTGACCGGCCGGTTGTGCATCAGGTCGCGGCCCGCCTGGATACCCTCCTGGGCCTGCAGCTTCAGCCGCTCCTCGTCGCGCCGGCGAATATCCTCGCCGATCTCATAGGCCTCGTCTTCCGAGACCCCGAGCCCTTCCAGCGTCCGGCGACCGAACAGCAGGCCGGATTCCAGCGTCTCGCGCAGCTCGTATTCCACGTCTCGCCCGCGCAATTCGATGCTGTGGACGCGGTCATAGGAGCGGGCATAGATCCGCATATCAGGGCATTCGGACTGGATGAGCTCGACGATCTTGTTGGTGATTTCCTTTTTGTGGGTGCAGACGGCGACGATCTTCGCCTTT
>JARXAQ010000298.1 GCA_029865825.1 Rhizobium sp.
AGCGGTCGAAGCGCTTCTATGATGCCACCTTCGTTGCGCTCGGCGGCAAACCCGGCGAGACAGATGCGCGCGCCAGGCTCATTTATCACCACAACGGCGGGAGGCTGATGATCACGACACCGATCGACGGCAATCCGGCCACGGCGGCCAATGGCGGGACGATCGGTATTTTGGCAGCGCGCGCGGAGGATGTTCGAGCCTGGCATGCCGCCGGGACGGCGTCTGGTGGCACAGCGGTCGAAAGTCCGCCCACGCAACGCCCGGACGGGTCATTCGTCGCCTATCTGCGCGACCCGGATGGCAACAAGCTGACTGTGCGTTCGCTGCCAACGGCAGGTTAGCGGCTGGATATCCGGCAAAAGCCGGCTCGCCTTCAATGCTCCATCTCTTTGTAATTCCGTAATTGCGAACGCAAAACCGGTCTCTCCTGTCGCCAGACTTGCTCTAGTCCGCCTGTTTTGCGGTCGCCGCCGGCGCGGTGACCAGCTTGTACTCCACCAGTTCCTTCGGCGTCAGGTAATAGAGCCGGTCCGGGGGCGTTTCCAGGGCGTTGATCCACAGCCCGTCGCCGATGCCCATGTCGTCCAGATGCCTGGCAATGCGTGCCGTCGTGCTCTGGGCTGCCGACATGGCCTGCTCAGCCGAGGGCCGCATCTCGCCGGCATTGAAGACCTGATGGACGCCGAGAATGGCGTCTTCTTCCGCCTCGCGCGTGACGCCACCGGCGAAGACCAGCGGGCAGGAGGAGGCGCAGAGTGCCTTTGTCGCCACGCGGGTGTTGAGGCCCTTTTCCCGGATCAGTTTCGACATCTTGAGCGCATCCTCGACGGATCCACCCGGCGAATTCAAGGTCACCGCCTTCACATACTCACCACGCGCCGCGATCTCCTCGGCAAAGCGATCGGCGGCGCCCAGATCGATCGATCCTTCTGCCTTGAGCACGCCGCCGGGCTGCAGGTCGAAGCGCATCGGTTGGCGGAGGACTTCGGGAGAACTCCCCGGCTCGACCGGCGGCGCCTGAGGCACGCCGTCTGTCAGGGCGGGCGGCAGCACCGGAGCGTCCGTCGTCATCGGATCATGGCCGGGAAGCGCCGCCGTTGCGAGGCGCATTTCCCTGAGGTCGACGAAGAGGAAGGCGCCCGCTGCCGCAAGCAGCCCGAAAAAGGCGCCGCGCATCAGCAGGCCGTCATCGGCGCTGAGAATGGCGGTCTTCAGGCGCAGTCCAAGCGAGGAAGGTCTCACGCGGGCGGGCCCTTTCGCGGTGTCTTGGCCGACATGTCGAGACTGGTGATGTTGGTGTCCGCCCGTCCACGCTCGTTCTCGGCTTCTGCGGCCTGAAGCGCCTGTTCCACGTCGATCCCGTGCCGACCGAGCGCACGCTGCACTTCGAGCGCTTCGAGGAGTTCTGCCGCCGTGATCCGCTGCGCGAAAGGCAGCCGCTCCTCCTGCTGCCGGATCGCCCCGTGAACGACCGCGAGGATGAAGACGAGAACGGCGGGCAGCAGGTCGATCGAGATCGCGCCAGCCCAGGCCGGAATGAAATCGGCGGCATAGCGCAGAACGGCTTCGGCCGATGAGAGCGGCACGAAGCGGCGCTCGGCCACCGGCTCACGGGCCAGGATGTCGTCTGCGGCCTGCGACAGCACCTGCGACTGGGCGGTGACGGAGGCGCGGATGGTCTGCATCACCTGGTCCTGGCGGTTCGCAAGATCGGCCGCCTGGCCATCGGCGACCGGGGCGATGAAGCCGAGCGAGAGGTCTTCGGCCGCCCGCTTGACCGACGGCGCGATCGAGGTCTGCTGGAGAGACGTGATGACGCCCGAGAGAGCCACGACCTCGGCGGAGAACTCGTCGCTGCGGGGTGCTACGGCCCCTGGCGCCGAAACCAGGCTGCGCATGGTCGCCAGGTGGGTTCGCCCCTGGTCGAAGAGCGTGGTGACCCGCTCGCGGGACGCGGTGATGCCGGTTTCCAGTTCGTTGAGCTGCGAGGACATCTGCGACAGAAGCTGGACGACGCTGCCGGACCCTGTCGTTCCCGTCAAAGCGCCGCTCTGGCGTTCGTCCTCGGCAAGTCGCGAAAAGCGTTCCGACGTGCGCTGGATGTCCGGCAGCAGGCTTTGCGCGGCGAGCGCATTCTGATGCGCCTGATCGAGGTCGGCGGTGTAATCCTGCACCGTCTCGGCCAGATGCTGTTCAAGCGCCGCAGAGCCAGCGAGTGCGGCTGCATTCAGCCAGCTCGACATGGCGATGATCATGGCGCAGCCGAGCGCCATCACGCCCAGCATGGCGCCGCGGGCGGCCACGCCCGTCACATGCGGATAGAAGCGCGCCATATAGGACCAGAAGGCGTAGATCGCGACCGAGACGGACGCCGCATAGATGATGGCGGCAAAGAAGACAGCGGTCGCCGAACCATCGAGCAGGCTGCGAACCCCGAGATAGGTATAGACGCCGGAGGCGAGCGCCAGCACGGCCAGCGCAAAGCGCGTCATGGTTTCGACGGCGACGACGCCATCCTGCAAACGATGCGATGCGCCCAGCGCCATGAAGACCTCCAACCGATAAGAAGTCTTAACAAGCGCTTAAGAAGGGGGCGGAATGAAGGCTGGCATGCGTGGAGCGTCACGATGACAAACTTCCTGACAATCGGACGCCGCAGGCTCTGTGACCTGGGGCGAAGACGGTCCCAGCCTCAAGTGTTTATCGAACACCAAATCTACTCTGCCAACTGCAAGCGCTTCCCACCAAGATCCTCGCTTTTCATTGGCAACAACCGCTGCCCATACCGTGGTCACCGAGGCTTACCCCAGGGTCTTGTCGTCCCTCGGTGGTGCGCCGGCGCGTTCGCTTTCCTCCGTTAAACTCTCCACAATGGCCTCGATATTCTCGGGGCTACATTGCCACCTGGCCATGCGCTGATGACTCCAGGCATCACCGCAGCAGCCGTGACGTCCTTGCTGCTGCGGCAGGCACCATTCGTACGCAGTATGAATTCGTTCTCCACCACGGGAGGATCAGCTCTTGTGAACGACTTCGAACGAATATCCGTCGGGATCAAAGACATCTGCGGCATAGTAGCCGGGATAGTATTCGAGTCGTGCACGTGGAGAGATGTTGTCTTTCGCTCCAGCCACCATTGCCGCTGCATAGAACGCATCGACCTGTGAGTTGCTGTTTGCTTTGAATCCCCAGTGGATGGCTTCCGGATACGGATTGCCCTGCTTCAGCCAGAAGATCGCACTCTGGCCATCGCCAAAACCCCACAGGTCGGGATGGCCATTTTCTCCCTTGAAGGGCATGAAAAAATTGATGTTGAGCGGCGCCAGTGCCGCTTCGTAAAACGCCAGCGACGTCTTGATATCGCTGACGGTCAGGATGATGTGGTCGACCATTTGTGGTTCCTTGAGCGTGTTCACATTCGAAAAGCCATATCCCCCAACCAAGCGGCTGGTGACGACGCTGCTTGTCACTCGAGGTAGCGCCAACTTTTCGTTTGGCAGGAGTACTGATAGAACTGTTTTTGCACAAGAACCCACTTTGACATCCGCAACTAACCTGGAAGTAAGTATGACCGAATTCTCCGTTCGCACCGAAGATCCCCCATTACTTCTATGCGGAAACGAAGACCCGATTGCCTTTCGTGAACTATTGACGAAGGTAGGAGATAAGTGGAGTATTTTCATTATGCTTGCGATATCGATGCTTCCCAAAGATCGCGCGCGATTTTCGGAGATCAATCGATCGATACCGACGATTTCGGAAAAGATGCTGGCATCTACGCTTCGCAATCTGGAGCGGGACGGGTTGGTCAAGCGATACATTTTCGCCGAGGTGCCGCCACGGGTCGAATATGAACTGACGACCATGGGGCAAAGTCTTCTGCCGGCTTTGCAGGGTTTGGTGGATTGGGTTGCCGATAACTCCAAGGGGGTGAAAGAAGCGCGCACCGTGTTTGACGCAAAGTAACGCGGGGTGAGCCTGTTACGATAACGTGATGATCCGCCGCGGCAGAGGTCAGCCGTTCCCGCTGACGTCTCCTGCAGTCATCGAACCCTTGCGGAACTCGCGAAACGCTCCGAAGGGGGCGTTCTATCGACTATACTGCTGCGCAGTAGCGCAGGTTAGATCAATGTCCAAAGTTGGGTTTGGGCCGAAATTAGACACGGGCCAAGCCGGGACGAACTGGCTTCTTTGTCATTTCTACCCGGCAAGTGGTCAGACCCCTTCGCGCCCCACGGCAAGCCCCTCCCATCTCGCTGGTTGGCCTTCGGGACCACCCCAGCGCCACCCGTTCCGCTACACAATCTCCCATCATGCTCAGAGCTTCCATCAACTGGTGCGCCTCCACCACCTGATCGAAGGGCAGAGCCGCATGGATGACCGGGTCGACGTCGTCATATTCAACGCGGAAATCCCTAGCCTGCCGAGCGCCGTCACGGGGAAGGCGGACCAAACTGGCCTCTCGGCGAGACGCCCTTGTCCATCAAGATATCAGATTTTGTCGTCCAGCCTGACCGAATCTTAAGCTCCCCGGCCGCAAGATCGTAGCAGATACGGGCCTTCGACGGGTCCAAACCATGTGCTTGAGGGATTTGCTGTGCGCTACAGAGAGACCGACGAGGTGTTCAAGACGCTGGTATCGGAGTTGCACTCGACGCTGACTCCGACGACGATCATGGCGATCACCATACTGGCCGTCGGGCTTTTCGCCTATGAGAGCCTTGGCAGCACGCCGCTCTTGATTGCGACGATCGGCGGAATGATTGCATCCTTTGCCAAGATCGCCGTGTCCCTGGCCCATAGACGCGCTGATGCCACGAAGCGCTCAACGGTTGCGGATGCCGCCCGCTGGGAGAAGGTGCAGGGCATTTGTATCTTTGTTATTGCGGGTTCTGTCAGCACGATCGCGACCGTCGCCTTCTCCTACCGGGATCTATCGGTCCATATCCTTGCCGCAGCGCTGACCTTTGGATACTGCGCCGGGGTGACGGTCAGGATATCCGTTCGACCCTTTATCGCCGCGACGACGATCCTGATTGTAGCGCTGCCGACGACGCTCTCGATCATGGCCTATGGCGATACGGCCCATTGGATTCTCGGTCTGCTGTCCGTGGTCTTCCTGTTCGCAGCGATGCAGAGCATGCTGCATGTCTATCGAACGACCATACGGCAGATCACCCTGTTTCTCGACATGGAGCATCAGGCCCGCCACGATCCGCTGACAGGGCTTTTCAACCGCACGGCGCTCAGCGAGACTTATCTGAGCCTCACCACCGCGGACGATGTCCTCACCTGCGTGCATTGCTTCGACCTTGACGGTTTCAAGGACGTCAATGATCGGTTTGGGCACGCGGTCGGCGATGCGTTGCTGGCGGGGATTGCCGGGCGGCTGCGAGAGACCCTGGAGCCGCCTGCGATCGCCGTTCGGATTGGCGGCGATGAATTCGTCATCCTGCAACCCGATGTCCGGGATCCCGGCCATGCCGAAGCTCTGGCGCGCAGAATCTTGGACATTCTCGGCGCGCCATACCCGATTGCCGGTGAGGAGATCACCATTGGCATCAGCCTCGGCTATACTATGGCCTTGTCCGGATCTGCGGATCTGGACCAGATGATGGTCACTGCGGACAAAGCCTCCTACCGCGCCAAGCGCAACGGCGGCGGAATTGACCGCGAAATTCCCACAACGCTTGATCTTGGCAGGTTTTCCATCGCCGCATGATGGCCGCTCGTGAAGCACCTGGCTTTCTCGAGCGGCGCTCGTCTCACCCCATCTTCAGCACGATCTTGCCGATATGCGCCGAGCTTTCCATCAGCCGGTGTGCCTCCACCACCTGATCGAAGGGCAGCACGGCGTGGATGACGGGCGCCACCTCTCCACCTTCGATCAGCGGCCAGACCTCCGCCATCAGCTCATCGCGGATGGCGCGTTTTTCTTCGGCCGTGCGCGGGCGCATGGTGGAGCCGGTGACGGTGAGGCGCTTGACCATGATCGGGGCGAGATTGGCCTTTTCGACGGTCGACCCGCCGAGGAAGGCGATGATCGAGAGGCAGCCGTCCTTGGCGAGGATCTGCAGGTTGCGGTCGAAATAGGCGGCGCCGATCATATCGAGGATGACGTCGACGCCCTTGCCGCCGGTTGCTTCCTTGATGATCTCGACGAAATCCTCGGCCTTGTAGTTGATCGCACGCGCGGCGCCCAGATCCATGCAGGCGGCGCATTTTTCGGCCGAACCGGCGGTCGTGTAGACGGTTGCGCCAAACGCTTTGGCAAGCTGGATGGCGGTGGTGCCGATGCCGGAGGAGCCCCCATGGATGAGCACGCTCTCGCCTTCGGTCAGCCCCGCCATCTGGAAGAGATTGGCCCAGACGGTGAAGAAGGTTTCCGGCAAAGCTGCCGCCTTCACGGCGTCATAACCCTTTGGGAATGCCAGCGCCTGGGAGGCGGGCACGAGGCAGTATTCGGCATACCCGCCGCCGTTTGCCAAAGCGCAGACACGGTCGCCGAGGGCAAACTCCGTCACGCCTTCGCCGAGTTCGACCACTTCGCCCGCGATTTCCAGGCCAAGCACGGGGCTTGCATCCTTCGGTGGCGGATAGGCGCCCTGGCGCTGGGCGACATCGGGCCGATTGACGCCTGCGGCCTCGACCCGGACCAGGATTTCACCGGGGCGCGGCTCAGGGATGGGGCCGGTCGCGAGCACCATGACTTCCGGGGCGCCGTGGGTCGGAAGATCGACATACCGCATGGTTGATGGCAGAGACTGGGTCGCTGGATGAGACATGGGCGCGCACTCCTGAAGGCATTTGGGAAGATCGGCGGGTGGTCCGGCATAGAGCCTCTGAAATGCGATGAAAAGGAGGCCCTTTGCCGCCCGCGACAAATGGTGGCGACCGGCTTCAGCCGTTGGCCTCCTCCAGGGCGATTTCCATGAAGGTGGCGATCGGAGTTAACGCATAGCGGCCAAAGGGGCCACGATCGCGGAAGCCGGCGCTTTCATAAAGCCGGCGCGCCTCGACATTGCGGATGCCGACTTCGAGCAGCACGGACCTGTAACCCCGCGCCCGGGCGGACTGGAGAATGGCGGTTAAGAGGCGGCGGCCGACGCCCTGCCCCGCATGAGCGGGATCAACGATCATGCGCTTGAGTTCAGCAGTGCCATCGCCAAGGTCGACGAGGGCCGCACAGCCGAGGGCGTGGCCCATTTCGTCGCGAGCGAGGAAGAGGGCGATCTCCGGCCGTGACAGAGTGGCCGGGTTCAATGACTGCCGGAAGGCACCGGGATAGAGGCGCGCAGCGACGGCGTCGGACTGCTGCAGGAGTGTCGCGACGGCGGGCTGGTCGGGCGGTTCGATGGCGACGGTTACTTGCATGTCCGGCCCTCTTCTCGCCCGCCCACGTGCTCACGGCCGCGGCAAATCAGCTGCGCAAGGCTTTCAGCTCCGGATAGGGATAGTAACGCAGGCGTTTGTCGCGGCAGCGGTAGTCGTTCATCGTCGAGCCGAGGATCCTGTTGTCGCGGATGGAAATGCCGATGACATCGGGATAGCTCTGGCGCTGCGCCGACCAGGCACGAACGCAGAAGGCATAGGTCTTGGTGGCGGGGTCGAGCAGCACGACGCTCGAAATCTGCGGATTGATGAAATTGCCGATCTTGCCGCCCCCCTGCCTCAGGATACGGACCAGTTCGTTGCGCACCGAGGCAGACGGCGGCTTCTGGGAATCGGCCACAGACTGGGGCACGTCGGTCTGGCAACCGACCAGCAGTAAAAGGGAACACACGGCAGCGAATCGCTTCAACATCCTCAAATCCTCTCCTTGGAACAAGGGGATGATGCCCAGCCGCCAGACACAATCAAGCGGCCCAGCATGCCGAGGCGCTGCGTCTTTTAGTTGTCCCCGAAAATTCCGATCACCAGGCCTTCGGTGCTCTCCTTTGCCCGCTTCTTCAGCTCGGCGATCTCGGCGCTGATTCGGTTGACGTCGTCGATCACGAGGCCCTGGGGAAGCTCGATGACGCCGATGGAGCAGCGCATCAGGGGGAAATCGCGTTCCACGCCCCGGCGGTCGAGGCCCTTGATGCGGCCGGCCTGGCGGTCGGCCTCGGAATACAGGGTGACGACGTCGTCGTGAAAATCGGAGAGCAGGCGACCGAGGATCTCGTTCAGTTCCTCACGCGTCCAGTCGCTGACGCCGATGAAGAAGTCGTCGCCGCCGACATGGCCGAGGAAGTCGCCTTCAGAGAAGAAATAGCGGCGCAGAAGGGCGGCGAACAGCGAGATGGCGTGGTCGCCGTGGTGGAAGCCGTAATGGTCGTTGAACGGCTTGAAATGGTCGAAATCGCAATAGCAGAAGAACCTGATCGCATCGCCGTCACGGGCGATGCCCTGCATGAAATCGCCGATGGCGCGGTTGCCCGGCAGGCTGGTCAGCGGGTTCTGGTCCTGGGCGGTCTTCAACTGCTTTTCGTTGATAATACGGATCAGGGAGGCGGCCGACACGATGCCGGCATAGCGCATGTTCTCCGTCAGGATGACGCAGTCTGAACCTTCCATATTGGCGAAGATCGTCATGAGCCGCTCGGCATCGGCATCCAGCCCGACGATCGGGGCGCGGTCGACGAATTGCGAGATCGAGCGCTCATAGAGCTTGTTCTTCAACAGGTCACGGCCGAAGGGCTGGTAGATGTATTCCTTCAGATGCCGCTCGTTGATGATGCCGCGCGGCTCGCCATTGGCATTGAGCACGGGGAAGAAGGACTGGCCGGGATTGCGGCGGAAGAGGTCGAAGACGTGCTCGATGTTCTCGTGTTCGTAGACAGTCGGGAGCGTCTCGATCTGGCGGCGGATGAGGATCTCGTCGAGTGACTGGGTGGAGCGGCGGATCTTGCCGACATCCTGCAGATGCGGAAAGGCGCTCTTCAGTTCGGTGGTCAGCGTGGTCGGGCGGGCGATGTACCAGCCCTGGACGAGATCGACGCCAAACTCGCGGCAGGCGATGAATTCGCCTTCGGTCTCGATGCCCTCGGCAATGACGCGCACACCGAGCACATGGCAGAAATTGACGATGTTCTTGACGAGGTGGCGCTTGCGCGGATTGCTG
>JARXAQ010000319.1 GCA_029865825.1 Rhizobium sp.
AACGGGAACTCGAGCAGATCACCGATCGCGGCACAGCCTCTGAACGGGCGGCCCTCTTCTGGCGCTGGACCATGGGCTTCAATGCCACGATGGAATCCGTGCATCGCTGGGCCTGGTGGTTCGCCATCCTGACCCCGATCACCGGTGGCATCGGCATCCTGCTCACCGGCACGGTCGTCGACAATTGGTATCTCTGGGGCATCAACCACGGGATCGTGTCCCCGCTGCCGGGTTATCCCGGCGTCGTCGACCCGGCGCTTTGAGGAGAACGACGATGAAACTCTGGATTCCCTTCGCCGTCTCCGCCGGCACCCTGCTGACGATCGCAAGCTTCGTCGGCGCCGGGTGGGATGCACCGCCCGTCGAGACGACACAGATCGGTTCCCGTGGGACCGGCATGTATATTCACCGAGATATCGAGAACCAGGAAGCGCTGAAGGCTGCGAATGTGGTGCCGCCGGCTCCATGGGAAGCCGATCCGGCCGGTGACAAGGCGCGAGACCTTTACGAAAACGTACAGATCCTTGGCGACCTCTCCGACGACCAGTTCAACCAGTTCATGGCGTCGATCACCGAATGGATCGCACCCGAAGCTGGCTGCAACTACTGTCACAATCCGGAAAACCTGGCCTCCGACGAGGTCTACCAGAAGGTCGTCGCCCGGCGCATGATCCAGATGACCCAGGCGATCAATGTCGACTGGCAAAGCCATGTCGGCCAGGTCGGCGCGACCTGCTACACCTGCCATCGCGGCCAGGCCATTCCGGCCAACTACTGGTTTGAAGATCAGGAGCCGAAGCCGGCCGGCAACATGACGCAGAACCGCCAGGGCCAGAATGTCGTCGCCCGCTTCGGCGGCAATTCCTCGCTGCCGCAGAACGTGCTGAAGGACTATCTGCTCGATGCCAAGCCGATCCGGGTCCATTCAACCACGGCCCTTCCGACCGGCACCAACATGAACGGCACGAAGGAAACCGAGGCGACCTGGTCGCTGATGATGCACATGTCTGAATCACTTGGTGTCAACTGCACGACCTGCCACAATTCCCGCGCCTTCAACGCGTGGGACGAGAGCCCGCCGCAACGCGTAACCGCATGGCATGGCATCCGCATGGTGCGCGATATCAACCTGAACTACGTCCAAGGACTGTCGCCAGTGTTTCCGGCGACCCGCAAGGGTCCCGAGGGCGATGTCTTCAAGGTCGGCTGCGGCACCTGCCACGCCGGCGTCCAGAAACCGCTCTATGGTGTCTCGATGCTGCAGGACTATGTGGACTCTCTTGCGAAGAAGGGCCCGATATCCGTTCCTGACTTCAACACATACCAGCCGGGCACAACCCAGAAGATGGCACCGGCCGAACAGAGCAGTGCCGTCATGCCGGAGGCGACATCGGCGCAGACCGCCGAGGCCGTGTTGCCTTCGGCCTCGACATCCACCGACAACTGACCGCCTCCCAAGGCAGGCCGCAAACGGAAGGGGAGCTCACGGGCTCCCCTTCTTTTTGTTCGTGTGTCTATGACGCAGCGACCGCCGCCACGGCGATTGTTCGGATTCGATAGTAACGGGGAAGGTGGTGACGACTGGTCTTCAGGCGCGTCCGAAGCCCAGACCAGGAAAACGCTCCAGATAGATCCGGAACCAGGGAGTGAAGGAGAGCGGCGCTTCGCGCATTTCCCGCTGCAGCTCGTCGGCGGCGATCCAGCGCACAGCCTCGACCTCGTCCTCATCGGGATGGACCGCCAAACGGCTCCGGTCCGCCGCAGCGCTGAACAACGTCACCCGCTCATTCTCCCGCAGGCCAGAGCCGACATCGGCGGCGTAGTCGACTGTCTGATGGCGGGTGAGCGGAAGAGAAAAGCCGAGTTCCTCTTCCAGCCGGCGCGCAGCACAGATCTCGACAGATTCGTTCCAGTGGGGATGAGTGCAGCAGGTGTTCGCCCACAGGCCGCCACAGTGATACTTGGCCTGAGCGCGTTTCTGGATGAGCAAGCTGTCGCCATCGAAAACGAAGACGGACACGGCAAGATGCTGAAGGCCCTCGACATGGGCCCTCATCTTGTCGACCGGATAAAGTGATCCGTCGGCTGCGATCGCCGGGATGACAATGCTCTGGCTCATCACGTCTCCGCTCCGCCTCTTCGCAAAAGAGGCGATAAGGCTTTTGTCCGTCTCAGGCAACAGCACGCGCCAGCGCGCACTTCGACCACAGGGAACAGAGGGCCTCCGCCAAATGGCGGATATCGGCATCACTGTGCAGCGGGGTCGGCGTAATGCGCAGCCGCTCCTTGCCGACAGGGACCGTCGGATAGTTGATCGGTTGGACATAGATGCCGAAATCATCGAGCAGCACGTCCGAGATCCACTTGCACTTCGCGGCATTGCCCACCATGACCGGCACGATGTGGCTGGGGTTTTGCATATGCGGAATGCCCCGCGCATCGAGTGCTGCGCGCACCTTGGCAACAGTCGACTGGTGCCGCGCGCGTTCGAACTGACTTTCCTTGAGATGACGGATCGACGTCGTCGCGGCAGCCGCCAGCGCCGGGGGGATCGCAGTGGTAAAGATGAAGCCAGAGGCGAAGGATCGGACGAAATCGACCAGCACGGCCGGGCCGGTGATATAGCCGCCCATGACGCCGAAAGCCTTGCCGAGCGTTCCCTCGATGACGGTCAGGCGGTCCATCAGCCCCTCGCGTTCGGCAACACCGCCGCCGCGCGGACCATACATGCCGACCGCATGCACTTCGTCGAGATAGGTCAGCGCCCCGAATTCGTCGGCGACGTCGCAGATCTCTCGGATCGGCGAGATGTCACCATCCATCGAATAGACGCTTTCGAAAGCCACCAGTTTGGGAGCCGCCGGATCATCCGCCGCCATCATTTCGCGTAAGTGTTTGGGATCGTTGTGGCGGAACTGGCGCTTGATGCACCGCGAATGCCGGATGCCCTCGATCATCGAGGCATGGTTCAGCGAATCCGAGTAACAGATGATGCCGGGGATCTTCGAGAGAAGCGTGCCGAGGGCCGCCCAGTTCGACACATAGCCGGAGGTAAAGATCAGAGCGCCTTCCTTGCCGTGAAGGTCGGCGAGCTCGTTCTCCAGGAGCACGTGGTAATGGTTCGTGCCGGAAATGTTGCGGGTCCCGCCGGCGCCTGCCCCACACTTGCGAATGACTTCGGTCATCCGATCCATGACCTTGGGGTTCTGCCCCATGCCGAGATAATCGTTCGAACACCAGACCGTCACCTCGCGAACCGTCTGGTCCTCGTTGTAGAAGGTCGCCTTGGGGAAGGCCGAGCAGTGGCGTTCAAGCTCTGCGAATACGCGGTAGTTGCCGGCCTTGCGGAGATCGGCAAGCGCTGACTCCATGTGCTGCAGAACGTCCATCAGTCTTTCCTCTTCCCGATCTGATCTTTTCCGAGTGTGCTCCAGGAGGCAACGGGCGTAACCGCCGGGCGAGCTCCCTGGAGATGTGAACCGCCATCCAGGGGATGGCCGGCGGCAATCTGTTCTCGCGGCCGCGCCATCGCCCAGCGCCAAAGCGCGGTATCCGAGACAGGCAGCACGAGGATGAGATGTTCGATGATGGCAAGCGCCATGAAGGTCGCAAGCAGTGTGTGGCCGACGACCGAATGTTCCTGGGTGGCGCGATTGGCGCCAATGACGAGGATCGCAAACAATCCGGCCGCAATAGCGAGCAGCAGCGGGAAAATCGGAGTCAGCCGGTCTGTTCGGAAATAGCTTTTCAGATGCGCGATCCCCTTCGGCATCAGCTCGCTCACGGCATGCGGCGCGCCGAGGAAGATCAATAGCTTGGCGGAAATGCGCATACCCCAGAGCAGGCCGAAGGCGGCAAGTCCGAAGCGGTTGGGATTGCCCGACAGCGTGAACCACAACACCACGGCGGTGATGAGAATGGCGATCTCATGGTCGCTGACGGCCTGCCAGGCGGCCTTGAACCGTGCGGAGCCGCTCAAACCCGGTGGGCAATCGCCACCGCGCGGCCCCGTCAGGCGACCGGTCAGGAAGGCGGCTTCGTGCCAGGCCCAGACAAGCAGCGCCCCGAAGAAGCCGGCATAGGAGCCGAGCGGCGTCTGTTCCCTGGCGCCGAAGAGCATGAGCAGGAAGCCGCCGGCGCCGACGACGGTCATGACCGGCATCAGCGACAGGATCCGCCATTCCTTCGGCTCGGGTCGGTTGACCATGGCCAGCACCAGCCCCGTCGACACCCACCAGACGGTGATAGCGATAGCGACGACGGCGAGCGGGTGCGAGAAGCTCATGGTCCTACCCTCACCAGACCGGCTGCAGGCGAGATGTCGCCGGGATGGCATTCGATTTCGTCGGGATCACGTACATCCGGACGAAGTTGACGGCCGCGGCCGCAGACCAGAAACCCTTGGCAATCCGGCCGGACAGCCCGCCTTTGGCGTTGGCCGCCATGATCTTTCGGTTGATCCGCTCCATCCGGCGAAAGCCTTCATGCAGAGCCGGATTGTCGAGATCGAGCACGAGCGGGAAGCATTGGCGGGAGATCTCGCTCGTCAGCCGGAAGACCTTCATGTCGTAGTCGTCGATGTCGACGCCGAGCCCCTTGTGGAACGCCGGGCGCATGTGGTCGCGCACATACATGGTCGCGAAGACGGCGAGCAGGAAGAACTTGATCCAGTACTTGTTCATGCCCTCCATCAGCTGCTTGTCGGAACGGATGATCAGCGAGAAGGCCTCGCCATGCGAGAACTCGTCATTGCACCACTGGCGGAACCACTTGAAGATCGGATGAAAGCGCTGCTCCGGATGCTTTTCCAGGTGCCGGAAGATGGTGATGTAACGGGCATAACCGATCTTCTCCGAGAGATAGGTCGCGTAGTAAATGAACTTCGGCTTGAAGAAGGTGTACTTCTTCGCCTTCGCCAGGAAGCCCATGTTCACGCCGATGCCGAATTCCTTCAGCGCATCGTTGATGAAGCCGGCATGGCGGGACTCATCCCGGCTCATATAGCCGAAGAGCTCGCAGATTTCCTGGTTTTTCCCCCGGCGCTTCATCTCCTTGTAGAGCACGCAGCCCGAGAATTCAGAGGTGAGCGAGGAGACGAGGAAGTCGATGAATTCTTCCCGCAGATCGTCCGGCAGAGCATCGATGTCGATATCGTCCCAGTCTTCGTTGCGCTTGAAGTGACCACGGTTCGGATCGCTCTTCATCTGGGCGATCAGCACGTCCCATTCGGCCCTGACGGGTTCGACATTGATCTTGTCCATCTCTTCGAAGTCGGTCGTATAGAACCGCGGCGTCAGCATGGTCGACACGAGCGCGCTGCGGGTCGTGTCGCTGACCCCGGCCATGCGCTCTTCGACAGTCGGCTCGTGGTCGGCAAGATCGCTTGGGGAAACATGATTGTTCATGACAGTGCCCTCTCGGTGAAGCTGAATTCGCACAATTCCATCATGTCGAGATCGCCGGTGGCGCGGATCCAGGCCCGCTCCAGGAAACCGGCCCGGGTGATGGTCGCCTTGCGCCGGAAATTCTGGCTGGCGCCATAGGGAATGGAGACCGGCGCGCCATGCACCAGCACCTCGTCACCCGGATGCACGATCACGCCATTGTCGAAGCGCAGATGGGCGCCGAGCGCCTCGAAGGTGTTGTTGATCTCGACGGTACAATCGACCGTCTCCTTGTGGCGCATCAGCGCAAAGACCGGGTTCATGGCTTATTTCCTCCCTGCTCGCCCAGAAGGGCTTCGAATGCGGCCACGTTGTCGCGGCCGAAGGCTGCGAGATAGATGCGTTCGCCCGTCCCGGTATCGGACAGGCTGACAGTGCCGGCTTCCCACTTGATCAGACGGTAGGGCGCGTCGAAAGGAACCTTGGCGACCTGGCGCATGCGCTCGAAAGCGCGCAGCGAGCCGCGCACGAAACCGCCGGCCTGCGGGGCATAACTGGCGATTTCAGTGGTTGTCATCGCATCCTGGACGACGACGCGATCGCCAGCGGTCCTGAGGATCACCAGATCACGCATGGCAACCGGCTCTCCAAGCTGATGCTTGACGAGGCCAAGGCCAGTGGCCTGGCCAACGACGACGGCCGTTGCACTGAACATGAGCAGTCCGAGCAACCCGACGAGAAGCCTCGTCGGCAGGTGGTTCGGTGCGCGACCCTTGCGATCCGAGAGATAACCGAGACTGGAAGCCGAGCCCATCTTCGCCTCCTATTCCGCAGCAACGGCGGCAGGCGCTGTCGCCACCGGCATTGTTTGTGAAAGCGTGATGCGCATCGGGTTCGCCTGCGAGGCGCGGAACTGCCCATAGGCGGCAGCCAAGACGCCCGCGACCTTGTCAACCTCGGGAAGATAGACGAGGCAAGGCTCCGGCCGTGAAAAGCGCCAGCCGCGCACATGCGGCCACTGGATCAGCCAGGAGAGCCGCGTATCTGCAGCAACGGCCATCGCGATCATCCCGGCCTTGTCGTCGAGCTTGGCGGTGGACATCGCCTCGACTTGCCGGAAAGGCAGATTGAGCGTCATCGACAGGGCAACACCAAAGCGCATCACCACCCGTTCTGTGGTGATCGTGTAGAGCGTGGTCTTCTCGACGGCCCAGGCGAACAGTTCGATCATGCCGACCAGAACGGCGGCAAGGGCTGCCAGGATCGCGACGGAGAAGACGAGCCCGCCCATCTCGCGTCCGTCATGCAGGCCGGAAATCACGGCCCATGCGGCCAGCAGCAGGAAATAGCCGCCGATCCAGCGAACCTTCAGCAGATGGCGGCTGAGCAGGTTGGCGCTCGGACGCCCCTGCCAGAGGATGACCTCGCCGGCCGGCGGCAGACCTGGAAGACCCGGCACCGGCTCGATTTCATGTTCTCGCGTGACGAACTGGCTCACAGCAGTGGCTCCTGACGGTTCTTGTCCGCATACAGAAGGCCGGCACCGAAATAGGCGGCGATCTTGTCTTCTTCCAGCAGCGTGATCAGCTCCGGACGAGCGGTCGCCGGCACATCGGCGAACTGTGCTGCGGAAACGGCATGAACATAGAGATAGCGAATATTGCCACGGCCGGTGCGGTAGACGACGAAGTTGTTCGGCACCAGCACAGTGCGGGCACCCTCGCCGAGGCTGACTTCATAGTAGCGGATCAGGTGCTCGGACCGATCGACCCACACATCCGTCACTGTGCCGGCCGTCTGGCCGTCGAACCCCTGGACGATGCGGCCGCGTGGATCGAGCTGCCCGTCGACGATGGAGAAGCCTTCCGCCACACGGAGCGGCACGATCCGGGCGTCGCCATGTGCTGTCATGTCGGGCTTGTCGGCACGCTCGGCCCAGGAACCCGGGCCAATGCCGGCAAGAAGCGGATTTCCAACCGGTTCGCTCGGATAGCCCGGGGCTGGCGCAACGCGACGCGAAGAGAAGCTACGTTCGTCGCGCTTGAAATCCGGGACCTGTTTCAGCCCCTGTCCATGCGGAAGGACGAATGTCTTGGCCGGCGGAACGAAGAGCCAGGGGCTCTTGTTGTAGCGGCCGGAAACATCCTCTTCGAGCGGATAACCCTCCCGCCGGTCTTCCTGGCGCAGATACCAGAGAAGGCCTGCGAAAAAGATCCAGAAAGCGTAGAGCACCACCTGTGCCACGTCCATATTGCTTGTAAGCGATCCGGTCATGGTTGACCCTCCCGTGTTAGGTTTTGCCGCCGGCGATCAGCCGGGCAGTTCCGCCAATCCAAAACGCATGTCATGGTTTTCATCCCGTCTGTAACGGCGCCCGGTCAGCGGCCCGACGACCGCAAGGCAGAGAAACAGAAGAACGATTTCAAAAAGATAGACGACGAGGTAACCCGACGCCGGCGTGATCATGGTCTCACCCAGCGAACCGTTGAGCGCGAGCGCATTTACCGTGTTCTTGACCAAGCCCCCTGCCAGCAGGCTTGCGCCGATAGCCGTTGCCTGCACGGCACCCCAGGCGCCGACGACGAGGCCGCTGTCGGATTTCTCCGAGACGCCCATCGCAGCAAGCATGGTGCCGACGGCAAATAGCCCGCCGCCGAGCCCAATCCCGGCCGCGCCCGCATAAAAGAGCCCGGTCAGGCCCAGCGGCGAGGCAAATATGACGCAGGAAAACGCTGCAATCCCGATCAGGATTCCGCGCGCAGCGACCCGGAAGACAGGCGCGCCGTGTTGCAGGCTGTGTGCAGCCCAGGCAAATCCCGCCATGGTGCCGGCGGCCCAGATGCCGGTCAGCCGGGTGGTTTCTCCGACAGTCAGGCCGAGGATCTCGCCGCCGTAGGGTTCAAGCAGGATATCCTGCATCGAGAAGGCAGCAGACCCGATGGCGACCGCGATCAACAGGCGCAGCACGCCCGGATCACTGCGATACTCGTCCAACGCGTCAAAGAAGCTCACCAGATCACGATCAGGCGCGCTACGGCCCGTATCGCGAGCCTCCTGCTTCCAGATGGCGATGACATTAATGATGATGCTCAAGAGAGCCGTGCCCTGGATGACCTGGATCAGCAGCTTGGAGCTGAAATCGACGAGAAAGTAGCTGTAGAAGGTCGATGCGCCGATCATGCCGAGAAGCAGCATGAAATAGAGGAGCGCCACGACGCGCGGCCGTTTGTCCTGCGGCACGAGATCGCTGGCAAGCGCAAGGCCTGCCGTTTGCGCCATATGCATGCCGAAACCAGTGAGAATGAAGGCAAGACCGACGCCGGCTGCACCTGCCCATTCCGGCCCAACGGTCTGCGACTGCAGGAGCAGCAGGGCAAAGGGCATGATGGCGAGCCCGCCAAACTGCAACAGCGAACCGAGCCAGATATAAGGCACACGCCGCCAGCCCAGCACGGACTTGTACGTATCGGAGCGATAACCGAAGAAGAGCCGCAGCGGAGCAACCAGCACCGGGATGGCAACGACGGCGGAGACCAGCGCGACCGATACGCCGAGCTCGACGATCAACACGCGGTTGAGCGTGCCGGTGAGCAACACCATGACGAACCCGGCCGAAATCTGGAACAGCGACAGCCGGAGCAGTCGCGACAAGGGCATCTCCACCGAGGCAGCATCGGCGAACGGCATGTAGCGCGTGCCAATCTTCTGCCAGAAGCCGATCAATTTGCGATTGGCGGCGGAGAGCGTGTTCACCGGATCAACTCCATGGCCTGCGATGTGTAGAAGCCGACGCCGACCTTGTGGCTGCGGCCGCTCGTCCAGCCGGCAAAGCCGGGATTGTGGATCATCTCGGAGACCAGCCGTTCCGGCTGCACGGGATAGATGGCCGGAGCGCGATTGCCGCGCGGGAAGACCTGGCCGGCAGCCAGCATGGCCCGCAGCAGCCGGGATCCGGGGGCGAGCGTGAAGATCATGCTGCGCGATGTCCGCTCCGCCAGGCTGTGCAAGACGCGTACCGCATCGGCAGGCCGGTAATGGATCAACACATCCATCGCGACGACCGCATCGAACCGGCCATGGCGCGGATCCAGCATGTCGCCGCTGTGGAAAGTGACAGAGCCATGGCCCCGTCCGGCCAGACCGGCAAACTCCTGGGCCCGCTGCCGCGCATGGGCGATCATCTGGGCGGACAGATCGACGCCGACCACCTCGGCGCCACGTTCCACCAGTTCGAAGGACAGAACCCCCGATCCGCAGCCGGCATCGAGAATGCGCCAGCCGGTCAGATCCTGCGGCAGCCAGTTCACCAGCGTCCGGCGCATCTCTTCACGCCCCTTGCGAACCGTGGCCCTGATACCACTCACCGGCTGGTCACCGGTCAACCGCTTCCAGGCATCAAGCGCGGTGCGATCGAAGTAGTGTTCGATCTCGCCTGTCCTGCGGATGTAATCGGCCTGGCTCATGACCCGCTCCTCACTCGAACCCGAGAAATTCGAAAATGTCCCGGTCTTTCATCGGCTCGGCTTCGAGCGCCGGCGTGCCGGCCCACAGGACCTCTGCGAGCCGCAGATATTCGTTCTGGATGGCAACGATCTCAGGGCTGTCGCCCATTTCGAACAGGGTCGCCTTCTTCAGACGGCTCAGCCGCACATGGTCCGAATCCTGGATATGGGCGAGCCGCTTCAGACCGATCGCCGCGTTGTAGCGGTCGATCTGGTCCGTCTCGCGCGAGCGGTTGGCGATCACGCCACCGAGGCGAACTTCATAGTTCTTCGACTTCGCCTTGATGGCAGCCACGATGCGGTTCATCGCGAAGATGGAATCGAAGTCGTTGGCGGCGACCACCACGGCACGTTCGGCATGCTGCAAGGGCGAGGCGAACCCACCGCAGACGACGTCACCCAGCACGTCGAAGATCACCACATCGGTGTCGTCAAGCAGGTGATGCTCCTTGAGCAGCTTGACCGTCTGGCCGACGACATAACCACCGCAGCCGGTGCCAGCCGGCGGCCCGCCCGCTTCGATGCATTGCACCCCGTTATAGCCCTCGACCATGTAGTCCTCGGGGCGCAGCTCTTCGGTATGGAAATCGACCTTTTCCAGAACGTCGATGACGGTCGGAATGAGGCTCTTGGTCAGCGTAAAGGTGGAATCGTGCTTGGGATCACAGCCAATCTGCAGCACCCGCTTGCCGATCATCGAAAAGGCAACCGACAGGTTGGACGATGTCGTCGACTTGCCGATACCGCCCTTGCCGTAGACGGCAAACACCTTGGCACCTTCGATCTCCATCGTCGGATCGAGATGAACCTGGACACTGCCGTCACCATCGGCGCGCTGCCGAAGATTCTCGGCCAGCCGTGCTTCGCGTTCCGCCGTTTTGCCGTGCGTGTAGATGTTCATTGGGCAGCCTCCCTGACCAGGCCTTCGAGCCGGTCCTCCAGCTCCTCGCCGGCCTGTTTCAAAGCAGCGATGGTTTCCGCATCGGGCTGCCAGTAATTGCGTTCATGGGCCTCGATCAGCCGCGCAGTCACGCGGGCAGCCGAAGCGGGATTGAGCGTCGCCAGCCGTTCGCGCATATCCGCGTCGAGCACGAAGGTCTCGGTGATCTGCTGATAGACCCAGGGGTCGACATCGCCTGTCG
>JARXAQ010000338.1 GCA_029865825.1 Rhizobium sp.
ACGAGCGCATGACGGCCTGTGCTGAAGAAGTGTTGAAGCGCCTCGGCCTGCATTTCCGCACCATGACGCTCTGCACCGGCGACATGGGCTTCGGTTCGCGCAAGACCTATGACCTCGAGGTCTGGCTGCCGGGTCAGAACACCTATCGCGAAATCTCGTCCTGCTCGGTCTGCGGCGATTTCCAGGCGCGCCGCATGAACGCCCGCTATCGCAACAAGGACGAGAAGGGCACGACCTTCGTGCACACGCTGAACGGCTCGGGTACGGCCGTCGGCCGCTGCCTGATCGCGGTGATGGAAAACTATCTCAACGAAGATGGCTCGATCACGGTGCCGGATGTCCTGCTGCCCTACATGGGTAGCCTGACGCGGATCGAAAAGGCAGCCTGAACCTGAATGACCTCATGCGGAGTGGACATGCGTATCCTGCTGACCAATGACGACGGCATCCATGCGCCGGGGCTTAGCTCCCTCGAGCGGATTGCCCGCAGTCTCTCCGACGATGTTTGGGTGGTGGCTCCGGAAACCGACCAGAGTGGGCTCGCCCATTCGCTGACGCTCTCGGAGCCGCTCAGGCTCCGCGAGCTCGGCGATAAGCGCTTTGCGCTGCGCGGCACGCCGACCGATTGCGTGATCATGGCCATCCGCAAGGTGCTCGACCGCAAGCCGGACCTGGTTCTCTCAGGCGTCAATGCCGGCGCAAACCTCGCCGATGACGTCACCTATTCCGGCACGGTTGCTGGCGCCATCGAAGGCACGGTGCATGGCGTGCGCTCCTTTGCACTGAGCCAGGCCTATAGCTACGAGGCCGGCGCGCCGATCCCGTGGCATGTCGCCGAGACCCTTGCCCCGGACCTGCTGCGCAAGCTGATGAATGTTGATCTGCCGCCGGGCACCTTCCTCAACCTCAACTTCCCCCATTGCGAGCCGGAAGAGGCTGAAGGTGTCGAGGTCACGGCCCAGGGCAAGCTGGAATTCGGCTTGTCCGTCGAGGAGCGCCAGGACGGGCGTGGTCTGCCGTATTACTGGCTGCGATTCGGCGATCGCAAAGGCAATTACCGTGCTGGCACCGACATTCACGCGCTAAGGGCAAAGAAGGTGTCCGTGACGCCGTTGAAGCTCGACATGACCGACTATGCCGTCCAGGACCTCGTGGCCGATGCGCTCGCCCAGGGAGATCTCGGATGAGGTCGGCACTGGTCGAGCGGGAAGGATTTGCGGCTCTCGTCCTGCGGCTGCGCGCCGAAGGTGTCACCAATCTTGATCTCCTGACCGCCGTCGAACAGACGCCGCGCTCCACCTTCGTGCCGCCGGAATTTGCGGCGAACGCCTATTCCAGTCGCTCCATTCCGATCGATTGCGGTCAGTTCATGGAAGGGGCAGACCTCGCGGTCCGGCTGCTCGCGCAATTGCAGGTCAAGCCGGGGCATCGTGTTCTGGAAGTGGGGACCGGAAGCGGCTTCATCACGGCGGTGCTGGCGAGGCTGTCCGAACGCGTCATCTCGACGGAGCGCTACAAGACCCTGATTGCAGGCGCGCAGCGCCGGCTCGAAACGCTGGGTTTGCGCAACGTAATCCTGCGTCAGGCCGACGGCACCCACGGCCTGCCGGGCGAGGGGACCTTCGACCGGATCTTCGCGACGGCCGCGTATCCGGCCATGCCGCGCTTCTATGCCGAGCAGCTCGTCTCCGGTGGAATGCTGCTGGTTCCGCTAATGGTCGACGAGACGCGCTGCATCATGGTGCGTCTCACCAAGACCGGGAGCCGCTTTGAGCGGGAAGACCTGTTCGAGGTTCCGTTCCTGCCGCTGCAGCCGAAAATCGCCCAGCATTTGTGAGCTTTGTCACAGCCTGAGCTCGGCCGGCTTTTCCCTGGAAACCGCGTGGATTCAGCATTTTGCAGGACGCCGGCTTATCTGCACCTTGTCGAATTAGTTCACACGGATTCCGTGGGGTTAACTGACCAGTAATACTAACGCGCTTTAATGATCCCATATCAATGTGTGTCATTTGTGGGTCGAGTCATGCGTAAAAGTGTATCGCCAAAAACTGGACTGCCGGTCGGCCGCGTCTGCGGCGCCATTCTTCTGGCAGGCACCCTTGCCGGGTGCAGTTCGGACGCCTCGCGCTTTACGTCGGTCTTTTCGACGGACAATCTGACCACGGCCTCGATCCCGCGTGGTCGCTCTCCGCTGCGTGAACAGCCGCCGGTTCCGGCCGAAAATATCGGTGGTGGCGGCATGTATGGCCAGCAGCAGGCGATGGCCCAGCCGATGCCGGCGCCCACTTATCAGCAGAACACCTACCAGCCGGCTGCAGCGCGGGCCGCCAGCACGCCGACCGCCGTCCAGCGTACCGAGCTTTCGGCTCCGTCGGGTATGGCCGCACCCGCAACGGCCAACAATTCCGAGCGCGCCCAGGCGATGGCGCAGCCTTTCCCTTCGATGCCCGCCAGCAGCAATGGCAATACCAACGTCGCCCTCGGCGCACCGCCGCAGAACCTGGCCGAACCGAGCATCACTGGTTCGACACCCCGGAAGGGTCAGTGGACGAGCACCAATGCCGCCCGCGTGACCCTGCGTCCGGGTGAAACCATCGGCACGCTCGCCAATCGCTACGGCGTTCCGGAGCGCGAGATCCTCAGGGCAAACGGCCTGACCCAGCCCTCCGATGCCGCGACGGGCCAGCTCGTCGTCATCCCGACACTCGCCGGTGGGACCAATGCCGCCCGTGCGTCCGCCGACGCGAACGGTATTCCGAGCAACGGCGGCAAGCCGGTCCTTCCCGACGGCCAGCAGCAGAACGTCGCCGTTCTGCCGACCGTGCCGGGTGCCCGCGACAAGCAGCAGCCAGCCAATCTCGCCGCAACAGGCAAGACCGACGCTGGCGCGGGGGCCGGCACTTATGTCGTCAAGCCCGGTGATTCCATTGCCCGCATCGCGCAGCAGAATGGCGTGACGACGACCGAGTTGAAGAAGGCCAATGGCCTGACCACGGGTGTGATCCGCATCGGCCAGACCCTGGTGATGCCGGGCAAGTCCGGTCAGGCCGCCGCCAAGCCAGTGATGGCCGATCCGGTCAAGACCGCCTCCGTTCCGGCATCCGGCCAGCCGGCTGAATACAAGGCGCCTGCCGCGACGAAGTCCGTCTCCGAAGTGGCCGCCGTCGATCCGGAATCCTCTGCCCCACAGGCGACCGGCATCGGCAAGTATCGCTGGCCGGCCCGTGGCGCCGTCATCGCCAATTTCGGCTCCAACATCGAGGGCAAGCGCTCCGACGGCATCGCCATCTCGGTTCCGACCGGCACGCCGATCAAGGCTGCGGAAAACGGCGTCGTCATCTATGCCGGCAACGGCCTGAAGGAACTCGGCAACACGGTTCTGATCCGCCACGAGGACGGCAAGGTCACGGTCTACGGCCATGCAGACAGCCTGTCGGTCCAGCGCGGCCAGAAGGTGCAGCGCGGCCAGACCATCGCCACGTCGGGTATGAGCGGCAATGTCAGCCGCCCGATGCTGCACTTCGAGGTCCGCAAGGATGCGGCCCCGGTCAATCCGATCACTTATCTGGAATAGGTTTTGCGTACCAGGTAATGGCAAAAGGCCCGGGTTCGTCCCGGGCCTTTTTTCGTCTGGTCTCAGGCGTCGTCGGTGGAAATCCGAAGCCGGCCGGCCAGGTCCTGGATATATTGCCAGGCGACGCGTCCCGAACGCCCGCCGCGGGTCGTCGCCCATTCGAGCGCTTCGTGGTGCAGTTGCGCCGTCGGCAGGGGAAGCTTGAAATGCGCCGCATAGCCGTCGATCATCGTCAGATAGTCGTCCTGGCTGCATTTGTGGAAGCCGAGCCACAATCCGAAGCGATCCGACAGGGAGACTTTTTCTTCGACCGCCTCCGATGGGTTGATCGCCGTCGACTGCTCGTTTTCCATCATGTGGCGGGGCAGCAGGTGGCGGCGATTGGACGTGGCATAGAACAGCACATTGTCCGGCCGACCCTCGATGCCGCCATCCAGCGCTGCCTTCAACGACTTATAGGCGGTGTCGTCATGGTCGAAGGACAGGTCGTCGCAGAACACCAGAATACGGTAGGGCGCGACCTTCAGGATGTCGAGCAACCCTGGCAATGAAGAGATATCCTCGCGGTGGACCTCCACCAGCTTGAGGGCGGCACCGGTCGTCGCGCGGATATCGGCATGCACCGCCTTGACCAGCGACGACTTGCCCATGCCGCGTGCGCCCCAGAGCAGCACATTGTTGGCGGGGAAGCCCTCTGCGAAGCGCAGTGTATTGTCGTGCAGGATGTCGCGAACGTGATCGACGCCGCGGATGAGGCCGAGGGCCACTCGGTTTGGCCGTCTCACCGGCTGCAGATGCTGACGCGTGGCGTTCCAGACGAAACAGTCGGCCGCTTCCCAGTCATTGGGCACGGGGGCGGGACCGGCCAGCCGTTCCACCGCATCGGCAAGTCGTGTCACCTCGGCGAGCAGAGCCGCCATCGTCTGATCAGCCATTATGTCCTCCAAGCCTGCAGAAATACGCAGCTTTGCCTGTGTCAGGACGCGGTATCACGGTCATTTGCGCACAGAAAGTGTGAGGACCGGGAAAATGGTACGCTGCGGCGCTGTTTCTGTTGCATTCATAGGCCCGGTTACTATATTCCGGCGACCTGAACGGGGGGTGCCCGAGCGGCGCCTGCACTTGTCTTCATAGGAGTTCTACATGTTTGTCACGCAAGCCTTTGCCCAGGACGCGACCGGCGCCACCGGCGCCATGGGGTCCGGTTTCGAGATGCTGCTGCTTTTCGCGCCGCTGATGGTGGTCTGGTATTTCTTCCTGATCCGTCCGCAGCGTGCGCAACTGAAGAAGCGTGAGGAAACGCTGTCGACCATCCGTCGCGGTGACCAGGTCATCATGGGCGGCGGCATCGTGGCCAAGGTGACCAAGGTGGTCGACGACAAGGAACTCGAAGTCGAAATCGCCGATGGCGTCAAGGTTCGCGTGCTTCGTCAGTATGTCGCGGAAGTCCGCGTCAAGGGCGAGCCGGTGAAGACCGAGACCGCCGCCTGATTTCCCGCTTGGGCCGGCTGAACGCCGGCCTTCGCTCTTTTTCCGCCTATTTTCCGAGAGTTCCATGCTTCACATTTCCCGCTGGAAGACTGTCCTCATCTGGTTGACCGTCCTGGTCAGCATTCTGGTTGCGATACCGAATGTTTTCTCGGACGAGACGCTGGACAGCTTCCCGTCCTGGCTGCCGACCAGCAAGGTCACGCTCGGCCTCGACCTGCAGGGCGGCTCGCATATCATGCTGAAGCTGGAACGGCAGGACATCGTCAAGGAACGGCTGGAAACAATCGTCGGGGACGTGCGCACGCAATTGCGTGATGCCAATATCCGCTACACGGGCCTGTCTGGCGTCGGCCAGCAGATCCAGGTCCGCATCACCGATGCAGACAAAGTTGCCGCCGCGCTCGAAGCGTTGCGCTCGGTGACCGATCCGGTCAGCGTTGGTGGCCTGACCGGCGGCACTGTGACGGAAGTGACGCTGGAACAGGGTGAGGACGGCACGCTCCGCCTGACGCTGACGGACCCCGGCATCGACTACCGCGTCTCCTCGGCACTCACCCAGTCGATGGAGGTTGTGCGTCGCCGCGTCGACGAACTCGGCACGACAGAGCCGCTGATCCAGCGCCAGGGCGACGATCGCATCATCGTTCAGGTTCCGGGTCTGACCGACCCGCAGCGCCTGAAGGCTCTCCTCAACCAGACCGCCAAGCTCTCTTTCCATATGGTCGACACCTCGATGCCGGTCACCGAGGCGATGAACACGCGCCCGCCGGCCCAGTCTGAGATCCTCTACTCGACCGACGACCCGGCCGTGCCCTACCTGATCGAGAAGCAGGCGCTGATTTCAGGCGAAAACCTCGTCGATTCGCAGGCGTCGTTCGACCAGCGCTCCAACGAGCCGGTCGTCAGCTTCCGCTTCGACAGCCGCGGCGCCCAGCGCTTCGCCCAGGCGACCCAGCAGAATGTCGGTCGGCCCTTCGCCATCGTGCTCGACGACCAGGTGATTTCGGCACCGGTCATCCGCGAGCCGATCCTCGGCGGATCGGGCCAGATTTCGGGCAACTTCTCCGTCGAAGGCGCCAACGACCTTGCCGTTCTGCTGCGCGCCGGTGCCCTGCCGGCGACGCTGACAGTGGTCGAGGAACGCACGGTCGGCCCGGGCCTTGGTCAGGATTCAATCAATGCCGGCGTGACCGCCAGCATTCTCGGCGCACTCGCCGTCGTCGGCTACATGATGGTTTTCTACGGCACCTTCGGTCTGATGGCGAACATCGCGCTCACCGCCAACATCATCATGATCATGGCGGCGTTGACGCTGATCGGCTCGACGCTGACGCTGCCCGGCATCGCCGGTATCGTGCTCACCATGGGCATGGCGGTCGATTCCAACGTTCTGATCTACGAACGCATTCGTGAAGAGGCGCGCAACGGTCGCTCGCTGATCCAGGCGATCGACATCGGCTTCAAGAAGGCTTTCGCCACCATTGTCGACGCCAACCTCACGACGCTAATCGCCGCCGTCGTTCTGTTTTTCCTCGGGTCCGGTCCGGTCCGCGGCTTTGCCGTGACGCTCTCTATCGGTATCGTCACCACCGTTTTCACCGCCTTCACCATGACCTTCTGGTTGATGGCGAACTGGTATCGCTGGAAGCGCCCGAAGTTCATCCCGAAGAGTGTCCGCACCGGCTTCTTCGACAATCGCAACATCCGCTTCATGGCCGTGCGCAAATTCAACTTTGCCGCCGCCATGCTGATCTCGATCGCCTCGGTCATCGGCTTCTTCACCGTCGGCATGAATCTCGGCATCGACTTCAAGGGTGGCTCGATCATCGAGGTCCAGGCGCGCCAGGGCAATGCCGATCTCTCCGACATCCGTGACCGCCTCAGCCAATTGAACCTGGGTGAAGTGCAGGCCCAGGGCTTCGGCGATGCGTCGAGCGCGCTCATCCGCCTGCAGGCGCAGGACGGCGGCGAGAATGCCGAGCAGTCGGCGCTGGCCAAGGTGCGCGGCGAACTGGAAGCGGAATACGACTTCCGCCGCGTCGAAGTCGTCGGCCCGTCGGTGTCAAGCGACCTGACCTATACGGCGACGCTTGGCGTCGCCGTGGCCCTTCTCGGCATCCTGATCTACATCTGGTTCCGTTTTGAATGGCAGTTCGCCCTGGGCGCGATCATTGCGACCCTGCACGACGTGATCTTCACGCTCGGCCTCTTCGTGCTGACCGGGTTCGAGTTCAACCTGACCAGTATCGCGGCCATCCTGACGATCATCGGTTATTCGCTGAACGACACGGTCGTCGTTTACGACCGCATGCGCGAAAACCTCAGGCGCTACAAGAAGATGCCGCTCGACGTGCTGATCGACGAATCGATCAACCAGACGCTGTCGCGAACGGTTTTGACGGCAGGTAGTACCTTCCTGGCACTGCTGGCTCTCTATGTGTTCGGCGGCGAGGTCATCCGGTCGTTCACTTTCGCCATGCTTGCGGGCGTCGTGATCGGCACCTTCTCGTCGATCTACATCGCCGGTCCGGTCCTGATCGCCTTCAAGCTGCGCCCGGAGACGTTCCAGAAGAACGACGAAACGGACGCTGACAAGGCGGCTGCCAAGGCAGGGGCCTGATCCGATGGTGTTCGGCTTCGGAGACAAGGGCATCGTCATCCGCGATGCCCACTTCCCAGGCCAGCCGGTCATCGATTCCTATGGCAATGGCGGCTTCCGCTTCGCCGACATGTCCCACAAGGGCTCGCTCCTCTTCCTACCCTCCGGCGTTTACGGCTGGGAGCAGACGGAGGACGATCCCTTGACTGTGGCCTCCTTCGCCAGAGTACTGGCGGAAACAGGGATCGAATTCTTGATCGTCGGTACCGGCCGGCAGCTCAGGCTGATCGATCCCGATGTCAGGGCAGCGCTGAAGGAGCGGGGC
>JARXAQ010000161.1 GCA_029865825.1 Rhizobium sp.
TGGCGTATCGCCTTATGTGGCAGTCGCGCCTGGTGACATCACCGTGTCCGCCAGCAGTGGCCAGGGCAATGTCACGGCCGCCGCCGGCAAGTTCTATTCGGCAATCCTGACCGACAGCGGCGTCGTGACGATCGAGGACGACATGACCAAGAACCCGTCCAAGGCGACCCTCAGCCTCTACAATCTGACGGAAAAGGCCGCCATCGACCTCTTCGTACCGCAGGCTGGTGCCGATGCCGTCTCCGATGTCGACAGCGGCGCCTCGAAGTCGGTTGCTCTGCGGGCGCCCCTCAACGTCGATCTCGTCGTGCGCGATGGCGACAAGGAGATCGCCAAGCTCGACAAGGTCGAGTTCAAGCGGCTGGCGGGCGTCACCGTCGTCGTGACCGGCACCGGCGAGAACGTCGCCGCCGTCGCCGTTCCCAGCACCATTTCCCGCTAATTTTTTAAAAGACAGGTTCCGGAGGTTTATCATGACGATTGCAAGACTGGCGAAATCGCTGCTGATGGCAGGCGTGATGACGATAGCCGCCGGAACACCCGGGAGGAGTGAAGTCATCGACGTCCGGTTCATGCCGCCGGACGTCGAACTGCCCAAAACACCGGTGTGCACCCCACGCATTCGCGACGAAGACATGATCGCGGATTGGACCGCCTGGGACCGCAAAAAGCTGCCGAAACGGAACATTGCCACCATCACGCGCGACATGAACCGGCTGCGCGACATCGACGCCCGACGCTTCGAGCCGATCATCGCCCGCACGCAGGAACTCTTGCCGACCATCAAGGCGGACTATGACGAGAAGGACGCCCTGTTCGACCAGGTCAAGCTGATGCTGGCCATGGGTCAGGCCGACCAGGTAAGTCGCGACGGATTGGTGCAGAAACTCCTGTCCATACCCGGTCATCCGGCGGGTTCGCTGAACACGCTCGCCGACTATCTGATCGACGGAAAGGGCATCACCGCAGACCGAAAGGCGGGCCTGAAGCTAAAGGTCGACGCCGCTTACGGCGGAAATTCCGACGCCATCCTCGACCTCGCCCGGATGTCCAAGGCTGGCGAACAGATCGACGGGTGGCAGATCGAGCCGGATTTGGCCGTCAACATGGCCTTCGGCACGATGATCGGCGTTCTGGATGAAGGCATCTGCGACCGCATTGGCCGAGTGGCGCGCGAATATGACGGCGGCCAGATCGTCGTCCAGGACCCGAATCTGAGTGTCGCATGGTACCGCTTCGCCGCCGATCTCGGCGACACGACGGCAGCCTGGAAAGTGGCCGAATACAATCTCCTCAGCGAGAAGGTGGTCAAGGACAACGACGTCCTCGTCAAATATCTGAAGATGGCCGCGGACGGCGGCAACATGTCCGCCATTCTCGAAATGGGCCGCCTTTATGCGGAAGGCGCGCTCGTGCCGCAGGACCGACAGAAAGCCTTCGAATATTTCAAGACGGCCGAACAGCAGGGCAACCAGGCCGGCCTGATCAAGCAGGCGCAATTGCTGGAACAGACCAAGGACACGTCCCCGCAGGATGCCGCCGCCTATGAACAGATCCTGCACCACTTGATCGAGCGCGACGATCCGCCGGCCTGGGCCTTCACCCGCCTTGCCCGCGTGATCCAGGCGCGAGACGGCATCTGGAAGTCGGATCCGACCGTGCGGCCGTTGCTCGAGGAAGCCGTCGAACGGGGCGACATCGAAGGCGGCATTGATCTGGCGGAACTTCTGCTGCGGTCGGACCTCACCCCCCCGACCATTGCTCGCTCGACGGACCTGTTCACCAGCGCCATTCACATCAACGGCGAAATCAACGCCATCGCCAAACTGCAACGCGTGTATCTCTGCATCGATCCGACCGGTCCCGATCTTTCGGCAGCCGATTATTGGTCCAACATCGAGATGGGCGCAGGCAACAAGACGCTGGATCTCGCCCCGGAACAGATCGATCAGCTTCCCGCGCTCAAGGATCCGCTGGTCATCGCCGCAATCCAGACCCAGGCGCTTTATGGCCGCGCCAGCGCCCTGGCGCTCTATCAGCGTTATCTGAAGGGGGCCGGCTATTCTGACCAGGTGCTCAAATTCTGGGCCGAGCGCGCAGAGGTTCGCCGTGGCGCGACGGTTGAGGCTGCCCTGCTCGAGTTCAAGCAGAACCTTGAAAAGGGCCAGGTCAACGAGGCGAGGCGCACCATTCAGCTGAGTGGCGAAGGCATGACGGTCGATGCAGGCCTGAGCTTTGCCCGCTTCCTGGTGAAGAACTATTCTGGCGACGCCGAAAGCATGGCCCTCGCCCGTGAAATCCTCTCGCCGCTGGCGCAAAGCGGGTCGGGCCGTGCAGTCAAGCTTCTGGAGGAAGTGGAGGGCGGCGATCTCAACCCGCTGTCATCCCCGCTCGCCACCTATGCGGAGATCATGCGCGAGCGTGGCGACATGGCGGCCCAGCTCCTCCTGGCGGAGACCGCAGCGACCGACGCCGACCGCAAGCTCTACTACGACCGCGCCGTCGCGACACAGGGTTGCGACTATGACGACAGCATGGCGCTGGCCGAATTCGCCCTGCGTCATCAGCCGGAGGATACCGGCCATTGGCTGACGATCGCTGCGCATATTGCAGGCGATGATCCGTGGCGGAAGGTGAAGATCGGCGACATCTACATGGCGCTCAATGCGCCGGACATGCAGAACACCGCCCTCGGCCTCTACACCGAAGCCCGTGACGCTGGCGAGCCGGCCGCCTTCTATCGCCTGGTCAAGCACTATGCCGACAACACCGGCACGGCCTATGATCCAAACAAGGCCAGCAACATTTTCGTCGATCTCGTCTCACGCTCGGAACCGGCAACCGTGCCTGAGAAACTGGTGATGCTGGCGAACATGAAGCCGGAGATCCGTCGCATCGTGTCGCAGCGCATCGACATCCCGAACCTCTACCGGATATCGGCAGAGATGGGTCAGCCGGTCGCCATGCGCGAACTCGCAAAACTGCTCCGCGACGCTCCGAAAGACAGCAAGGCCGTCTTTGAATCCTTCGACTGGCTGAAAAAAGCCGCGGAAGCCGGGGATGGTGAAGCCATGTTCCTCCTGTCGCAGGCCTATGCCTACGGCTCAGGGACGAAGCCGGCACTGGATGCCGCGCAACACTGGATGGCCAAGGCGGCCGAAGCAGGATTTCCGCAGGCCGCCTATGTCCTGAAACTCAACAATGCAGGAACGGAGGGTTGATCATTTGACGTATTGCAACCGACACAGGCTCACCCTGATCGCGGCGACGTCGCTGGTTTTCTTCGGCACCATGATCGGTGGTGCCACCACTGCCCAGGCGGCCAAGGAAACCTGTTTTCCGGCACCGAAGCCGGTGATGAGCCTCGGCTTCGGCAGTCGTTACGAGGCCGCATCGAAGTCCCGCTCGGACATCGACGAAGAGTCCGATGCAGCCGTAACCAAGGCGCTGAAGCCGATCGACAAGTTCATTCAGGACCTGTCCAAGCAAGTCTCGCGGGCGAGTGCCGAGAAGGACCTCGTCACGCGCCGCCTATACCAGCGCTGTGTCATCGACAACGTCTACACATGGGCCAAGGCCGACGCCTTGAACGAGATGCGAACGCCCAACGCGAAGTTGTCGGTTCCCTCCCGTGTCGGCGGCATTGCCATCGCTTATGCCGAGGTACGCAACCAGGTTCCGGGACTGGGCGACAAACAGCGCACGATCGAGGCCTGGCTGTTGAAGCGGGCACGCGAAACGGTCTACTTCTTTGACAACGAGGCGACCAAAGGCGCGGCGCGCAACAACCTGCGGGCCTGGGCGAGCCTGGCCGTTGGGGAAGTCGGCATCCTCACCGAGAACCGCGAACTCCTGGATTGGGCGATCATGAGCAACCGCACCATGATCGAGGGCGCTTCGCCAGACGGCAGCCTGCCACTCGAAATGAACCGCATGCGGTATGCCCTGCACTACCAGCTGCATGCCATGACGCCATTGGTGGCGTCGGTGTCGAGGCTCTGCGATGCAGGTTATGGCAAGGGCGGGGTGGATCTCGACAAGCTGCAGGTCATGGCCCGCTTCTCAATCGATGCGGTCAAGGATCCGACGATCGTGCAAAAGATCAACGGCAAAAGCCAGACGATCAAGCCGGGAATGAAGGCGAACCTGTCGTCAATTGCCTGGCTGGAGCCGTATGTCGCGCTGAGCAATGATCTGGCTGTCGAAAAGGACTTCGACGCGTTCCGCCCGCTGACCAATTCGAAGCTCGGCGGCAATCAGACGGCCCTTTACGAGGGGCGCCGGGTCAGTTGCACCATAACGGCGCAAAACTGATGGCTGGCATCACTCCGACGACAGTCGGATACGGTGGTTGATGAGCGGTGCATTGCCGCCAACGGTCGCGGCTGTCGGCTGCGGCTGACAGTCGTCCTTCCACTCGGCGACTTCGAGCGACACCAGCGTGCGCACGGCATCGGTGGAAAACTCACGACCATGCGTACCGGAGAGCGCCTCTTTGAGGCGTCCGAGAAGCTCTTCCGTCTGCGTATTCGGGGATTGAGAAGCCACGATATTCCTCCGACGTCATCTTGCGCCAAAGATGGGAATTACGAAAGCGCCATGCGAGGAGATTTGCACCCCAAATCTTTAAAAAGTCGCAATTCTTCGTGAGCGCACCCCCTGGGTGGTCTCTCTTTTCGTCACCATGGCAAATGAAGTATGACGATGCGGTCGGACCGCGCGCACCGCCCTCGGTGAGGGGGTGGAAGGCTGGCGGAAGCCCCGCCAGCCGGAAGGATCAGGCTGCCATGCCCCAGGAAGACGGATCGTCTTCACCGAACATGCGCTCCAGGCTGAGGAAGCAGATCATGCTCTTGTCGTGGGCGATGATGCCGTCGGAGAAAGCCGCACTCGGACCGGTCGCCGCCGGCAGCGGCTGCAGTGTGCTGCCAGCTACGGTCAGGATGTCAGAAACGCCATCGACCAGCAGACCGACGGTCATGCCGTTCACCTCGGTCACGACAACGGCGCTGCGCTCGGTCGCCTGTGCGGCCGGCATGCCCAGCTTGACGGCCAGGTCGACGATTGGAATGACCGTCCCACGCAGGTTCATCACGCCGAGAACTTCGTAAGGAGAATGGGGAATGGGCGTGACCGGAGCCCAACCACGGATTTCGCGGATAGAGGTTGTCTTCACGCAGAATTCCTGTTGGTGAAGGCGAAACGCAATGATTTCAAGCGCATCTGCGGCATTCGACGTATTCATCTGGGGTCCTCCCGCGGGAAGCTAGGGACGCTTTCCCTGTCTATCGATGGCTCCGGCAACGCGACACAGCCGGATGTTACCTTATAGTGTGCAACTGTGGTCACTCTACCCACCAGCACTTAATGAATTTCTAAATTTCACCTTGAATAGCACCGGATCCAAAATTATTCCGTGATCGAGGCGAGGGATGGCGGGTGCACATCACGTCAGGCCGCTGCTTCGCGCCGATAGCCTGTATCGATCACCACTGTCCCGCCGCAGACCCGCGAGACACAGGCACACATCTTGGCGGCCGCATGTCGCTCCTCGCTCGAGAAGAACACGTCGCGATGGTCGATGACGGCAGTTGCTTCCACGATGCCGACCGCACACAAGCCGCATTCGCCCCGCCGACAGTCATAGACCATGTCGACGCCCGCCTCCATCAAGGCATCCAGCATGGTCTCGTCGGCCCGCACGCTGACGCGACGCCCGGTGCCTGCAACCTCCACCTCGAATGGCTGCTCGATAAACCGACCGCTATCGCCGAAGACTTCAAAGCGCAGCCGGCTCATCGGCCGTCCGCTCTCCGTCCAAAGGGTCCGGGCCGCCTCCAGCAAGCCATGCGGCCCGCAGATGTAGACCTCGCCATCCGCCGGAAGGGCGGCGAATTCTGCCGCAAGATCGAGCGCTTGGCCCTCGTCCTGCACGACCGTCTGCAGGTCGCGGCCAGCCAGGTTCGCCAGGTCGTCGATGAACGGCATCTGGCTGCGGCTGCGGGCGGCATACAGAAGACGGATCGATTGGCCTCGTGCCGACAGGGCACGGGCCATGCCGTAGATCGGGGTAATGCCGATACCGCCTGCGACGAGCAGATAGTGCGACGCACGCCAGGAGAGCTCGAACCGGTTTTCCGGTTCCGTCATCTCGGTCTCGTCACCCGGTTGCAATTGCCAGACGAAGGCTGAGCCGCCCCGGCTGTTCGGATGCAGTTTCACCGCGATCTTGAGTGTTCCGGGGGCACTCGGGATCACCGTATAGGTGCGCAACGCCGGCTCGCCACGGATCGTAACCTTGATATTGGTGTGCGAGCCCGGATCGAACCCACCCCTCAAGCCATCGACGGCAAAGGTGACGGCTCTCACATCCTCAGCCGGCGTCTCGATCACAGTCACGACAGCCCGGCGCCATTCCAGTTTAGACCGCATGGGTCCTCCTCCTCCAAACCATCAGAACAAGCCGTATTTCCGACGGCCGTCATCCCGACATCAATGCGAGCGCCAGCACCTTGGTGCGCAGATCTGGTTGCTCCTGCAGAACATAATCGAGGTTCTGTCTCGCCAGACGCGCATGCTCGCGTGCCAGCGCCTCTGCCCGCGCACCCTCCCTGAGCGCGATGGCTGAGACGATGGCTTTGTGTTGCGCCTGGGCGACCAACAGACTGCGATGAAACGCCGGCACGCTCACCTCGGTATTCACGAAGGCATTCGGGCTTGCGAACGGAAGGCTCGTCATGCGCTCGATCTCGCGCCGCAGAACTTCGCTGCCGCACAGATCGGCGAGCAACCAGTGGAACCGGCTGTTCAGCGCCTCATACCGATCGAAATCCATCGCCAGCGGATCCGTCGTCACCACACCGTCAAGCGTTTCGACCACCTCCGTGATCGCGTGCAATCTGAGCGGCGCAACGCCGCGTTCCGCCGCCAGCCGTGCTGCGGTGCCTTCGAGCACGCCGCGCAGTTCGATCGCGTCGATGACATCATGACGGGTGAAGGATCGGACCGAATAACCGCCGGACGGAATGAGCGTGACCAGCCCCTCCTGCTCCAGCTTCTGCAGAGCAGCCCGCAGCGGCGTGCGTGACACCTGCAGCCGCGCCGACAAAGCCACTTCCGACAGCCGCTCACCCGGTTCGATCTCCCCCTTCAACAGCAGGTCGCGCAGGCCCGACAGGGCCTTCAGTGTCTGCTGTTTCGGTACGGCGTCTGTTCCCGCCTCCATGATTATTCTGCCGCCTCCACGTGTGGTCGGGCAGAACGCCCTTGCTCGGCATCGATCATCCGGTCGATGAGTTTGCGCGCCCACATCGAGCCTGCATCGATGTTGAGATTGTAGAACTGGTGATCCGGATTGGCGTCGATCGCCCGCTGCTGCGCCTCCAAAACCTCTTCGTCCTCTCGGAACACGCCGGCGACACCCTCGCGCAACTCGTGGGTCCGGGTCTGGTTCTTCAGGTCGTAATTCCGGGCAAAGGCCCAGAAATAAAGACAGGTCTTGTCCGTCGACGGCGTGATCGTATTGAGCACATAGCCGTTGACACCCTTCGACCGATCGCCCTGCGGCGCACCGGACCCGGCTTCCGCCACGCCGACGTCGATGGTGACGGTACAGGGCGCTTCGAAGCGGATGATCTGCCAGCGATCGACCCGACCCGGCTTGCCATACTGCTTGCGCCAGAAGGGTGGCGGGTCGATGTCTTCCATCCAGCGGGTGATGTAGGCAAAGCGGTCCGAATGGCTGGCCTCGAAGGGTGCCTCGGCGACTTCCCGGTTGCCGATCGAGGAGCCGTGCACGAAGGTCTCATGCGTCAGGTCCATCAGGTTGTCGACCACCAGACGGTAATCACATTTCACCTCGATGAGCTTGCCGTCGGCGGCCCAGTCGGGATCCTGGTTCCAGTGCATGTCCGGGATCAGCGCAGGATCGGCCAGTGCCGGATCGCCTGGCCAGATCCAGACGAAGCGGTGCTTCTCGGCGATCGGATAGGATTTGACGCAGGCCGACGGATTGATGGTCTCCTGCGACGGCATGTAGACGCAGCGACCCGTCTCATCATATTCGAGGCCATGATAGCCGCAGATGACATTGTCGCCCTCGAGCCTCCCGAGCGACAAGGGCACAAGCCTGTGCCAACAGGCATCCGCCAGCGCCACCGCCGTGCCGTTTTCCTTGCGATAGAGCACGACCGACTTGTTGCAGATAGTTCGCGCCAAAAGCGCGCGCTTCAGTTCAACGTCATAGGCGGCGGCATACCACGCATTCAATGGAAAGATGGGGTTCGACATATCTGCTTCCTCCTCAGATGCGGATATTCAGCCATCCTGTATACAGAATGTCAATTCATATTGGCAAAACCTCCTGTCAGGAGCGGGCGTGCGCTATTCCGCGTGACCCCATGTATACATCAAGGCAATCAAATGAGCCTCCTCCAGCCACAAGGGCACTCGTTTATCCCGTGGCAACACACGGCGACGCAGCGGGCTTGAATATCCAAGGATTGGATTTATGTTCGTATCTATGAAGATAGATGCCGAATCCATGAAATCCGGCGCCGACATGGCGAGCGAGCTACTGAAGTCGCTGTCCAATCGGTACCGTCTCCTCATCCTCTGCCGGCTCTCGGACGGCGAACACTCGGTGGGACAACTTGCCGAGTTTCTCGGGATTCGTGACAGCACGGTTTCGCAGCACCTGGCTTTGCTGCGTCGAGAGAAGATCATCGCCGGCCGCCGCGACGGCCAGACGATCTGGTACAGGATCGAGAGCGCGCCGGCACGTGCCGTGATCGGCACCCTCTACGAAAGTTTCTGCAAAACAGACACTTGCGCCGATTGAGGCATAGCCCTCAAGGCCAACCGCCCATCAGGATGGAGACATTATTCGCATTGACTTCATCAACTCCATTATATACATAACATCGTAGATACGAATTTAATGGAGAAAGACATGTCGATTGATCGCGCCGTCCTCGCCTTTGCCGGTTTTATGGTCCTGGCATCCGTGCTTCTGACCCATTTCGTCCATCCGGGTTTCGTCTGGTTTACCGTCTTCATCGGCGTGAACCTGATCCAGTCCGCCTTCACCGGGTTCTGCCCGGCGGCCACGGTCTTCCGCAAACTCGGCATTCGTCCGGGCACAGCCTTCTGAGGTATCGTCGATGAACGTCCCCTACCTGATCTTCCTGTCTGCTGCCCTCTCAGCCAGCGCCATTGCCGCGGCTTATGCGTCCGAGATCACGATCAAGCCCGTGACGATCGCGGACATGAAGGCCGTCTACGGCCAGATACAGCCACGCAACAGCGTGACCGCCCGCGCTAGGCTGAGCGGCAGTATAACGGTCGTGAAAGTCACCGAGGGAGACGTCGTCAAAGCCGGCGACGTGATCGCGAAGATCAAGGACGACAAGCTCGATTTCCAGATCAAGGCGATCGATGCGCAATTGCTCGGGCTTCAGGCATCCCTCAAGGATGCGAGAGCTGAACTTGATCGCGCCGACCGCCTCGTCCGCAGCGGCGCTGCCAGCACGCAGCGTCTCGACCAGTTGCGGACCCAGGCAGACGTGATCGCCAACCAAATCGGCACGGCTGAGGCCCAGCGCTCCGTGATCGTGCAGCAATCGGCAGAGGGCGCCGTGATCGCGCCCGCATCCGGACGAGTGATCACGGTGCCGGCCACCACGGGTGCCGTGGTCATGGCTGGGGAGACCATCGCCGACATTGCGGGCGGAGGCCTCTTCCTCCGGCTGGCCATCCCCGAGCGCCATGCACAGGATCTCCGTCAGGGCGCCGCCATCAGCATCGATGCAGCCGGCACCCCCCTGACCGGCACCCTCGCCAAGATCTACCCATTGATCGAGGGCGGACGGGTAACGGCCGATGTCGAAGTGGAGAACCTCGACTCAAAATTCGTCGGCGGCCGCGTTCTGGTCGAACTTCCTGTCGGCGAACGGAGTGCAATCCTGGTGCCGGCCGCAGCCGTGACTACCCATGCCGGCGTCGATTTCGTCACCGTCAAGCAGAACGACGGCACCGCGCAGCGCGCCGTACTCGCCGGGGAGCCGATCGATCACGAAGGCAAGGCATCAGTCGAAATCCTGTCCGGCCTGAAGGAAGGCGACATCGTGGTGACGCCATGACGGATCCGATCAAGCAGAACGCTAAAAATCCGCAAACCGATGACGCGCCGATGGCGCATCTCGGCATTGCCGGCAATCTCACCCGCTTCTTCATCAATTCACCGCTGACGCCGCTTTTCCTCATCGCAGCACTCGCCTTCGGCCTGGTCGCCCTGTGGTCGCTGCCGCGCGAGGAAGAGCCGCAGATATCTGTCCCGATGGTAGATATCACCGTCCAGGCACCGGGCCTGAGGGCCGACGATGCGGAAAAGCTGATCACCGAGCCGCTGGAGACGATCGTCAAAAGCATCAACGGCGTCGAGCACATCTATTCGCGCTCGATGGACAACCAGGTTGTCGTCACTGCACGCTTCCTCGTCGGCACGTCGCCGGATGCCGCCGTGCTCAGGGTTCACGACAAGATCCGCGCCAACATGGACCGCATCCCGGTTGGCATCGCCGAGCCGAAGGTGGTCGGCCGCGGCATCGACGACGTCGCCATTGCAACCTTGACCTTCCATCCCAACACAGGCGCCGGAGACCACGTGTCGGCCAACGACCTGACCCGGATCGCACGAGAAGTGCGCAATGAGATTGCCAAGGTCGATGACGTCGGGCTCACCTATCTGGTCGGCGAAACCAACGAGATCCTTCGCGTTTCGCCGCAACCCGTACGTCTGGCACTCTATGGCATCACGCTGCAGCAACTTGCAGCCAAAGTGAGCGGCGCCAACTCGGCCGCACCGTCAGGCGAGGTCCGTGACGCAGGCCGCCAGATCGACGTGATGGCGGGCGCCACGCTCTCGACCCCGGCAGAGATTGGCAACCTCCTGCTGACGGCACGTGACGGCAGACCCGTCTATGTCCGGGATGTCGCGACCATAGCCTTCGCCTCCGACACCAGCGATGCCCTGGTCTCGACCCTGAGCAAGGACAAAGACACGATTGAACGCAGCCCGGCGGTGACCCTGGCAATCGCCAAACGGGCCGGCGCCAATGCCGTCGTCGTCGCCGAAGCCGTCATGCAACGCGTCGAGGCCCTGAAGGGCAAGCTGATCCCGGACGGGATTGGCGTGGAGGTGACGCGCGACTATGGCGCGACCGCCAACGACAAGGCCAACGAGCTGCTCTATCATCTTGGCCTCGCAACGGTTTCGATCATCGCCCTGGTGTGGCTGGCGATCGGGCGCCGTGAAGCTTTTGTCGTCGCCATCGTTATCCCCGTCACCATACTCCTGACGCTCTTTGCCTCCTGGCTGATGGGCTATACGCTCAACCGTGTCTCGCTGTTCGCCCTGATCTTCTCGATCGGCATTCTGGTCGACGACGCCATCGTCGTGATCGAAAACATCGCCCGCCACTGGGGCATGAGCGACAACCGCTCGCGCCGCCGCAGCGCCATCGAGGCCGTCGCCGAGGTCGGCAATCCCACAATCGTCGCGACGCTGACCGTGGTCGCCGCACTGCTTCCCATGCTCTTCGTTTCCGGCATGATGGGCCCCTATATGAGCCCCATTCCGGCCAATGCATCGGCCGCAATGGTCTTTTCCTTCTTCGTCGCGGTCATCGTCACGCCTTGGCTGATGCTGAAGGTCGCCGGCAATGCACCCGTTCACGGACACGGGGCGGAGCACGAGAC
>JARXAQ010000364.1 GCA_029865825.1 Rhizobium sp.
GAAAGCGGACTGTCGACCCAGCGCAGCCCGCGCTCCGCCGCGTCCGCCGCAATTTCCTTCGTCGCCTCTGGATCGATCGAGGACATGTCGATGATCAATGTGCCCGGACGTGCGCCATCGGCAACGCCGCCTTTGCCCAGCACGGCGGCCCTGACGATTTTCGGCGCGTTGAGGCTGAGGATCACATAGTCGGAGACTGAGGCCGCTTCTGCGGCAGAGGCTGCGGATGTCGCTCCGAGTGTGGTGAGGGCCGCCACTTTCTCCGGATCGAGATCAAAGACTACAAGCGCATTGCCGGTCTTGACCAGTCGCGTGCCGATGGCGCCGCCCATGGCGCCAGCCCCGATCAGGGCGATCTTCAGGGTCATATGCGGTCCTCCAACAATTGCGTCATGGTCTTGGCCACGAGATCGAGCAGCGGCGTTGAGATATCCAGCGTGATCGCGATCTCGTCACCACCCGGCGGTTCGAGTGCTGCAAACTGGCTGTCGAGCAGCGACGTCGGCATGAAATGCCCCGGCCGTTTTGCCATGTGCTCCGCGATCAGCGCCCGGCTGCCGGCACAATGGATGAAGGTGACCGGCGCACCGGCCGCCTTCCGGATGAGGTCGCGGTAAGTGCGTCTCAGCGCGGAACAGCCGACCAGGATCGTGCCGGGATGTCCGGCCAGCGTCTCGCCGATTTTTGTAAGCCACGGCCAGCGATCATAATCGGTCAGCGCAATGCCGGCACTCATCTTGGCGATATTCTCGGCCGAATGCAGATCGTCACCGTCGATGTAAGGCGCGCCCATGGCGGAGCCGAGCGCCGCCCCCACCGACGACTTGCCGCTTCCGGCGACGCCCATGACGATGAATTTGCGGTTCCTCAACATCTCACAGCGAGACCGTGATGCCGCCGTCGACATAGAGGATATGCCCGTTGACGAAGGAGGAGGCATCGGACGACAGGAAGATACAGGCGCCGACCAGTTCCTCGACCTTGCCCCAGCGACCGGCAGGTGTGCGCTTTTGCAGCCAGGCGGAGAATTCCGGATCGGCGACGAGGGCGGCATTCAGCGGCGTGTCGAAATAGCCTGGTGCAATGGCATTGCATTGCAGCCCGTATTTTGCCCAGTCCGTCGCCATGCCCTTGGTCAGGTTGCCGACGGCACCCTTGGTCGCGGTGTAGGGCGCGATCGAAGGGCGGGCGAGTGCGGTCTGAACGCTGGCGATATTGATGATCTTGCCGCGGCCGCGCTTGATCATGTGGCGCGCAGTCGCCTGGCCGACATTAAAGACGCTGGAGATATTGGTCTTCAAAAGCCGCTCGAAGGCGTCTTCGGGGAACTCCTCTAGCGGCCCACGATGCTGCATGCCGGCATTGTTGACGAGGATGTCGATCGCGCCGTGTTCGGCCTCAAACCCGTCGATTGCGCTGCGGGCGGCCGCATGATCGGTCACGTCGAAAGTCAGGATCTGGACGGGTTTTGCAAATTGCGAGGCAGCCTCGGCAAGCTTTGCTGGATCGCGACCATTGAGCACGATCTCAGCGCCGGCGTCGCTGAGACCCTTGGCAAGGGCGAGGCCGATGCCTTGTGATGAGCCGGTGACCAGGGCGCGGCGACCGTTCAGATCGAATAGTTTGAGCGACATGGTTTCCTCCATATTTTGTCTCGACAAGCACCTCAGACCGCGTTTATGTTATCGATAACATAAACTGTCAAGCCATTTCCCCGGGAGGAGCCGACAATGACGAAACCCAGTATTCTGCAGATAGGTCCCTACCCGCAATGGGACGAGGAGCCGCTCAACGCTGCCTTTGCCGTGCATCGCTATTTCGAGGCCGAAGACAAGGCTGGTCTTCTTTCCAAGGTCGGACCTGAGATCCGGGGCATTGCGACACGCGGCGAACTCGGCGCGAACAGAGCGATGATCGAAGCCTGCCCCAATCTCGAAATCATCTCTGTCTATGGCGTCGGCTACGATGCCGTCGATCTCGCCGCCTGCCGCGAGCACGGCATCCGTGTCACCAACACACCTGACGTCCTGACCAATGACGTGGCCGACCTGGGCGTCGCCATGATGCTCTGCCAGTCGCGCGGTATGATTGGCGCCGAAACCTGGGTGAAGGACGGCAGCTGGGCCGCCAAGGGCCTTTACCCGCTGAAGCGCCGAGTCTGGGGTCGCCGCGCCGGCGTGCTCGGCCTTGGCCGCATCGGCTTCGAGGTGGCCAAGCGGTTGAAGGGTTTCGACATGGAAATCGCCTATAGCGATGTCGGGCCGAAGTCGTTTGCCGAGGGCATGGAGTTTATTGCCGATCCAGTGAAGCTTGCCGAACGCTCGGATTTCCTCTTTGTCACGCTTGCAGCCTCGGCTGATACCCGCCACATCGTTGGGCGCGAGGTCATTGCAGCGCTTGGGGCCGAGGGCATGCTGATCAACATTTCGCGCGCCTCGAATATCGATGAGGAGGCCCTCCTGGACGCCCTGGAAAGCGGTGTGCTCGGCTCGGCTGCCCTCGACGTCTTCGAAGGCGAGCCGAAGCTCAATCCGCGGTTCCTGACGCTCGACAACGTGCTCGTTCAGCCGCATCACGCCTCCGGCACGATCGAGACCCGCCAGGCGATGGGCAAGCTCGTGCGCGACAATCTGACCGCCCATTTCGCCGGCAATCCCCTGCCGACGCCTGTTCTGTAAGGATCTGTGAGATGAAAGCCATCGTCGCCCATGCTGCCAAGGATGTCCGCATCGAGGAAACATCCGACGCCGCCCCTGGCCCCGGAGAAGTGCGTTTGCGGCTCGCCACCGGCGGGATCTGCGGCAGTGACCTGCATTACTACAATCATGGTGGCTTCGGTGCTGTCCGTCTGAAGGAGCCAATGATTCTTGGCCACGAAGTGTCCGCTATCGTTGAAGAGCTTGGCGCTGGCGTCACGGGACTGGAGGTCGGCCAGCTGGTTGCGGTCTCACCGTCGCGGCCCTGCCGCAGCTGCCGCTATTGCCAGGAGGGGCTGCACAACCAGTGCCTCAACATGCGCTTTTACGGCAGCGCCATGCCTTTCCCCCATATCCAGGGCGCGTTCCGGGAGAGCCTGGTGGCCGATGCAATCCAGTGCGTCGCGGCTGACGGCCTGTCGGCCGGCGAAGCCGCCATGGCCGAACCGCTGGCGGTGACGCTGCATGCGACGCGCCGTGCCGGTGAAATGCTGGGCAAACGCGTGCTTGTCACGGGCTGCGGTCCGATCGGCGTCTTGTCGATCCTGTCCGCAAGACGGGCGGGTGCGAAGGAAATCGTCGCGACCGATCTCTCGGACTTCACACTCGCCATGGCAAAAGCCGCCGGCGCCGACCGGGTGATCAATACGAAGGATGAGCCCGAGGCCCTGGCCGCCTATTCGGCCGACAAGGGCACCTTCGATGTGCTCTATGAATGCTCGGGGGCAGCGGCAGCACTTGCCGGCGGGATCGCGGCGCTTCGCCCGCGCGGCGTCATCGTCCAGCTCGGTCTCGGCGGTGACATGAGCCTGCCGATGATGGCGATCACCGCGAAGGAACTGGAGCTGCGCGGCTCCTTCCGCTTCCACGAGGAGTTCGCGACAGGGGTCGAGCTGATGCGCAAGGGCCTGATCGACGTCAAGCCGCTGATCACCCATACCGTGCCGCTGTCTGATGCCATCTCGGCCTTCGAGATCGCCTCGGATCGCAGCCGGGCGATGAAGGCGCAGATCACGTTTTCGGCGGCGTGATCAGGGGCTGACAAAAATCGAGGCGGCGGAACCTGCTCCCTCCGTCGCCTCGACATATTTAGTCTATTGGGCAGATCGTCGAGTTCACAGAGCTTCAGCGCCGATCGCAGCCAGCGCCGCCTGAGCGACCACCTCGTCCTGCTCTCCCGAGCCGGAACCGACGCCGATGGCGCCGACGAGCGCGCCCTTGATGCGGATCGGAAGTCCACCCTTGAGGCCTGTCACCGCCCCTTGCGTGGCGCCGGCCAGAAGCAGGCGGGCATGCTCGGGAATGCTGGCGCTCGGACCGTTGATCGAGGCGGCCGTGCGGGCCTTGGCCAGCGCACTCTTCAAGGACAGGAAGCGCGAGCCTGCCATCCGGAATGAGCTTAGGACCACACCGCTCGGATCGACGATGACGATGCATTGCGGCTGGCCCATGCTGGATGCAGCCTCGATCGCGGCCGACTGCATGGCGAGCACGCCGGCATCCGTCAGGCGGGCGCTTTCCTGTGTAAAGCTCATCTCGGTCTCTCTCCTGCTTGCGGCAAAAGCCGTTTATGTTATCGATATCAGACCATGTACGCATGCGGGAGGCAATCGCAATGGCATTCTTCGAAGTCGTCGATCCGATCTTTTCCACCTATGTGCTCGGCAATGCGCCGGTCAAGGAAATCGCGACCGGCTTCGACTGGGTTGAGGGCCCCGTCTGGTTCGGTGATTTGAACTGCCTCGTCTTTTCCGACATCCCGAACAACCGCATGTATCGCTGGATTCCCGATGTCGGCACGAGTGTCTTCCGTTCCCCTTCCAATTTTTCCAATGGCAATACCCGTGACCGGCAGGGCCGGCTGATTACCTGCGAACATGGCGGGCGGCGGGTGACGCGCACGGAGATTGACGGCTCGATCACGGTGATCGCGGACAGTTTTGAAGGCAAGCGGCTGAACTCGCCCAACGACGTGATCGTCGCCTCGGATGGTGCGATCTGGTTCTCCGATCCGCATTACGGCATCTCGATGGATTACGAGGGGACAAAGTCTGAGCAGGAGCTTCCCTGCAATGTCTACCGCGTCGATCCCGATGGCGCGATGAAGGCAGTCCTGACCGACTTCAACGGCCCGAACGGGCTTTGTTTCAGCCCCGCCGAAAAGCGGCTTTACGTCGCCGATACCGGCCGCATCTTCACCCAGGATCCGAGACATATTCGGGCCTTCGACGTCGGTTCAGACTGGTCTCTGTCGGGCGGAGATGTCTTCCATGTGATCGCACCCGGCTGCGCCGACGGCATGCGTGTCGATCAGGACGGCAATCTCTGGTCCTCGGCCGGCGACGGCGTTCACTGCATCGCCCCCGATGGCCGGCTGCTCGGCAAGATCCTCGTGCCGCAGACCGTCTCCAATGTCTGCTTCGGCGGACGGCACAAACACGTGTTGTTCATCACCGCCTCGACCAGCGTCTATTCCGTCGCGCTCAACCGTCGCGGCTGCTGAGCGGTCGCCACGGCGAGGAGCCCTCCCCTCGCCCGCTTTTGCCAGATCAACTGCGAATGGTGAACTGCACCCGATCGGCGGGAAACCTCGTAATCGCATACTGGATCGGCTGGCCCGCCGTGTCGGTGTTGAGGGCGCGCGTGACGAGCACGATGGCGCCGGGCGTCAGCTCCAGGCTCGCCACGTCATCCGGCTCGGCATGCACCGCCGAGATTTCGGTGAAATCACGTAAGTAATCGTCGATGCCGAAGCGGGCGAGCGCCTTTGTGATCGAGCCGGTTTCGGCGAAGGCTTCATCGATGCCGGCGAAGCGGTCGGCGGGAAACCACATGGTCGAACGCGAGACGGCGCGCCCATCGGCCCGGCGCACACCGTCGAGCCGCAGCACGATGTCGCCAGGATTGAGCCCCAGACGTTTTTGCACCTCCACCGGTGCGGCCTCCGTCTGTGATGCGAGCAGCACGCCTTTCAGATCACGCGCCTGATCGCCTATGCCTTCGGTGAAACGCGTCCTGCGGCCGATCGGGAAATCGAATTTGTCGCGCCGCTCGATCATCGTGCCGCGCCCTTGCGATGCCTTGACGATCCCCTCCTGCGCGAGCGCCGCGAGAGCCGCCCTCACCGTGTGCCTGTTGACCCCAAACTCCTGCGCCAGCGCCGTTTCGGCCGGCAGCATGTCGGTCGCGTCATAGAGGCCGGCTGCGATATTGGCCCTGATGCGGTCGGAGATCTGCCGCCAGAGCGACACCCCCTTCTGTTTCTGAATCATGCTTTTTTGCCCGCCCCTGTCACACCCTTGTCACGCCCCGACACTAATCATACAGTAACTTGTATGGTTGTCTATATTAATAGACATTATGAGGATTGTCGATGGACAGAGCCCTGCAGACTGAAATGGCCGAGATGCCGGCCCCCAAGCGGATCGTCGATCTGCTCGCCCGCGCCACAAGGCCAGAGCTCGAGGCGGCACTCGCCGGCCTCGGCGATATCCCCGATCATGCCGTCTTGCGCGGTCCCGAAACCGGCCTCGTCATGATCCGTGGCCGGATCGGCGGTGGCGGTGCCCCCTTCAATCTTGGCGAGGCCACGATGAGCCGGGCCAGCATTCGCCTGACCGACGGCCGGGTCGGTCATGGCTACCGCCTCGGCACCGATCGCAAGGCGGCGACACTCGCAGCGCTGATTGATGCGCTGGCGCAGGATGCGTCTGCACTCGCCGCACTCGAGGCCGGGCTCTTCTCCGACATCACAGCGCGCCTCGAAGACGAGGCGCGCCAGACGCGCGAGGAGACGGCCGCCACGAAGGTGGATTTCTTCACGATGGTCAGGGGAGAAGACTGATGACCCAGACGACAGAAAGCCTGGTCGGCGGCTTTGCCGATGCCGTCTTCGATGCCCAGACGGTGTTCCGAGCCCTGATGGACGCCATGGCACGACCCGGCACCCTCGGCTCCGTCCTGCCGCGCGTCGCGCCCCCCTCCCCGCTCGGTGCGGCGGCCGGCGCGCTGCTTCTGACGCTGTGCGATCATGACACGCCGGTCTGGTTGAGCTCGGCTCTGTCGAAGTCCGCACTGCCCGGCTGGATTGGCTTCCACACCGGCGCGCCGCTGACCCCGGAAAAGACGGAAGCGAAGTTCGCGTTTGTCGAGGCAGGCTGCCAGCCGCCGTCGCTCGCCCACTTTGCATTGGGTAGCCAGGATTATCCCGACCGTTCG
>JARXAQ010000187.1 GCA_029865825.1 Rhizobium sp.
GCTGGTCGACCGCCTGCGCGATGCCCTGAAACGCGTGCCCGACATGCCGCGCGCACTGTCCCGCCTGGCGCTTGATCGCGGCGGCCCGCGCGACCTCGGCGCCATCGTCGCCGGTCTTCTCGCCTCCGCCGAAGTCGGCCGCCTGCTCGATCCCTCGGGCCTGCCGACGGAACTGTCCGAGGCGCTTTCCGATCTCGCAGCACTTCCCGCCGACCTCGCGCCAAGCCTCTCGGCCATGCTCGCCGACGAACTGCCGCTCCTGAAGCGTGACGGCGGCTTCCTGCGCGATGGCGCAATCCCCGAGCTCGACGAACTCAGGGCTTTGCGCGACCAGTCCCGCCGCGTCATCGCCGGCCTGCAGCTGCAATATGCCGAGGAAACCGGCATCAAGTCGCTGAAGATTAAGCACAACAATGTGCTCGGCTATTTCATCGAGGTCACTGCCGGCAATGCCGGCCCGATGACCGAGGGTGACGAGGCGAAAGCCCGCTTCATCCATCGCCAGACCATGGCCAACGCCATGCGCTTCACCACGACCGAACTCGCCGATCTCGAAAGCCGCATCGCCAACGCCGCCGGCCAGGCGCTGTCGCTGGAGCTCGCAGCCTTCGACCGTATGGTGGCAGAGGTCGTCACTGCTGCCGAACCTATCAAGGCCGCCGCCCGGGCACTTGCCGTCATCGACGTCGCGTCCGGCCTCGCGGCTCTGGCCGAAGAGCAGGGCTATTGCCGCCCGCTGGTCGATGACACCAGAATGTTCTCGATCACCGCCGGCCGCCATCCGGTCGTCGAACAGGCGCTGCGCCGCCAGGCCGCCAGCCCTTTCATCGCCAATGATTGTGACTTGTCGCCCAATGATACCAAGGGCCCCGGCGCGATCTGGCTGCTCACCGGTCCCAACATGGGCGGTAAATCGACCTTCCTGCGCCAGAACGCGCTGATCGCCATCCTCGCCCAGATGGGCTCCTTCGTGCCCGCCGGTGCTGCCCATATCGGGATCGTCGACAGGCTCTTCTCCCGCGTCGGCGCCTCCGACGATCTGGCCCGTGGCCGCTCCACCTTCATGGTCGAGATGGTTGAGACTGCCGCCATCCTCAACCAGGCGACCGATCGCTCGCTTGTTATCCTCGACGAAATCGGTCGCGGCACAGCCACCTTCGACGGTCTCTCCATTGCCTGGGCCGCCGTTGAGCACCTGCACGAGGCCAATCGCTGCCGCTCGCTCTTTGCCACCCATTTCCATGAGCTCACCGCGCTGTCGGAAAAGCTCGCCCGCATGTCGAACGTCACGATGCGGGTTAAGGAATGGGACGGCGACGTCATCTTCCTGCATGAGGTCGGCCCGGGTTCCGCCGATCGCTCTTACGGCATCCAGGTCGCCCGTCTGGCCGGCCTGCCGGCTGCCGTAGTGTCTCGCGCCCGGGAAGTTCTGACCCGGCTGGAGGATAGCGACCGTAAGAACCCGGCAGCACAACTGATCGATGACCTGCCGCTCTTCCAGGTAGCCGTCCGCCGCGAGGAAATCGCCAAGGCCGGACCGTCGAAAGTCGAAGAAGCGCTGCGCTCACTCGATCTTGACGACCTGACGCCTCGCCAGGCGCTGGATGCGCTCTATGATCTCAAGAAACAACTTGGCAAGTCTTGACCGGTAGAGTGCCTGTCAAACGCGCCCGAAAAGCGCTATAGCGCAGTCAAACCGGGCTCGACGTCCCGGTCAGTCAGAGAGCATGCCGCGCCCATGGCCAAAGCAGACCTTGCCTTCGAAGATCTCCTTGATGTCGATGCCCTGAAGGCGTCCTGCGAGACGATCGCCCGCGCCCACACCGGCAACTTGCTCGAAATCCGCGCGAAGCTGCTGCCGGTTCTGAAGAAGGCGAGCGTCGATGCCCGTGAGGTGGCGAGACTGCGTCTGTTTGCCGATGGCAGCGGCATGAACTGCGCCAACCGCATTTCCTGGATCCAGGACCGGCTGATCGGCGTGATCTACGACATCGCCCGCGTCCACGTCTATCCGAACGGCGCCGACGGTCTCTCGGTCGCCGCCGTCGGCGGTTACGGCCGCGGTACCCTCGCACCCGGTTCCGACATCGACCTTCTCTTCATCCTGCCGCCCAAGGCCTCGCCCACCATGAACAAGGCGGTGGAGTTCATCCTCTATCTGCTCTGGGATATCGGCTTCAAGGTCGGCCACGCCACCCGTACGGTCGAGGAATGCATCCGTCTGTCGAAGACCGACATGACGATCCGCACTGCCATCCTCGAGACGCGCTTCGTCTGCGGCGCCGAGACGCTGGTGACGGAATTGCAGCAGCGTTTCGACCAGGAAGTCACGACCGGCACCGCGCCCGAATTCATCGCCGCCAAGCTTGCCGAACGCGACGAGCGCCATCGCAAGGCAGGCGACAGCCGCTATCTCGTCGAGCCCAATGTCAAGGAAGGCAAGGGTGGTCTGCGTGATCTCCAGACCCTGTTCTGGATCGCCAAGTACAATTACCACATCCGCGACACCGGCGAACTCGTCCGCCTTGGCGTCCTCTCCCGCCACGAATGGCGCCTGTTCGAGAAGGCCGATGATTTCCTGTGGGCCGTGCGCTGCCACATGCATTACCTGACCGGCAAGCCGGAAGAGCGTCTCTATTTCGACATCCAGCCGGAGATTGCCAAGAGCCTGGGTTATCAGGCGCGTCCTGGCCTCTCGGCCGTCGAACGCTTCATGAAGCACTATTTCCTCGTGGCAAAGGATGTCGGCGACCTCACCCGCATCTTCTCCGCAGCGCTCGAGGATCTGCAGGCGAAGACCGTGCCCGGCCTCGGCGGCATGATCGGCCGTTTCGCCAATCGTCCCCGCAAGATCGCCGGCGCCAGCGAATTCATTGACGACCGTGGCCGCATCGCGCTCGCCGATCCCGGCGTCTTCAAGAAGGACCCGATGTCGATCATGCGCCTCTTCCATGTGGCGGATCTGAATGGCCTCGAGTTCCACCCCGATGCGCTCAAAGCCGTCACCCGTTCACTGTCGCTGATCGATCATGATTTCCGCGAGAGCGAGGAGGCAAACCGCCTTTTCCTGTCGATCCTGACCTCGCGCAAGGACCCGGGCCTCATCCTGCGCCGTATGAACGAGGCAGGGGTGCTCGGCCGCTTCATTCCGGAATTCGGCAAGATCGTCTCGATGATGCAGTTCAACATGTATCATCACTACACCGTCGACGAGCACCTGATCCGCACCGTCGAGGTCCTCTCCGAGATCGACCACGGCAAGTGCGAAGAATCGCATCCGCTCGCCAACAAGCTCTTGCCCGAGATCGAGGATCGCCAGGCGCTTTACGTCGCGATCCTGCTGCACGACATCGCCAAGGGCCGCCAGGAAGACCATTCGGTCGCCGGCGCCAAGGTCGCGCGCAAGCTCTGCCCGCGCTTTGGCCTGTCGCCCAAGCAGACCGAAATGGTTGTCTGGCTGATCGACCAGCATCTCTTGATGTCCATGGTCGCCCAGACCCGCGACCTGCATGACCGCAAGACGATCACCGATTTTGCCGAAAAGGTGCAGTCGCTCGATCGCCTGAAGATGCTGCTGGTGCTGACGATTTGCGATATCCGCGCCGTCGGCCCGGGTGTGTGGAACGGCTGGAAGGGCCAGCTCTTGCGCACGCTCTATTACGAGACCGAGCTTCTGCTCTCTGGCGGCTTCTCCCAGGTCTCCCGCAAGGAGCGCGCCAAACATGCCGCCGAGCAGCTGTCGAAGGCGCTCGAAGGCTGGAGCCAGAAGGACCAGCGCACCTATACCAAGCTGCATTACGAGCCTTACCTGCTCTCCGTCGATCCCGAGGATCAGGTCCGCCACACCCGTTTCATCCGCCAGACCGACAAAGCCGGCCAGGCGCTCGCCACTATGGTGCGCACCCACCAGTTCCACGCGATCACCGAAATCACGGTGCTCTCGCCCGACCATCCGCGGCTGCTGTCGATCATCGCCGGCGCCTGTGCGGCTGCAGGCGCCAATATCGCCGACGCCCAGATCTTCACCACCTCGGACGGTCGCGCGCTCGACACGATCCTGATCAATCGGGAGTTCCCGATCGACGAGGACGAGACCCGCCGCGCCGCCACCATCGGCAAGATGATCGAGGACGTGCTCTCGGGCCGCAAGCGCCTGCCCGAGGTCATTGCTACGCGCTCCAAGGGCAAGAAGAAGAACAAGACCTTCCCCGTCCAGCCGGATGTGCGCCTGTCGAATGCCCTGTCGAACAAGTTCACCGTCATTGAGATCGAATGCCTCGACCGCATCGGCCTGCTGGCGGAAATCACGGCCATCCTCGCGGACCTCTCGCTTGATATCCATTCGGCCCGCATCACCACCTTCGGCGAAAAGGTCATCGACACCTTCTATGTGACCGACTTGGTCGGCCAGAAGGTGACCAACGAAAACCGCCAGGCTAATATCGCCAACCGCCTCAAATCGGTGATGACGGAGCAGCCGGACGAGCTGAAGGACAACATGCCCTCCGGCATCATCGCCCAGCCGCAGCGCGCCACGCCGGCGCCGAAAAAGGCCCGGGCTTGAGATGAGCCTCGTCAAGAAATTCATGACCGTCGGCGGCGCCACGCTCGGCAGCCGCATCTTCGGTTTCGCCCGTGAAACCCTGATGGCCGCAGCGCTGGGTACAGGCCCGGTCGCCGACGTCTTTTACGCCGCCTTCCGCTTCCCGAACCTCTTCCGCCGCCTCTTTGCCGAAGGCGCCTTCAACGCCGCCTTCGTGCCGCTCTTCGCCAAGGAGATCGAGGCGAACGGGCTGGATGGCGCCAAGCGCTTTTCAGAGGAAGTCTTCGGCGTCCTCTTCTCGGTCCTGCTCATCCTGACCATCGGCATGCAGCTGTCGATGCCGCTTTTGGTCGAATGGATCATCGCGCCGGGTTTTGCCGACGACCAGGAAAAGTTTGACCTGACGGTGCGCCTGGCGATCGTCATGTTCCCCTATCTGATGTGCATGTCGCTGACGGCCATGCTCAGCGGCATGCTGAACTCGCTGCACCACTTCTTCGCAGCCGCCATCGCCCCCGTCTTTCTCAATGTGCTGATGATCGGCGCACTCGGCTGGGCGCTCTGGACCGGTGCCGATCCGGCCGCCACCGCCTGGGCGCTCTCCTGGTCGGTGCTCGCCGCCGGCGTGCTGCAGATGGCGGTTGTCTATCTCGGCGTCCGCCATGCCGGCATCCGCATCGGCTTCAAGCGCCCGCGCTTCACCCCCAATGTGAAGCGCCTGCTGATGCTCGCCGTTCCCGCTGCCGTCACCGGCGGCATCACCCAGATCAACCAGCTGATCGGCCAGGCCATTGCGTCCAGCAAGGAAGGCGCGATCTCGGCCCTGCAATATGCTGACCGCATCTACCAGCTGCCGCTTGGCGTCGTCGGTGTGGCCGTCGCCGTCGTGCTCCTGCCGGAATTGGCCCGCGCCTTGAAGGGCGGCCACATGAAGGAGGCCGGCACGCTGCAGAACAGGTCGATCGAATTCGTCCTCTTCCTCACGCTGCCCGCCGCCGCCGCCATCTGGGTCCTCTCCGACGAAATCATCCGCGTGCTCTACGAGCGCGGCGCCTTTAGCGAACAGAACACCGCCGTCGTCGCCTCCATCCTGGCGATCTACGGTATCGGCCTTCCCGGCTTCGTGCTGATCAAGGCCCTACAGCCGGGTTACTACGCCCGCGAGGACACCAAGACGCCGATGCGCTTCACCATGGTCTCGGTGGCGCTGAACACCGGCCTCGCCGTCACACTGTTCCCGATCTTCGCGGAAAGCGGCATCGCGATTGCTGAAGCCTCCGCCGGCTGGACCAATGCCATTCTGTTGTTTTCGGTCTTGCTCTGGCGCGGCCATCTCGTGGTTGAACGCGCGCTGATCACCCGCACGCTGCGCCTGATGATTGCCTCCGCCATCATGGCCGTCTTGCTGGTCTATCTCTCCGCCCGCTGGTCCACCTGGCTGTCACCACAGAGCCCGCTGTTCGACCAGTTGCTCGCATTGGGCGGCCTGATCGCGATCGCCATGCCCGTCTATTTCGGCATTGCCTTTGCGATCGGCGGCGCTGATCTCGGCATGATCAGGCGCAATCTCAAGCGCAAGCCGAAGTCAGCAACCGACAAGGATACGGTACCAAGCGATAGCGATCAGCAATAGGTCCAGGTGCGCTTCGGCCCGATATCGACATGCACGATGCCGTTGCAATAGCGGCCGATGCCACCGATCCCCGGCGCGGTGCGGGCCGCGGCCACGATCTTCTTTTCCGACACGCCGGGAACCCGGATGTCGGCTGCGTAACAGTGACTATGCTGGGATTTTCCCGACCGCGGACGATGCCCCGAAGTAACGATTGGCTTCTTGCCGGTCTTCTTCGCGATATGGGCGAGGATGCCCTTCAACTCGTCCGGAAAGCAGCTGGCCCGGACGCTTACCCGTTGCAAGGTATAGGCGACCGTGGTGTCATGTTTCATAAAAAAGTGTTGCTTTTTCTTTTGAACGGCCTCGACGGGTGAGAGGAGACAGATCGAAAGAACGCAGCCGAGCGCGACGCGAAACAAAGTGCGCATGAGTGACCTTCTGGAATGAGTTTGTTGTTTAATGCGATCCAGATCGCTTACCGGGGTTTTTTATTCCCGAGAATGTGGCGAATTTGGTGCGCTTTACTCATTTCGTCTGCTGTTGCTTTGGTCCCGGCGCAAGATCGAGATGCGGTATCATATGAAACCGTTATCTAACCCCCTCGATTTGGGGAGGAAAAGTCCGCAATCGTGACATCAGGTGCCGCCACGTCACAGTCCGAACCGAAAGTGCCCCTTCATGCGCAAAAGCCGCCTGTTCCTCGTCAGTCTGGTCGTCGACAGCTACGATCGCGCCAAGGCCTTCTACTGCGATGGCCTCGGTTTCGACTGCGTAGAAGACACGGCCCAACCACAGGGCAAGCGCTGGCTGGTGGTCCGCCCCAGGGGCGGGGAGGGGGCGGCCCTGCTGCTTGCCGAAGCCACGGATGATGCCCAGCGCGCCGCGATCGGCAACCAGACCGGCGGCCGCGTCGGCTTTTTCCTCGAAACCGACGATTTCGCCCGCGACCATGCCCGCTTTCTCAGTGCAGGCGTCGTCTTCCAGGAAGAGCCACGCCACGAGCCCTATGGCACCGTCGCCGTCTTTGCCGATCTCTACGGAAACCTCTGGGATCTGATCGAACGCGCGCGGCCCTGATCGCAAAAGTGAGCGCTTGATTGCGCCCCGCCCGCCGTGCATAAGCCGTGACCGACACGATCAGTAGATCGGGCCCTCCACCAGCCTGTTGAGGATTATTATGACTGAGTTCAAGCCGCTGGTTTTCTCCGGCGTACAGCCGACCGGCAACCTCCATCTCGGCAACTATCTCGGCGCTATCAGAAAGTTCGTCGCACTGCAGGAAAACAACGACTGCATCTACTGCGTCGTCGACATGCACGCGCTGACGGCCCAGCTGGTCCACGAGGACATGGCCACCCAGATCCGCTCGATCACCGCCGCCTTCCTCGCCGCCGGCATTGATCCGGAAAAGCACATCGTCTTCAACCAGTCCCAGGTGCCGCAGCATGCGGAACTCGCCTGGATCTTCAACTGCGTCGCCCGCATCGGCTGGATGAACCGGATGACCCAGTTCAAGGACAAGGCCGGCAAGGACCGCGAACAGGCCTCGCTCGGCCTTTACGCCTATCCGAGCCTAATGGCCGCCGACATCCTCGTCTACCGCGCCACCCATGTGCCCGTCGGCGATGACCAGAAGCAGCATCTGGAGCTTGCCCGCGATATCGCCATGAAGTTCAACATGGACTTTCACGACAAGATCGTGCCGACCGGCCTCGGCATCGACATCAAGGTCGGTGAAGAGCCGGTGCATGCTTATTTCCCGATGGTCGAACCCTTGATCGATGGCCCGGCGCCGCGCGTCATGAGCCTCAAGGACGGCACCAAGAAAATGTCGAAGTCTGACCCGTCAGACCTCTCGCGCATCAACCTGATGGACGACCAGGACGCGATCGCAAAGAAGATCCGCAAGGCCAAGACCGATCCGGACGCCCTTCCGAGCGAAGTCGATGGCCTGAAGGGCCGCCCGGAGGCCGACAACCTCGTCGGCATCTTCGCAGCCCTTGCCGACAAGTCGAAGGCAGAGGTTCTCTCCGAATTCGGCGGCCAGCAGTTCTCAGTCTTCAAGCCGGCCCTGATCGATCTCGCCATCGAGGTTCTCGCCCCGATCACGACCGAAATGCGCCGCCTGATGGAAGATCCCGGCCACATCGACGCCGTGCTGCGCGACGGCAGTGCCCGCGCCCGCGTGCGCGCCGAAAAGACCATGAACGAAGTCCGCGACATCATCGGATTCGTGCGATAAGCTCGCCTCGATTGCGGGCTTGGTCCAAGTCCGCAATTGGCATCGACACAGCTTCAGCCGGCGGGGTTCTCCATGGTTTCAACACGTCTGTCACGTCTTGAAGGTCACCGCCGCAAGTTCATGGCGGTCATCGACAACACGCCGGAATGCTCGCGCGCCGTCCATTATGCCGGCCGCCGCGCCAAGAATTCCAATGGCGGGCTGGTGCTGATCTACGTGATCCCCGACGGTGATTTCCAGCAATGGCTGGGCGTCGAGGAGATCATGCGGGCGGAAGCACGCGAGGAGGCGGAGGCCGTCATGGCCAAGGCCGCCCAGACGGTACGTGAATCGATCGGCATCGAGCCTGAACTCGTCATCCGCGAGGGCAGCGCCTATCCCGAGATCAACGGCCTGATCGAAGAAGACCGCGACATCGCGATCCTCGTTCTGGCCGCAGGCTCAACCAAGGAAGGTCCGGGCCCGCTCGTCTCGATGATCGCCGGCCGGGGTGCCGCCTTCCCGATCCCGGTCACGGTCCTGCCGGATTCGCTGACCGACGAAGAAATCGACGCGCTTTGCTAGTCTTTTCCCCCTCCCGGCCGATCGTGACTTGAACTGCCGGGTCGGAAGTCTTAACTTTGAACAGTTCTAAATTTCAGCGGTGAGATCACCGCCCGGAGACCGCCATGTTCATCCAGACAGAAGCCACGCCGAACCCCGCCACCCTCAAGTTCCTGCCCGGCAAGGTGGTGATGCAGACGGGCACTGCGGAATTCCGCGATGCGGAGACGGCTGCAGCCTCGCCGCTCGCCACCCGCATCTTCGCCATCCCAGGTGTCACCGGCGTCTTCTTCGGCTATGATTTCGTCACCGTCTCCAAGGACGGCCCGGAATGGCAGCACCTCAAGCCCGCCATCCTAGGCACCATCATGGAGCATTTCATGAGCGGCGCCCCGGTCATGGGCACGGCCTCGACGTCCGCGCAGGTGGACAGCGACGAGGAATTCTTCGAACCCGGCGACGAGACCATCGTCGCGACCATCAAGGAACTGCTCGAAACCCGCGTCCGCCCGGCTGTTGCCCAGGATGGCGGCGACATCACCTTCCGCGGCTTCAAGGATGGCAAGGTCTTCCTCAACATGAAGGGCTCCTGCGCCGGTTGCCCGTCGTCGACGGCCACATTGAAGCATGGCGTGCAGAACCTGCTGCGCCACTTCGTGCCGGAAGTTCAGGAAGTCGAAGCGGTCTGATTGGACCGGTCTGGGGACACGATGATCGTTCTAGCGATCGATACGGCGGGTGTGGATTGCGCAGCCGCCGTTTACAATTCAGCCACCGATACCGTGCTTGCGCGCGTCAGCGAAACCATTGGTCGCGGCCATGCCGAACGCCTGATGGCGATGATCGAGGAGGCCGTGACGACATCAGGCCTCAGCCTCGATGACATCGAGAAGATCGGCGTCACCGTCGGCCCCGGCTCGTTCACCGGCATCCGCGTCGGAGTCGCTGCCGCCCGTGGCCTGGCGCTGGCGCTGGGCATCGACTGCGTCGGCGTCTGCACGCTCGAAGTCCTAGCCCGCACAGCGCCTGAAACCGATGCCCCTGTAATCGCCGCCATCAACGCCCATCGCGACGAAGTCTATGTGCAGGCCTTCCAAAAGGGTGTGGCTCTCGACGAGCCGGCCCTGGTGACGCTCGAGGATTTCCTCTCCCGCGCTAGCGAAACCGGAACCCGGACCATCGGCTCTGCCGCCGCCCTGATCACTGATCCCGAGGCCGTCACCGAACCCGATCATTCTCCGATCGACATCGTCGCCCGCATTTCAGCGACGACGAAAGCTCAGGGCAAGGCGAAGCCGCTCTATCTGCGCGGACCTGATGCAAAACCGCAGACGGGTTTTGCCGTATCGAGAGCCTGACATGCGCGACAGCCTATTCTACCGCCAGCCTGAATTCGAAATCGTCCCCATGGTCTCCGACCACTGCCGCGCCGTCGCCGAACTGCACGCCCAGCGCTTTCCCCGCGCCTGGGGCGATGGCGAATTCCTCAGCCTTCTCCTGCAGCCCAATACCTTCGGTTTCGCCGCCTGGCAAACCAACACCCTGATCTTCAAGTCGCCGCTGAACGGCTTTGTGCTTGCCCGCGAAGTCGCCGGCGAAGCCGAAATCCTGACGATCGCCGTCGGAGAAAAGGTCGGCCGCTTCGGCCTCGGCTGGCGGCTGATGCAGGCGGCCATCCGTGAAGCGAAGAGCCGCGGCGGTGAGGCCATGTTCCTCGAGGTCGACGACGGCAATGCGCCGGCGCTCGGCCTCTACCGCAAGCTCGGTTTCGAAAAGGCTGGCGAACGCCCCGCCTATTACACCGATGAAAACGGCCGCCGGACCTCGGCGCTTGTCATGCGGCGCGATCTTCGCTAACCCGGCGATTGCACCAACCGATCATCTGCGGATATGCTGAATTCATGAACGACGCCCTGAAATCGCTGGAAGCGCTGTGTGCCGAACGGGGCATGCGCATGACCGAGCAGCGTCGGGTCATCGCCCGCATCCTGGAAGACTCCGACGATCACCCTGATGTCGAGGAGCTTTATCGCCGCTCGTCGAAGATCGACGCCAAGATCTCGATCTCGACGGTCTATCGCACGGTGAAACTGTTCGAAGATGCCGGCATCATCGAGCGTCACGATTTCCGCGATGGTCGCTCCCGTTACGAGACAGTCCCGGACGAACACCACGACCACCTGATCGACCTGAAGACCGGCACCGTGGTCGAGTTCCACTCGCCCGAGATCGAGGCGCTGCAGGAGCGCATCGCCCGCGAACACGGCTTCCGCCTTGTCGGTCACCGTCTCGAACTCTACGGCATCCCTTTGTCGAAGGACGAGAAATAGAAAATGCAGCCCGACGCAGGCAGGCCCGGTCTGGTCAACGGCCTACGGATCGGCGTGATGGCTGTCGTCCTGGTTCTCTTCTCCCTCGTCCTGATCCCGTTGCAGATTCTGGCTCTCCGCTTCGACTGGCGCCTGCGCCGCCGCCTGCCACGCACCTGGCACAAGGTCGCCCTCTATTGCCTGGGCATCCGGGTCCACACCCACGGCAGCCTCGATCCGCGCCGTCCCCTGATGATCGCCGCCAATCACGCCTCCTGGAAGGACATACTCGTCCTCGGCTCGCTCGCCGACGTCGTCTTCATCGCCAAGACCGAAGTGTCGGCCTGGTCGATTTTCGGCACGCTCGCCCGCTTGCAGAAGACGATCTTCGTCGTGCGGGAGGAGAAGCGCCGCACTGGCGACCAGGTCAACGAGATTGCCGGCCGCATGGCGGATGGCGAAATCGTCGTGCTTTTCCCCGAAGGCACCACCTCCGACGGTAATCGCGTGCTGTCAGTCAAATCCTCGCTCTTCGGCGCCGCCGCCGCCGCTCTGCCGAAGGATCAGGAAAACGCCGTCGTCCACGTGCAGCCCATCGCCATCGCCTATACCCGCATCCAGGGCCTGCCGATGGGGCGCTACCATCGCCCGATCGCCGGTTGGCCCGGTGATGTCGGCATGGTTCCGCATCTGAAGGGCGTGTTGCTTGCCGGCGCCCTCGATGTCGACGTCACCTTCGGCGACACGGTCGACTTCCGCCAGGGCGACAACCGCAAGAGTCTCGCCACCCATGTCGAGAGCCGCCTGCGCGACATGCTGCTCGCCCATCTGCGCGGCCGCCATCGCCGCTGAACCGCCGCCTCCAATTTTTTGGGTTTAACACCGGCCGGAAAACCACTAAATAGCCGGCATGACCCAGGACATCATGAACTTGCCAACCGAACAGGC
>JARXAQ010000221.1 GCA_029865825.1 Rhizobium sp.
GTGCGATCAAGGCAACCAACGCCGTAATCGCGACGATCAGGGTCGTCTGGTAACTCTGTCCCTGCCAGACGAGCGAGATGTCGCCAGGGCGATCGGCGATCCAGGAAAAGCCGAAACCAGCGGCGAGGATCAGGGCGAGAAAAAACACAACCTTGAAGACTGTCGTCATGCCATCAGCCCCCATTGCCAGCGACGGTCTTGGACAAGGCGCCCGCGACCAGCTCTTCCGCCTCGATCCGGTTTTTCAACGCATCGGCAAAATTTGCCGATGCCGCCTTGCCGGCTTCGGGCAGCGTTTCCCATTCGAGGGAGGCCCCCTTCAGATCGCCGTTCTGCAACTTGTTTTCGACCCGTGCGACAATGGCCTCAGGCGTTTCGCCCTCGATATTGCCGACCGGACGGACTTTCACCAGCGATTGGGCACTGGCGATCAACCGGCCCGTCCACCCTTCACCCGCTTCCGGCTGATGAATTGCCGTGAGGATGTCGTTGGACACTTGGCTAAACTCTCTGGAGAGGTCAGATCGGGACGATAGTCCGGTAGATGCCATGCGCGCGAGCGGAGCCACTGCCGGATCGTCGGGAGAAACGCTCTTCAGAGCGTCGAGTTCCGAGAGGAACGGACCGCCGCGATCGATTGCCGTCTTCAGGCCGGCAAGCGCGATGGCGCGCGCCATTTCGACGTCGCTGCGCGGCTCTTCGATCTTGCGTTCGGCTTCCGTCAGGCGCGCCTGATTTTGGTTCAGCGTGTCGGCATTGCTGGCGATCTGGTCTCGCAGGGCGGTAATCGACTGCTCTGCGGCGGAAAGTTTCGTGCGCAGTTCTTCGATGGCCGCTGGATCGACGCTGGGTGCTGTCGGCGCATCGGTGGCTTGCGCCTCAAGGGCGGCGATCCGCTCGACGAGCGCCGCATCTGTGCCCTGCGTTGAGGGCGCCGATGTAATGCGTGCGACCTCTGCCTTCAGCGCCTCCAGGTCGGCGCTGTCGGCCGCCGGGGCAGATACCTCTTGCTGCGGGCTCACGCCCGGCAGCACGCCGGCGTACTGCATGCTGCCAGCCAGGGCGAGAGCGACCAGACCTCCGAAGATTCCCGAGGCGATCAGGGCCGAGGTGGCTGGCGACACCGTCGGTGGTGCGTTGGCGGGAGGGGTATCCGGATGTCCCAGGTTTTCCGTTTCGGGCGTGGTCTCTGACCCGGAGGCGACTGCCTCCGTCTTCGTATCAGCCTCAATCGGGTCCGCCGCCGCTTCAACTGGCGAATTTTCGCCAATTACTTCGGTCTCGGCTGATGGAGCCGTTGTGGTCGTGCCTGGGTCGGTGGACTGTTTCGCCGCTGCTGCCGATGCCATTTCCTCGGCCGTCAGTTCGATCGTGACCGGATCGTCCGGGGACTTCGATCGACGGGGTGGCTTTCCGGAAACCATGGCAACCTCTTCATTTCGATAGATGGCTCTAAACGTAGTCAGTCCGTGCGGCGATGGGAAGGGTAAAGGACCATTTCCTTGTTCCCCGCCCTAGATCAGATCAAGGAGTAAGTCCTCTCGAGGTTCCATCGACCAGACCGCCCGCGTCTGAAATTCTTCCGGCAGCGTGGCGGCAATCTTGTGACTGAGGCAGAGGAAACGAAAAGATTTCTCGATTGGGGCTGCCAACCCTGTCGCGCTCAGCAGGGCCGTGAATTGTCTCGCCGTGTCTGACGAATAGAGCAGAACGCAATCTGGCAGCGGCGTGAGCTTGGCGGACATGGCCACGGGATTCCATGAGATCGGCACCATCCGATAACATTCTCTGACCTGCATCGGACGCGATGCATCGCTCATCCGCTGTTCGAACTCCGGTGAGCGAGGGTGACCGGCAAGATAGAGGATCGGATGTGTTGGTTCGAGCGAGAGGGTGGCGAGCAGGAGGCGGGCGAGTGCCTCACCGTCTCCCGTCCCGGTTTCCACATGCCGGAAGCCGAGCTCGCGGGCGGCGGCAGCGGTCGTCTGCCCGACGGCAAATACCGGCAGATCCAGATAGGGGCACCTCTCGCCGTCTGGGAGTGCTGCCAAAGCACGGATGGCCTCGGCACTGCTGACCGCCAGGGCGGTTGTTTCGGGTGGCGGCGCCGGGCGCAGCGTTTCGAGCCGATGTTCGGCCTGCGTGAGTGGCAGCAGAACCGGTTCGTGGCCGCGCCTTGCCAATTCGGCGGCCGTGCGTTGGGCCGCCGGCATCGGGCGCGTTACCAGAACGCGCATGGCTCAGCCCCAGCTGTCGAAGAAATCGGTGCCGGCTTTTGTCCGGATCGTGCCGCCCGCTGTCGCACCAAGCACTGCAGCGTCTGTCCGGCTTCCTTCGATTTCCACATCGTGCCAGCGACTGCCATCGGGCGTGAGGATCATGCCCGCGAAGCGGATTGCGTCGCTGTCCACCGTCGCATGGCCTGCAATCGGGGTGCGACAGGAGCCGTCCAGGGCGCCGAGGAAGGCACGCTCGCAGCTGACAGCATCGAAGGTGTCGCTGTCATTGATAGCCTCGAGGAGGTCGTTGACCCTCGTATCCCCGATGCGGCTCTCGATGCAAATCGCGCCTTGGGCCGGGGCCGGGGGGAATTCGCTGGGATCGAGCAGCTGCGTCGGAACATCCGGTTTGCCAAGACGCTTGAGGCCTGCGAAGGCCAGCAGCGTTGCATCCACTTCGCCATCGGCGAGTTTGCGGAGGCGCGTGTCGACCAAGCCACGGAAGGTGATCACATCGATATCCGGACGGATGCGGCGGATCAGCGCCTGGCGACGCAGCGAAGACGAGCCCACGGTCGCGCCGTGTGGCAGTTCCGCAAGCGTCGGCGCCGTGCGGCCAACAACGGCGTCGCGGACGTCTTCACGCGGCAGGAAGGCAGACAAAAACAGCCCGTCCGGCAGCTTGGTCGGCATGTCCTTGGACGAATGCACCGCGAAATCGAGATCGCCCGAGATCAGCTGCTCTTCGAGTTCCTCGGTGAAAAGGCCCTTGCCGCCGATTTCGGAGAGGGCCCGATCTGTGATCCGGTCGCCCTTGGTCGAGAGCACCACGATCTCGAACAACTCTTCCGGGAGGCCGTGAGCCACCATCAGGCGTGCGCGGGTTTCAGAAGCCTGGGCCAGCGCCAGCGGGCTGCCGCGCGTGCCGATGCGGAAAGGTTTTGTTTGCATCCGAACTTGTCCGTTGTTACCGACAGTTTTCGTAGACCGGTTTCTCGGTAACCGCAATCAATGACAGGCTCCATGGCATCCAAACTGCGCATTCTGGGCATCGAAACCAGCTGTGACGAGACGGCAGCAGCTGTCGTCACGCGGATGGAAGACGGGTCAGCCGTCACCGAGGCGGACGTGGTGCTCAGCCAGCTGGACGAGCACTGCGCCTATGGCGGCGTTGTGCCGGAAATTGCCGCGCGCGCCCATGTCGATGCGCTGGATACGCTGATGCAAGAGGCGCTGCAGCGCGCGGGCATCACCCTTTCGGAGGTTGATGCGATTGCTGCGACCTCTGGTCCCGGGTTGATCGGCGGTTTGCTGGTCGGGCTGATGACGGGCAAGGCGCTGGCTATGGCGACGAATAAGCCGCTCTATGCCATTAACCATCTCGAAGGTCATGCGCTGACCGCCCGGCTGACCGATGGCGTTGCCTTTCCCTATCTGATGCTGCTCGTCTCCGGCGGCCATACCCAGCTCGTTCTGGTCAAGGGTGTGGGCGAATACGAGCGCTGGGGCACGACCATCGATGACGCGCTGGGAGAGGCCTTTGACAAAACCGCAAAGCTGCTCGGTCTGCCTTATCCCGGAGGACCGGCCGTCGAGCGGGCTGCCGCCACGGGCGATGCGAAGCGCTTCGTTTTCCCCCGTCCGCTGGTCGGCGAGGCGCGGCTCGATTTTTCCTTCTCTGGTCTGAAGACGGCGGTTCGCCAGGCAGCCGAAGGCATAGCTCCCGTGACGGATCAGGATATCGCGGATATTTGCGCTTCCTTCCAATATGCGATCTCCCGCACGCTGAAGGACCGTATCGGTCGCGGGTTGCAGCGGTTTGCAGAGACATTTCCGGATGTCGATCAGCCTGCCCTTGTCGTGGCCGGTGGGGTTGCTGCCAACAAGGTGGTGCGGCAGACGCTCGATGAACTCTGTGCCATCAATGGCTTCCGCTTCGTCGCGCCGCCACATCACCTGTGCACTGATAATGCCGTCATGATCGCCTGGGCCGGGCTGGAGCGCATGGCGCTCGATATGCCCGCAGATGTACTCTCCGTCGCGCCCCGGTCGCGCTGGCCGCTCGATGCGGATGCCAAGGCGCTGCTCGCCTATGGAAAGAGGGGGGCCAAGGCGTGAGCGTTGATCCCTGTATCGCCGTCGTCGGCGCCGGCGCTTTCGGCACGGCACTCGCTGCGGTCATCGCGCAGACCGGCCGGGCACGGACCCTGCTGTTGGGACGCGATGCCTCGGTCATGACCGATCTTACGCAACTCGGACGGCATGAGGCGGCCCTGCCTGGAATCACCCTGCCGCAGGGGTTGACCTATTCTGCTCAGGCGGACGACCTTGCTGTCGCCGACATCGTGCTCTTTGCCATGCCATCCCAGGCGCAAATTTCCGCTGCGGATACCTATGGGCCGTATCTGAAACCCGGCGTGCCCGTGGTCATCTGCGCCAAGGGGATTGAGAAGCAGACATCACGCCTGCTGACTGAGGTTCTGGAAGGCGCGCTTCCCGATCATCCGATCGCGGTCCTGTCGGGACCAGGATTTGCCGCCGATATTGCCAAGGGCTTGCCGACGGCAATGTCCATTGCGGCGCAGGACCTGGTGACAGCCGAACACCTGGCCAAGGCAATTTCTGGCCAGACATTTCGGCTCTATGCCTCCGATGACCGGATCGGCGTGCAGTTGGGTGGAGCGCTGAAGAATGTGCTGGCCATCGCTTGTGGCATCGTTGAGGGCATGGGGCTTGGCGATTCTGCTCGGGCCGCGTTGATTGCCCGCGGCCTTGCGGAGATGTCTCGGCTGGTCGAGGCGATGGGGGGGCAGGGCGATACAGTCCGTGGCTTGTCCGGGCTTGGCGATCTCGTCTTAACGGCCACCAGCCATCAGTCGCGCAATCTGCGCTTCGGCCTGGCGCTCGGTCGCGGCGAAGCGATCGCTGCGCAACAGGGTGGGGCGCTTGTTGAGGGCGCCTTTGCGGCGGCCGTTGCCGCGCGGCTTGCCGAAGGACACCAGATCGAAATGCCGATCACATCGGCCGTTGCCGCCATTATCGATGGCCGGCTGGATATTCCGACCGCCATCACCCAGTTGATGTCGCGACCGATCACCACCGAATAGAAGTGCTTCCAAGGAGAGACAAGATGCTGTTTGCCGTCATTTGCGCCGATAAGCCCGATCACCTCAATCTTCGCATGGAAACCCGTCCGCCGCATGTCGAATGGCTGAATGGCCTCAACGCTGCCGGTCAGTTGAAGATCGCCGGTCCGTTCCTCGATGCCAATGGCAAGCCCTGCGGCTCCATGCTGCTGATCGCGGCCGACGATATTGAAGCTGCCCGCGCGCTTGCGGCACAGGACCCCTATGCCAAGGCCGGCCTGTTCGAAACCGTCGAGATCAAGCCCTACAATTGGGTCTTCAACAATCCGGAGGCTTAAGCGCCATGGCATTCTGGCTGTACAAGTCCGAGCCCTTCAAGTGGTCCTGGGAAATGCAGAAGGCCAAGGGTGATGTCGGCGAGGAATGGACCGGCGTGCGCAATTATCTCGCCCGCAACAACATGCGGGCGATGAAGATCGGCGACAAAGGCTTCTTCTATCACTCCAACGAGGGGCTCGAAGTTGTCGGGATCGTCGAGGTCTGCGCACTGTCGCATCCGGATTCGACCGCCGAGGGTGATGCTCGTTGGGACTGCGTCGACATCCGCGCCGTCTGCGATATGCCCAAGCCTGTCAGTCTGAAGGACGTCAAGGCGAATGAAAAGCTCGCCAAGATGGCGTTGGTCACGTCGATGCGGCTCTCGGTACAGCCAGTGACGGATGATGAGTATTTCGAGGTCTGCCGTATGGGCGAGCTCGACAAGCCACCCGTCTGAGCGCTTACCCGTGAAAACCGATCCGGAACAGTTCATCCTCGGCAATACCAGCCCGATCGCGCCGCCGCATGTGCCGGAGATTCGGCTGCATCTGGCAAGCGAGGTGCATGATCTCTGGCTGAAGACCGAGGCGGATCTGGAGGCCATCGGGCTGCCGCCCCCCTTCTGGGCTTTTGCCTGGGCAGGAGGGCAGGGGCTTGCACGCTATGTCCTCGATCATCCCGAGATTGTCCGGGGCAAGCGCGTGCTCGATTTCGCCAGCGGGTCCGGGCTCGTGGCCATTGCGGCCGCCATGGCGGGCGCCAGCGAAGTGCTTGCCGCCGACATCGATCCATGGGCTCGCACAGCGGTGCGGCTCAATGCCGCGCTGAACGGTGTCACCCTCGCTTTCACCGATGACGACCTGATCGGCCTGTCGGTGGATGTCGATGTCGTGCTGGCCGGGGATGTATTCTACGACAGCGCCTTCGCCCAGTCGCTGACGCTCTGGTTCGAGCAGTTGGCGAAAGCAGGATGCGACGTTCTTGTCGGCGATCCGGGTCGCAGCTATCGCCCAACGGCACGGCTTGAACCTATGGCCACCTACATGGTGCCTGTGACACGGGTGCTGGAGGATGCCGAGATCAAGAAGACCACGGTCTGGCGCTTCGTCTAGCGGCCGGGTCTGATCACGCAGACGCCGGCCTCGAAGGCGCAGGCACTGTCTTCATTTTCTGCTGATATTTCAATGATCTGGACCTTAGGCGTCGGTGCTGCTGCGAGGCCGCGGCCAGCCCTCCTGTCGAGCGCAATGAAGATGCCGTTACCCTTGATCCGCACTGCCGAGAGATTTCCGACGAAGGTGCCCACGCCTGGAACGACCGAGGGCAGGCCGTCGCCGCCGATGACGCTTTGCGTGTGATGACCATGGGAATGCCGATTGCGGTCCGTCATTCGGTCGCCGGCGTGGCTGAGGGTTGGAGCCGCCAGAACTGCCAGGACAGAGGCCAAGACTACGCGGGACAGGGGCATCGGAACGCTCTCCGGAACATGGTTAACCAGATGTTAACGCACCATGCCGGATAAAGTCGCTAAAGTCATCCACCGACTTGATTTTTTCGTAGTGAAGCGTGGGTCGGTCCGTGATGCTAAAGTTCTATTCACGCAAATCGATTAAATTGAAATCGTCAATCGAATGTGCTTGTGGTCATGGGGTTCGGGGATTAAACGTCGCCATGATGCAATGCACCACATACGTATTGGCGCTTTTGCTCCTGGAATGTCCGAAGGTTCGGACCGCATCGAGACGCCGCGAGGTTTAGATGGCGAATGTGACGAAAAACCGGCCCCTGTCGCCGCATCTGCAAGTTTATAAGCTCATCCCGACCATGTTGATGTCGATCCTGCATCGAATCACCGGTGCTGCGCTTTATTTCGGCACCGTTCTGGTCGCCTGGTGGCTGATTGCCGCCTCGACGGGTGCTGAGTATTTCGAGTGGGTCAACTGGTTCATGGGCACCTTCATCGGCCGCCTGATCCTGTTCGGCTATACCTGGGCGCTGATCCACCACATGCTCGGCGGTCTGCGCCACCTGATGTGGGATGTCGGCTACGGCTTCGACAAGCACTTCTCCACCAAGCTCGCCAAGGCGAACATCATCGCGTCGGTCGTCCTGACCCTCGTCGTCTGGGTTGTCGCCTACATCATCCGCACCTGAGGCATTTTTCCATGGATATGCGCACTCCGCTCGGTAAGGTCCGCGGCCTTGGCTCTGCCAAGGATGGGACGGAACACTTCTGGCGCCAACGAATGACCGCCGTCGCCAACATCCCGCTGATCCTCTTCTTCGTCGGCTTCCTGGTGATGTATAACGGCGCGCCTTATGCCGAAGTGGTCGGCGCATTGTCGCACCCGCTGGTCGCGGTCGTCATGGCTCTGGTCGTGGTCTCCGCCCTGATCCATATGAAACTCGGCATGCAGGTGATCATCGAGGACTATGTCCATGCGGAGATCCCCAAGCTGCTGCTTCTGATGCTCAACACATTCTTCGCGATCCTGGTCGGCGGTCTCTGTCTTTTCGCCATCTTGAAGATCGCTTTCGTAGGGTAATTCAACATGGCAACCATTCATAACTTCGCCCAGACCGGCAAGGCCTATACCTATGTTGACCATTCCTACGACGTGGTCGTGGTGGGTGCCGGCGGTGCGGGTCTTCGCGCCACCCTCGGCATGGCCGAACAGGGTTTCAAGACCGCTTGCATCACCAAGGTCTTCCCGACGCGTAGCCACACGGTTGCGGCCCAGGGCGGTATCGCCGCGTCGCTGAACAATATGACGCCGGACTGCTGGCAGTGGCACCTTTACGACACCGTAAAGGGTTCCGACTGGCTCGGCGACGTGGACGCCATGCAGTATCTCGCCATGGAAGCGCCGAAGGCGGTCTATGAGCTCGAGCATTACGGCGTGCCCTTCTCGCGTAACGAAGAAGGCAAGATCTACCAGCGGCCGTTCGGCGGCCACATGCAGAACTACGGCGAAGGTCCGCCGGTGCAGCGCACCAGCGCTGCCGCCGACCGTACCGGCCACGCCATTCTGCACAGGCTTTACGGCCAGTCGCTCAAGCACAATGCCGAATTCTTCATCGAGTATTTCGCGCTCGACCTGATCATGTCGGCCGATGGCCGCTGCACCGGTGTTGTCGCCTGGAACCTCGACGACGGCACGATCCATCGCTTCTCCGCCAAGATGGTGGTGCTGGCGACCGGCGGTTACGGCCGCGCCTATTTCTCCGCAACCTCGGCCCATACCTGCACCGGTGACGGTGGCGGCATGGTCGCGCGTGCGGGCCTGCCGCTGCAGGACATGGAATTCGTCCAGTTCCACCCGACCGGCATCTATGGCGCCGGCTGCCTGATCACCGAAGGTGCGCGTGGCGAAGGCGGCTATCTGGTCAATTCGGAGGGCGAGCGCTTCATGGAGCGTTACGCCCCGTCGGCCAAGGACCTTGCCTCGCGCGACGTCGTCTCGCGCTGCATGACGATGGAAATCCGCGAAGGCCGCGGCGTCGGCAAGAACAAGGACCACATCTACCTTCATCTCGACCATCTCGACCCTGCCGTTCTGCACGAGCGCCTGCCGGGAATTTCGGAGAGCGCCAAGATCTTCGCCGGCGTCGATGTCACCCGCGAGCCGATCCCGGTCCTGCCGACCGTGCACTACAACATGGGCGGCATCCCGACGAACTATTGGGGTGAAGTTCTGAACGCCGATAGCGCCAATCCGGAGCGCATTCTGCCCGGCCTGATGGCAGTCGGTGAAGCCGGCTGCGCCTCGGTCCATGGCGCAAACCGCCTCGGCTCAAACTCGCTGATCGACCTCGTCGTCTTCGGCCGCGCTGCCGCAATCCGTGCAGCTGAGGTCATTGACAGGGCCTCGGCGATCCCGGCACTCGACGTCGCTGCTTGCGACAAGATCATGGAGCGCTTCGACAAGACGCGCCACGCCGCCGGCCAGACGCCGACCGCCGTGCTGCGCGACAAGATGCAGCGCGCCATGCAGGATGACGCCGCCGTCTTCCGCACGCAGGAATCGCTGGAAAGCGGCTGCAAGCGTTTGTCGGCGATCTGGAGCGAACTGCCTGATATCAAGGTCACCGACCGCTCGCTGATCTGGAACTCCGATCTGGTCGAGACGCTCGAACTGCACAACCTGATGGCGAACGCCATCACCACGGTCTACGGCGCCGAAGCGCGCAAGGAAAGCCGCGGCTCGCATGCCCGTGAAGACTTTGTCGACGGTCCCTATGGCGGCCGTGACGATGTGAACTGGCGCAAGCATACGCTGGCCTGGGTCGGCGAAAGTGGCGAGGTCAAGCTGGACTATCGTCCTGTTCATACCGAGCTCATTGCTGACGGCATCGATCTGCAGAAGATTGCGCCGAAGGCACGCGTGTACTGATTTGAGGACCTCATCATGGTAGAACTCGCGCTTCCCAAGAATTCCCAGGTCACCGAAGGCAAGGTATGGCCGAAACCCGCTGACGCCAAGAACGTCCGGGAATACCGGATCTATCGCTGGAGCCCGGATGACGGCGCCAATCCCCGCATCGATACCTATTACATCGATGTCGACGATTGCGGCCCGATGGTCCTGGATGGTCTCCTCTACATCAAGAACAACATTGACCCGACGCTGACGCTGCGCCGGTCGTGCCGCGAAGGCATCTGTGGCTCCTGTGCGATGAACATCGACGGGACCAACACGCTCGCCTGCACCAAGGGCATGGAAGAAATCGACGGCACCGTGAAGGTCTATCCGCTGCCGCATCTGCCTGTCGTCAAGGACCTTGTCCCTGATCTCAGCAACTTCTATGCCCAGCATCGCTCGATCGAACCCTGGCTGAAGACGGTTTCGCCGCCGCCGGCCAAGGAGTGGAAGCAGAGCCATGACGACCGCCAGAAGCTCGATGGTCTCTACGAGTGCATTCTCTGCGCCTGCTGCTCGACATCCTGTCCGAGCTACTGGTGGAACGGCGACCGTTATCTCGGTCCGGCCGTCCTGCTTCAGGCTTATCGCTGGCTGATCGATAGCCGCGATGAAGCAACGGGTGAGCGCCTCGACAACCTCGAGGACCCCTTCCGTCTCTATCGTTGCCATACGATCATGAACTGCGCCCAGGCCTGCCCGAAGGGGCTGAACCCGGCCAAGGCTATTGCCGAAATCAAGAAGATGATGGTCGAGCGTCGCAGCTGATCTTCGTTCACGACATCGCGAGGCCGCCCGAGACCTGTTTCGGGCGGCCTTACTTTGTCCGTATAGTGCCGGCTATAGATCGCGCTGGATATGGAACTTGATTAACCATATCGACGTAACATATCTCTAATCCAGTTGTACGGCAGGTTGCGACGCGTGTCGCAAGAGCGGGAGTGTCATAATGAAATCTATCCATGCGGTCACGGGAGTTGCCATTCTGCTGGCGCTCGCAGGTTGCCAGAGAACGTCCTACAACAGCATGGACACTGCCAACAGTGCTCTGCCGCCGCTCCAGGCGCAGCCGGTCCCGTCTGTCCAGTCGGGGCAGTTGCCGCCACCCGGCGGTACCGATCCGTCGCAATTCCCGGCAGCGCCGGCCAATACGGTCGCTGCCGCGGGAGCCGGCGTTGCGCCCGCGACATCGCTCGACGTGACCAAGGAATCCATGGTCGGCAACTGGCGCGTCCAGACCGCCGGTTCGAGCTGCGACATGTTCCTGACCCTCACCAATCTCGGCAGTGGTTCCCGTGGCGGCACACGCGGCTGCGCCGGCGAACTTACGGCGATGGGATCCTGGGAAGTGGCCGGCAAGCAGGTGCTGCTCAAGGATCGCAACGGCAATAC
>JARXAQ010000279.1 GCA_029865825.1 Rhizobium sp.
GCCTTGGCAAAGCCGAACGACACCGGCAGGCGGGCAGACCCGGCTAAGGCATCCACGCCATCATCGTGGCTTGCCATGTGGCCGGGGATTTCGATTTCCCCCGCAGCGCCATCAGGCTCGTTATTGGTGCCAGCGCTGTGGCTGCGAAGTGCCGCCGACCAGTTCGCAGCCACCCGTCGCTGGAGCAGGTCGCGCAGCTGCGCCATGACTGCGCCGGCACCAGCAATATCCAGCAGATGATCGAGGTGGGTGAGGGGCCAAACGCCACCATCGATATCCGTCCGCTGGTTTTCGGCGTTCAGGATCACCACGCGAACTTCATCGACATGCAGCCGTCGATGCTCCTTGTAGAGGAGATCAGGCACTACCAGCGCTGCCGCCAGCATCCGGTTCTTCAATTCCGCAATGCGGGAGAGCTCATAGGAACCAAGGCTGCGTTTAACATCAATCATATGCGCCACTTTGGTCGCTCGATTGATGATCAGAAGGTCGGGCGTATAGCTCTTGCGGCCAGCGCTGTCGGCGTCGAGGCTCAGCGATTTTATCAAAGCCTCGTCGTTCATTGCGACCAGTTCCGTGGCTGCCTTCGTGACCGGAAGACGGAGATTTTCCGTCAGCGCCACGAGATCAGGATTGCGTTTTGCAATGAGACCAATCCCGCGTTCCAGCAGCCGCCCTTCAGCCACTGGCACAGCACGCAATACGGATGCGATATTCTCCATCCCGACGGCCAATGCTCGCTGGAGCGAGGACGTAGACAAAGCGGCTTCCACCACATCGTTTACGAGGGTGTCGAGCGAGGGGAGCATTTGCTCAAGGTCAACGGCGTGGGCATGTTTCGTCGCGTCGGCGACGGAGTTATTCTTAGGCGTCATAATCAAATCTCCTGTTGAATTGACCAAGATCGATCACCAGCGCGACCGATACGGACACGGGTCCACCGCTGTGGAAACGAGTTCCACATTCGAGCGGGTGACGAGGATACCGTGGGCGCGTTAGGCAGCGATCAGAACGGATCGCTGCGACGGGAGCCCGAAGGTTTCAACTGGAGAAAGAAGACACGATGCTTCCGATGACGGAGCGAAGCAGTTAAGGGTCGACATAGCCGGTGGCCTTTCAAAGGAAGGTTGCTGGTCAGGCCCTCGTTTGGTGTTGCTGCACCGGCGGGGGCCGCTAAGTATCTGCAGATGTTTCTGTTTCTGCAGACACTGTCGACATAGCCCGGAGAAGGCGTTCCGGCAAGCGATGAGAACGCATCCGGAACGAAGAGCCCTGGTATGGTTAACGCCGGGCTCTGATGGTGCCATAGGGACGCGAATAATTTCCGCATCCCTAGCATCTATTGAGCGTTAACCAGTAAATCGCGGTGTGATGTTACGCGGGTTGGAGTCTGAAACGGCGCTCAAGTAGGGCTGCCACAGCCTTGCCGACAAAAACCGGAACCGGAGCTTTCAGGGCCGTGCCTAAGCGTTGTAGGCTGTCTATATCTATGTCCGGATGTGTCTCCCCATCACAGAGCTCTTTAATCCAGTTGGAAGACCTTCCGGCTTCTTCCGCCAACTCCTCCTCAGTGGTGTTTCTAGCGGAGATCGCCTTTTGTAGCGCGATTTCAAAAGTCAGGCTGTCAGCAGAAAAAGGCTTGAGACCAGTTCACCAAGATTCGCCTGCACGCGAGGCTGCCGTCTTGTCGGTACGAAATTCCGCCGACCGGAGAGCCACGCATGGGCATCGGCATGGCAAACCTGGTTCTTTTCCCCTTTCTGGCCGGAGATCGTCTTGATACCCTCCGTGCTGAGCGAAGTTCTGACCGCCGCTTCACCCATGTCGGCGAGGAGTGCCAGTTGCGGCACCCTGAGGTTGTCGCCGTTATCCAGATTGCATCGGGCAAAAAAGTCTCCAGGACCTGCCGCATTTTTTTCGGGTTCAACTCGTTGAGCGGCGTGGGCTCGCCGTTGAAGTCTGTCTGCGGAAAGCCCGTGACAATGGCAGCCACCTCGTGCAGGTGCTCATCAACTGTGAACGTATCCTCAAAGATGTCGCCGCACTGGTACGTATGGTGATAGGCGTCCATGACGACAGTATAGAGGAAATGCTCCTCGATCGGGACCGACGCAAGTTGCGGATGTCCGTCACCCTCGTAGTCGTAGCCATCCAGTTCGATCCCGAGATAATGTGAAGCAACGTTCAAGGATTGCTGGCGATGGCCCCAAATCGCAGGTGCGAGATGCCCTGCCGCTCTGGGATTGTCAGCGCCTTTCAATGCAGTTATTCGGATGAGAATGGAAACTACTAAGCAAAATGAGTATCGCGTCGATATCGATGGCATGCGTGCCATTGCCGTAATTGCTGTATTAGTCTTCCATGCTTTCCCTCGGGCGTTGCCTGGTGGATTTCTGGGTGTCGATATATTTTTCGTTATTTCGGGGTTTCTGATCACAGGTATCATTTCCCGTGGTGTCGATACCGGAAAATTTTCGATGATGACGTTTTACCAAAAACGCATCCGCCGCATCTACCCCGCACTTTTAACCGTTCTGATCTTCACACTTGTTGCTGGGTTTATCATCCTACCCCCTACGCAAATGCATGAACTCGGTTGGCACCTCATGGGTGCCGCATTTTTTATTCCAAACTTGTTGCTTTGGGGTGAGGCCGGATATTTCGATGTAAACTCGTCGACAAAACCTCTCCTCCATCTTTGGTCGCTCGGTGTGGAGGAGCAGTTCTATATTTTTTGGCCGATTCTTCTGTGGGCCGTGAGCCGACTGAGATGGCGCAGGCCACGGGTGATGGCATTCATCATCGCCGCGTCACTCGCTTATAACATCTACTTGGGTGTTCATTCCCCGACAGCGGCCTTCTATTCGCCATTGAGCCGAGCATGGGAGCTTGCATCCGGCGGCTTTCTCGCGTGTTTAGCGCCAATAGCCCGGTCTGACAGGGCCAAGACGAGGATAGCCGTCATAGGGATATGCCTGGTACTCGCTGCGATGGTTTTTGCCACTGAAGCGACATTTTCCGCCTTCTATGCTGCAATTGCAGTTGTTGGGGCCGGTCTCATGATATCTGCGGGGCCAGAGAACGGTCTTGCTCGCTCCGTTTTATCCACCAAGCCTTTCGTTGCCATCGGCCTGATCAGCTATCCTCTTTATCTTTGGCACTGGCCGATCCTGGTCTTCGCTAGGATCGAGCACGATCATCTAATGCACTTCATTACACTGGTGCTTTCAGCAGTCTCCGTGGCTCTCGCGGCATACACATACCTGCGGATCGAGCGTCCACTGCAAGAGCGCAACCTCACAACGGTTTCCATTTTTCTTCTGGTTGCGCTCGTCGCGCTGGGTTCGTTCGGAACGATGACAAGCAGGCTCGATATTCGATCGCTGGCTTACCCACCTAAGATGAGGGAGATTCTCGCGTACTCCCACTATTACTTCAGGACACCCGAAGTCGGACTCTGCTGGCTCTATGAAAAGGGCCAGAGGTACTCTTCTGAATGCGATTTCGATGCAGGAGCTCCCCATCCAAGAGTGGCAATATGGGGGGATTCACATGCAGGTCGCCTCGAGCCCGGGTTTTCGCTAGCCGTGCAGGATAAAGCGTCTGTCAAGCTGTTCGCAGCCGATTCGTGTCCGCCGATAAGAGGGTTTAAGGAGTGCTCGCAGTACACAACACAGGCTCTGGCCGCCATTGTGAGTAACAAGCCTGACATCGTAATCCTTTTCGCCAGATGGTCGGTTTACTCCAAAAGCTACGCTGCCGGCCCTGAAGCTAATGGGCTGAATGACTACATTAATGAGCTCGAGCGCGCCGGAATAAAGATTGCGATCGTGGGGCCGTTTCCAGACTACCCCGGCCAACTTCCAAACGTCATATATGATCAATGGGTCGCTGACAGATCACTTGGAATCCCAACGCGAGTCCCCAATATGCCCGGGTTGGCAACGACTTCGACAGACAGCGACTTGAGAGCCTTGGCAAAACGCCGGAACCTCGCCTATCTGTCGCTCAAGGATCTATTCTGCAAGAACGGTACATGCGCTACATCGTGGTCGGATAACCCCTCTGACCTTCTTTCGTGGGACTATGGGCATCTGACAACGGATGGGGCCAAGTTTGTTAGCAAAGCGCTTCTAGACGTATTGGCCGGGCATAGATTGTTGGTATCCGAGAAATTCGACAGTCAATCGGATCATTGCTCTGGTCCCGCAAAACTGGACTGTCCATAGTGGAGTTATCCGCGGTAATTTCCCGGCTGGGAGAAGGAGCGGGAGCATGAAGGTATCGAAGTTTCGGTCGCCCAGAAGGCAGCCATTTTGAAGCAGGGCGACCACTGCGTGCCGATGGCGGAGATCTGCGGGAAGGTGTGGATCAGCCAGGCGATCTATTTCAATTGGCGCAACAAGTATGTGGGTTTGTTGCCCGACGGGATCTGTCGGCTGAAGGATTTGCAGGATGAGAATTCGAGGCTGAAGAAGATCGTCGCCGATCTGACGCTGGACCGGGAGATGTTGCGGAACGTCATCCGTCGAAAGCTTTACGGCCAGTCCGGTAGCGCAAGCTGATTGACGGGATGCTGTTGGATTGGGGCGTATCAATCCGACGGGTATGCAAGGTGCTGAGGTTCGATACATCGACCTACCACTGCAAGTCCCGCCGCACCGACATTTCCCGATCGCCCGGTATAATGGCGGTGGTACAATCACCCATCGTGATCAGAGCCGGAAAACTCTAGCTCCTGGTGGTTCAAGATGTGGTACAAGAGCAAAAACTGCAAGAACGAACGCAAAACTGCGTAAAAGTTGGTGAAAGGTCACCAAGTTAAGTGTTTAGCCGCCGGGAAGATTTGCACAATCTGCCGTGGCGATAGCATTTCATCTGCCTTGCCCCAAACGCTGTCGCTTGTAGTTCCCTTGAGCGCGTTGGCACCAGTCGAGATTCCCTAAAAACCATTGCACGGTTTTTCTTATGCCCGTACCGAACGTCTCTGCGGGCTGCCAGTTAAGATCATGCGTGATTTTACTCGCATCAATCGCATACCGACGATCGTGTCCTGGACGATCCGGCGTGAATGTGATGAGCTCACGGTAGCTTTGGAAATGTGCTCCAGCAGATGGAGGCACCAACTCCTGAAGAAGATCACATATCGCGCGGACCACCTCGATGTTCTGCTTTTCGTTATTGCCCCCGATATTGTAGGTTTCTCCAACTTTGCCTCTGGTTAGTACGGTATAGAGAGCATGAGCATGGTCTTCCACGTATAGCCAGTCGCGAATTTGGTCTCCGCTGCCGTAGACGGGGAGCGGCATGCCTTCCAACGCGTTCAGGATTGTCAGCGGTATAAGCTTTTCCGGAAAGTGATACGGGCCGTAGTTGTTGGAGCAGTTCGTCACCAGAACAGGAAGTCCGTAAGTGCGCGACCAAGCGCGAACCAAATGGTCTGCACTGGCTTTGCTGGCGGAGTATGGGCTGCTGGGTGTGTAGGCGGTCGTTTCCGTGAAGCGGTGGTGCTCCGCGCTGCTGTCATCGGCCGGGTGCGGTAGGTCGCCATAGACTTCATCGGTGGAAACGTGATGAAATCGAAAAGTCTTTTTGCGCTCATCCGACAGCTCTTGCCAATAGCCGCGGGCAACCTCAAGCAGGGTGTAGGTTCCGATGACATTGGTTTCAATGAATGCCGCAGGCGCGTCGATGGAGCGGTCCACGTGGCTTTCCGCCGCCAAGTGCATAATTGCATCAGGCTGATGTTCGGTGAAGATGCGCTCTATCTGGAAGCGATCGCAGATGTCTGTCTGCTCGAACGCGTAGCGATCTGACTGAGCGACTTCGGCGAGGTTTTCGAGGTTGCCCGCATACGTCAACTTGTCCACGTTAACAATGTGGTCGTCAGTATGCCTGTTGATATAGCGTACAACCGCCGAGCCGATGAAGCCGGCGCCCCCGGTAACGAGGATTTTCATTGCCTCATCCTCTCAATGCTTCAGCTAGGATGGTTGCGACGCCTTCTTGCTGCTCGATTGTTAAGCCCGCCCATAGTGGCAGACGCACCAATCGCTCCGAATGCGATACTGTGACGTTCAGCTCGCCCGACATCCGCGCAAATCTCTTTCCCGCAGGTGAGGAATGAAGAGGGACATAGTGGAAGACCGAAGAGATTCCCTTGCTTTTCAGGAGACCTAAGACTTTTTCGCGATCCGCATCTTCCGGCAGCAATACGTAATACATGTGGGCATTGTGCTGGCAATCTTCAGGAACGATGGGACGACGGAGTAGCCCCTCGGTTTCGAGCGGTTCAAGGATCGTATGGTAATTTTCCCAGATCGCCAGACGGTCGTCAGTGATGCGCTTAGATTCCTCAAGCTGCGCCCACAGGAAGGCCGCGATCAATTCGCTTGGCAAGAACGAGGAGCCCACCTCTTGCCAAGTGTATTTATCGACCTCGCCTCTGAAGAACCGGCTCCGGTCGGTACCTTTCTCGCGGATGATCTCGGCTCTCAACGCAAGAGCGGGATCATTGACCAGGAGCGCGCCACCTTCGCCTGAAATGATGTTCTTCGTCTCGTGAAAGCTATATGCCGCAAGGTCGCCGATGCTGCCAAGCGGACGCCCTTTATAAAACGCCAACACCCCCTGCGCCGCGTCCTCCACAACCTTCAGGCTGTGTTTCTTCGCGATGTTCAGAATGGTGTGCATTTCGCATGCAACGCCCGCATAATGCACAGGGACTATGGCGCGGGTCCGCTGAGTGATTGCTGCCTCTATGAGGCGTTCGTCCAGATTGAGAGTGTCCTCCCGTATGTCGACAAATACTGGAACACCGCCGCGCAGGACAAATGCGTTCGCTGTCGACACGAAGGTGTACGATGGCATTATGATCTCGTCGCCCGGCTCGATGTCCAGTAGCAGGGCCGCCATCTCCAGTGCAGCGGTGCAGGAATGTGTCAGTAGAGCCTTGTCGCAGCCAACGGTTCTCTCGAGCCATTCGTGACATTTTTTCGTAAATGGACCGTCACCCGCAAGCTTGTTCCCGGATTTTGCTTCGGCAATGTACTCAAGTTCCTTTCCGGTCATGAATGGTCGGTTGAATTCTATCCCGTTTCTCACGCTCGCCCCTCGTTAAGCCTATGCCATTCATCGGATACGTTGCTCAGGTATTCGCTGTATTCGCACTGCGGCATATGGGTGATCAGTTTCTCGAACTGCTGGATGGTGAGAAAGCCTCTCGTAAGCGCAGCTTCTTCGGGGCAGCCGATTTTGACACCTTGCCGTCGCTCGATAGCTTCGATGTAGGAGGAAGCTTCGTGGAGTGCTGTGCTGGTTCCTGCGTCGAGCCAGGCAAAGCCGCGGCTCAACCGCCGGACCTGTAATGTGCCGCGCCGTAGATATTCCAGATTGACCGCGGTGATCTCAAGCTCACCGCGTGCAGACGGCTTAACCGCCCTCGCGATGTCGACAACGCTGTTATCATAGATGTATACGCCAGGGACAGCGTAGTTGCTTTTGGGTTTTGTCGGCTTCTCTTCAATCGAAATCGCCTTGCCGCTCCTGTCGAATTCTACAACGCCATAGCGCTCAGGGTCTTTGACGTGATACGCAAAGATTGTCGCCCCACCGGTAAAACTTGACACCGCTC
>JARXAQ010000339.1 GCA_029865825.1 Rhizobium sp.
GCACAGCCGAATGACCTGCGACAGATCGGTGTAGAGCTTCAGCGCCGTCAGACAGGTGTCGAGGTCATTCGGATCGATCAGATCGCCGAGCGCCTTCAGCGCTTCCGCCGTCGAAAGCTCGTTGGTGCGCACGCGGTGACCCTGTAAAGGGGCCACCAGCGCCAGATATTGCGCGATGAATTCAATGTCGATCAGGCCGCCCGCAATGAGCTTCAGGTCCCAGATGTCCCTGGGTGGCTTCTCCTGCTCGATCAGGGCGCGCATCTCCAGAACGTCCTGGACGATCTTCGCCTGATCACCGGGTGCCGCCAGCACCTCCTCGATGATGCGCTCGGCCTCTTCGATCAGGCTCCGATCGCCTGACATCATCCGTGCTCTTGAGAGCGCCATATGCTCCCAGGTCCAGGCCTCCTCGCGCTGATAGCGGGCGAAGGATCTAAGCCGCGTTGCGACCGGCCCCTTGTTGCCGGAGGGCCGAAGTCGCATGTCCACCTCGTAGAGCACGCCTTCCGCCGTCGGCGCCGACAGGGCCGCGATCAGCCGCTGCGTCAGCCGGGTGAAGTAACGCACGGGATCGAGCGGCTTCACACCATCCGATTCCGCCGCATCCTCGTCATGCTCGTAAAGCAGGATCAGGTCGACATCGGAGCCTGCCGTCAACTCATAGGAGCCGAGCTTGCCCATGCCGGCCAGCGCCACCCGGCCACCGGGGATACGGCCATGGGCCGTCTCCATTTCTGCAACGACAGCTTTCAGCGCCTCATCGATGACGAGGCCTGCAAGATCGGTAAAGGCATGGCCGGCCTGGGCGCCGCCGATCGAACCGGTCAGCAGCCGGATGCCGATCAGGAAGCGCTGTTCGGCGGCAAAGATGCGCAGCCGGTCGAGGCGATCTTCGTAATGCCGCGCACCGGCGAGAAAATTCGTCAGCCGGCGGCCGAGATAATCGCGGGTCGGCAGTTCAACCAGAAGGCCGGGATCGAGCATGCCGTCAAAGACATGCGGGCGCTCTGCGATAATCTCGGCGAGCCGGGGGGCGGCCGACATGATGTTGACCATCAATTCGAGCAAAGCCGGATTGTTGCCGAGCAGCGAAAACAGCTGGATGCCAGCCGGACGTCCCGCGAGGAAATTGTCGAAGCGCAACAGCGCCTCGTCGGCCCGACGGCTCTCGCCGAAGGCGCGCAAGAGGTCCGGCGTCATCGCTGTCAGCCGCTCCCGCGCCTCGACCGATTGCGTCGCCCGGTAGCGGCCGTAGTGCCAGGTGCGGATGACACGGGAAATGTCCTCCGGCCGTTCGAAGCCGAGCGCCTTCAGCGTCTTCAACGTGTCCGGGTCGTCCCTTTGGCCCGTGAAGACGAGGTTGCCCGTCGCGCTCGAGAGCCCCTCCTCCTTCTCGAACAGCCGGGCATAGCGCTTCTCAACCGTCTTCAAGACGGTCTCAAGCGCCGTCGAAAAGGCGGTCGTGTCGATGAAACCGAGCATGTAGGCGATGCGCTTTAGCTCGGCCTCGGTTTCGGGCAGCACATGGGTCTGTTCGTCATGCACCATCTGGATGCGATGCTCGACATCGCGCAGGAACCAGTAGCCGTCGGTCAGTTCCTCGGCTGTCGCCTCGTCAATCCAGCGCGCCGAAGCCAGCGCCTTCAGCGCCGCCTCGGTCGGGCGCATGCGCAAGTCCGGCATGCGGCCGCCGGCAATCAGCTGCTGGGTCTGGGCAAAGAACTCGATCTCGCGGATGCCGCCACGACCGAGCTTGATATTGTGTCCCTTCACCGCAATCGCGCCATGGCCCTTGTGCACATGGATCTGGCGCTTGATCGAATGAATGTCGGCGATCGCCGCATAATCGAGATATTTGCGGAAGACGAAGGGGGTGAGCTCGCGCAGGAAACCTTCGCCGGCCTTCATGTCGCCGGCCACAGGACGCGCCTTGATGAAGGCCGCCCGCTCCCAGTTTTGCCCCCGGCCCTCGTAATAGATCAACGCCGCCTCGACCGGGACGGCGAGTGGCGTCGAGCCGGGGTCGGGGCGCAGGCGCAGGTCGGTGCGGAAGACATAACCGTCCGCCGTGCGCTCCTGCAGGATGCGCACAAGGCGGCGCATCATCCGGCCATAGGTCTCCATCGAATCCTCGGGATCCTTCAGGATGCCGGCGTCGGGATCGTAGAAGATCACGAGGTCGATGTCGGAGGAAGAGTTGAGTTCCCGCGCACCGTGTTTGCCCATGCCGAGCACGATCAGGCCGCTGCCCTCGGCGGGCCTCTCCCGGTCCTTCAGGATGAGCTTGCCGGCTTCGTGACCGGCCAGCAGCAGGTGATCGATGGCGGCGGCCACGCTCGCATCGGCAATCGCGGTCAGCCAGGCCGTCGTGTCGCGAGCGGTGAAAATCCGGGCGAGATCGGCGAGCGCCGTCAGGAAGGCCACCTTGCGCTTGGCCCGGCGCAGCCGCGTCATGACCTCGCTTTCGGTCGGCAACCGGCCATCGGGGTCCGGTCGAAAGGCGGCACGGGCCTCCACCACCGCCGCCTCGAGGAGCGGCTCCAGCGGTGCCGATACCGCGTCGGCCAGCAAGTCCGGCCTGACGCCTGCCACCTCGCGCAGATAGGGAGAGAGGGTGAAGGCGCAGAGCACGAAGCTGCGCAATGGGCTCTCTGCGGCGAGGTTTGTCGCCAATTCCGGCTCCTGCCGGATCAGATCCTTCAGCAGGGCGGTCGCCGACTTGAGCTCCGTCTGGTTTAGTGGCCGGATCACACCCTCGGCCACGTCTGCGAGTCGCCTTGCTGTTCCGTCCGCCATGATGCCTCCTCTGCCCTGCCCCGGATCTCTGCGAATCTGGTGGCGACGACAGGTTAGGGCTTCATTCCGGGAAAGACCATGGTTGCGGTGAGCCCAGGATGATCGACATCCTGGCGCGTGTCGGAGAGCACGAGCCGCCCGCCATGCAGCGCCATGATCGCCTCGACGAGCGACAAGCCCAGGCCGGTCCCCGGCTTCGAGCGGCTCTTGTCGAGCCGCACAAACCGCTTGACCACTTCCGCCCGCTTGTCGTGCGGCACGCCCGGCCCCTCGTCGGAGATGGCGATCTCCACGCCGTCGGAGGATCGTGTCACGCGCACGCGGATCGTCGAGCCCGCATCGCCCTGGCTGCCATATTTGATCGCATTGTCGATCAGGTTGGAGATCGCCTGCCCGACCAGCTCGCGATTGCCACGCACGGCGAGCCCCGGCGCGATGTCGCAGATCATCGCCTGCCCCGCCTCTTCCGCCACCGGCTCGTAGAGTTCGGCGCTGTCGGCGGCAATGGCGGAGATATCGATGTCGGTGAGCTCTGCGGCGATCGAGCCTGCCTCGACACGGGAGATCATCAGCAGCGCGTTGAAGGTGCGGATCAGCTGGTCGGATTCGGCGATGATCGTTTCCAGCGCCGCGCGCCGCGTCGGACCGTCATCCTCTTCCAGCGCGTCGGCCGCCTTGTTGCGCAACCGTGTGAGGGGCGTCTTCAGGTCGTGCGCGATGTTGTCGGAGACCTGGCGCAAGCCTTCGTTCAATTGCTCGATGCGGCCGAGCATGCCGTTCAGCGACGAGGACAACCGATCGAACTCGTCGCCCGAACCGGAGACGGGCAATCGCTGGGACAGGTCGCCAGCCATGATCTTCTGGCTCGCCGCCGACACCCGGTCGATGCGCTTCAAGGCATTCCGGCCAATGGCGAACCAGATCACCACAGCCCCGATGCCCATGATCGCGAGCGCCACCATCAGTGCCTGGCGCACCAGCTGGCGCAGCTTGCCGGGCTCGCCGAGATCGCGCCCGACCAGAAGCCGGAACCCGTTGTCGAGGAAAAAGACATGCGCCGTCGCAAGGTGGCGCCTGACCTTGCCGGTGTCGCTGTAGCGTTCGTAGCGGAAGGGGAATTCGGTCCAGCCCTCCTCGTCGAAGATGCCCGGCTGTACGGAGGCGACATTGCCGGCGAGGATTTCTCCGTTCGGCCCGGCAATCACATAGAGATTGGCACCGGGCTGGCGGGCACGGCGCTCCATGGTGCGCAGCAGCTGATTTATGCCGCCGCGCTGATAGGCGCCCTGAATTTCCTGGACTTCCTGGCTCAAAGCCTCGCGCGTCTGGTTGCTGAGAATGCGCTCCGACAGGCCCGTGACGTAAAAGACGAGAAAGGCGGCACACAGCGCAAAAAGCAGAATGTAGAGCGCGGACAGGCGCACCGCCGTCGAGCGCAGTACCACGCCCAGCCTGGACCGCGTCGGCAAACGCGCCATGTCAGCCTTCGTCCTTGATCATGTAACCCGCGCCGCGCACGGTCTTCAAAAGCGGCCGGTCGAAATCCTTCTCGATCTTCGAGCGCAGCCGAGAGACATGCACGTCGATGACATTGGTCTGCGGGTCGAAGTGATAGTCCCAGACATGTTCGAGCAGCATGGTGCGGGTCACCACCTGGCCGGCATTTTTCATCAGATATTCGAGCAGGCGGAATTCGCGCGGTTGCAGCAGGATCTCTTTTCCGGCGCGCTTGACCTCGTGGGACAGCCGGTCGAGTTCGAGATCGCCCACCCGGTAGGCCATGTCCTGTTCGGGCTTGCCCTTGCGACGGCCGAGCACCTCGACGCGGGCGAGCAGTTCGGAAAAGGCGTAGGGTTTCGGCAGATAGTCGTCACCGCCGGCGCGCAGGCCGGTGACACGGTCATCGACCTGGCCCAGCGCCGAGAGAATGAGCACCGGCGTGTCGACGCCGCGCTTGCGCAGCTCGCTGATGACGGACAGCCCGTCACGTCGCGGCAGCATCCGGTCGACCACCATCACGTCATAACTGTTTTCCGAGCCCATGAAGAGCCCGCTTTCGCCGTCGCTCGCGTGATCAGCGACAATGCCGGCCTCGCGAAAGGCCTTGGTCATGTAGGCTGCAGCTTCCAGGTCGTCTTCGATGACAAGTATCTTCATGTGCGCGACCTTAACGTCGGTCCCGCTCACCGTATAGCCAGTTTCATTGCCAGACGGCCGTCCTTGCTCCGCGATCCCCATGCTTCGTCCTTTCCCTGAAACGGCGTGGCGCTACGCTGCGCCGGGTACGAAAAAGGGCGCCGCCGGTCGTCGACCGTCGGCGCCCTCCTCACAACAGGATCAGCCCTGGTTGATCGGCAGTGCCACGAAACGGCTGCCAGCTTCGGATTGCACCTGGAAGAGTGCCCGGGTGCGGCCGTCCTTCTTGGCCTGGTCGATCACCTTCTGGATGTCGGCCACCGACGAAACCTCCTGGTTGTTGACCGAGGTAATGGTCTCGCCGGCCTTCAGGCCCTTGTCGGCTGCATCGCTTTCGGGGTCGATGTCGACGATCGCCAGACCCTTGCCATCGTCGGCCGGACGAACGGACAGGCCGAGATTGGCCAGTTCCTGCTCGGCACCCGGTACAGGGGCGGCATCGTTCTCGCCAGGTTCGGCCGCAGCCTGTTCGGCCGGAAGTTCGCCGAGCTTGACCTTGACCTCAGTCGCCTTGCCGTCGCGCCACAGCGACACGTCGACCGTGACGTCAGGGGCAAAGGCTGCAATGCGGCGGGCCAGATCGCGCGGATCCTTGACCGGATCGCCGTTGACGGCGGTCACGACGTCACCCTGCTTGATGCCGGCTGCTTCACCCGGGGATCCTGCCTGCGGGGCAACCACAAGCGCGCCTGAGTCTTCGGCGAGGCCGAGGCTATCCGCGATGTCCTTGGTCACCGGCTGGATCTGCACGCCGAGCCAGCCGCGCGACACAGTACCGGTGTCCTTGAGCTTCTCTATCACGTCCTTGGCAACCGAAGCCGGGATCGCGAAGGCGATGCCGACATTGCCGCCGGAGGGCGAGAAGATCGCGGTGTTGATGCCGACCACTTCACCGTTCAGGTTGAAGCCGGGACCACCCGAGTTGCCGCGGTTCACGGCCGCGTCGATCTGCAGGTAGTCATCATAGGGGCCGGATCCGATGTTACGACCACGGGCCGAGATGATGCCGGCCGTCACCGTGCCACCGAGACCGAAGGGGTTGCCGACGGCAACGACCCAGTCACCGACCCGAACTTTCGAGTCATCGGCGAACTTCACATAGGTGAACTTCTCCTTCGGCGCGTCGACCTTGAGCAGCGCCAGATCCGTGCGGCTGTCCTTGCCGACTAGCTTGGCGTCATATTCCTTGCCGTCGGTCAAAACGACCGTGAAGGCCGAACCGTCGTCGACGACGTGGTTGTTGGTGACGATATAGCCGTCTTCAGAGATAAAGAAGCCTGAGCCCTGAGCGGTCGGGCGCAGACGGCCCGGGCCGCGTTCACCATGGCCGCCATGCGGGCCGCGATCGGCGCGCGGGCCGTTTTCAGGACCGCCCTGGCCTTCGGAACCGGGGCCGCCAAACTCGCGGAAGAAGCGCTTCAGCGGATGATCGTCCGGCAGTTCGTCGAAACCACGGCCGCCGAAGTTGAAGGAGAAATTGCTTTCATCGGCTGCCGTATTCTGCACGTTCGACTGGACGCGAACGGAGACGACGGCCGGCAGCACGGCCTGGACCACATCACCGAAGCTCGGCACCTGCGGTGCGTTGACTTCGACGGGGGCTGCCAATGCCGGCGCGACCGCGAAGGGGGCTGCGGTCAACAGCGTCACGGCCGCAAGG
>JARXAQ010000344.1 GCA_029865825.1 Rhizobium sp.
AGCGCGTATATGACCGCGCGCTCATCGACCGGCTGAAGCGGATCGCGTGGCTGCGGACCGAGCGGGGGCTCAATCCGGCGGCGATCCGTGAGACGCTCCGGGACGAGGTTCCCGCGGAGGATGATCAGGAGGCCGATGAAGAGGCCGTCGACGGCGACACCGGTGATATCCCGCCGGGGGCCAAGATCCGACGGCTGCGGCGCGATGCCGGCAAGACCCTGGAAAGCGTGGCCCAGGCGACAGGTGTTTCCGTCTCGCAGCTCTCCACGTTCGAGCGGACATCGCAGGGGTTATCGTTCACAGCCCTGCACGAGGTGGCGCGTCATCTGGGAACGACACTCGCATCGTTGAGCGGTCAGGAGGAGAGCCGAGGCGGCGAGTCGCTCATCCGCGACGGGAAGTGGCCATCCTGGCCGACGACCTCATCCGGCGTTGCTGTGCAGGTGCTGGCCGAGGGACGCAATCAGATGGAATGCAATCGCTTCCAGCTGGCACCGGGGGCGTCGAGCGAAGGCGCCTATCAGCATGAAGGGGAGGAGTTCATCCACATGCTCGCGGGCAGCCTGGAGATCATTCTCGACGGGGACAAGTTCTTCGAGCTTCAGGCGGGAGACAGCTTCTACTTCGAAAGCCGCAGGCCGCATTCTTGGCGAAACATTTCGAGCGGCGAGACCGTGCTCATCTGGATCAACACGCCAGCGACTTTCTGAGCCCCAGAAATGAAGAAGCCCGGCCACCGTTTGCGGTGCCGGGCTCCAATCGTGCGTATCGTGAGGGCCTTACTTGCTGGCGACCAGCGTCTTGCCACCCCAGGCGTAACCGCCGCCGATGGCCACATTTAGGTTCACGTAGTCGGTTGCCATCTGCTGAACGGCCTGAGCGAGGTTCGCCTGGGCGCTCGCCACGTTGCGCTGGGCATCGAGAACGTCCAGGAGCGAGGATGCACCGTCGCGGTAGCTGGCGGTCGCGAGCTGCAGCGCTTCTTCATAGGAGCGGACGGTTGCCGTCAGGGCCGACACGGTCTGGCGGGTCCGGTTAACCGACACCATGGCGTTTTCGACTTCTTCAACCGCGTTGAGCACGGTCTGCTTCCAGGCGAGGTAGGATTCGCGTGCGGAAGCCTCTTGTGCTGCGACATTGGCGCGGCGCGTGCCGGCGTCGAAGATCGGCAGGTTCAGGCTCGGACCGAAGCCCCAGCTGTTGCTGGCACCGAATGCACCCGATGTCGAGATATAGGCCGGGGTGATCGAGCCGCTGAGCGAGATCGACGGATAGAGAGCGGCTTCGGCGACGCCGACTTCGGCGACAGCCGATGCCAGACGACGCTCTGCTGCGCGGATATCCGGACGATTGCGGATCAGGTCTGCCGGTACGCCGGCGCTCACGCTGCGACGGGCGTAAGGCTGCGGTGCACCTTTCTGCATGTCGGCGACAAGCGTTGCTGCCGGCAGGCCGAGCAGAACGGCAATGCGATGGGTCGCCTGACGGAATGCCGTTTCCAGGCTCGGGATTTCAGCCAGGGTGGAATTGACCAGGCCCTCGGACTGCACCACGTCGAGGCGCGATGCGGCACCTGCCTCGAGCTGCAGCTGGGTTAGCTGCAGGGTCTCGCGGCGGGAGGACAGGTTCTTGCGCGCAATGGCGATGCGCTCCTGGTAATAACGGGCGTCGACATAGGCCGTCACCACGCTGGAGAGGTAAGTCAGCTTTGCAACGTCGGCGCTCGCATAGGCAGCGTCCAGCGTCGCCTTGGCACTTTCCTTGGTCCGCTTGTACTGGCCGAACAGATCCAGGAGCCACGAGACGCTGAGGCTTCCGGAGGTCGACGAACTCGTCGGGCTGTCTGTCGTCAGCGCTCCCTTGGCATCACGCTTCCCGGTTTCCTGAGAGGCGGAAAGGTTGAGCTGTGGGAAGGCACCGGCATCCGATGCGATGTAGCCGGCTTCGGCCTGCGAAATGCGCTCGATGGCCTGGAGCACGTCGAGGTTCTGATCAAGGCCCTTTTCGACAAACGAGTTCAACCGCGGATCGTTGAAGGCGGTCCACCAGGATGCCAGCGATACATCGCCAGTGGCCTTAGCGCTGCCTTCGGAGAATTTCACCGGAAGGGCGGTCTGGGGCGTCTCGTGGTTCGGACCGACAACGCAACCCGAAAGGAGGAGCATTACAAGTGGAGCGGCTGCGCGAATGGATGGCATCACGTTTTCCTGTGTTCGTCCCCGGTCGTTTGTAAGGGCGCTCATAGCACCCTCGCCGAACAACCGCATTGTTCACGCAGACCAGTTCGGCAGCCTACGCAATAGTTGGTTAACATAGTTTTTCAATCTTCACGTTGACAGCGGATCCTTGGGTTTTGCACCACCGGAAAGCTTGCGGATGATGACGAAAAACGACGGAACGAAGAAGATTCCGAGCGCAGTAGCCGTCAACATGCCACCCAACACGCCGATCCCGATGGAATTCTGTGCTGCAGAGCCCGCTCCGGTGGCAATTGCCAGGGGAACGACGCCCAGGATGAAGGCCAGCGAAGTCATGATGATCGGCCGAAGCCGCAACTTTGCTGCTTCGAGTGTTGCATCAATGACACTCACTCCGGTCGCCTGACGGTCCTTGGCGAACTCCACGATCAGAATCGCATTCTTGGCGGCGAGACCGATCGTGGTCAGCAATCCGACCTTGAAATAGACGTCGTTCGACTGCCCGAAGAAGGAGGCCGCCGCCACCGCGCCGAGCACGCCGACCGGAACCGCCATGATGACGGAGAAGGGGATCGACCAACTTTCGTAGAGCGCTGCCAGACACAGGAAGACGATCAGGACCGACATCGCATAGAGGAGAGGGGCTTGCGAGCCGGACAGGCGTTCCTGGTAGGAAATGCCCTGCCAGGCCACCGTGTAGCCACCGTCCAGGCCTGCGGTCAGTTGCTCCATGGTGTCCATCGCCGTACCGGAACTGACACCGGCGCCTGCGGCACCTTCCAGCGAGATTGCACCCACGCCGTTAAAGCGACTGAGCGTCGGTGCGCCGCTGATCCACTGTGTCTTCACAAAGGAGGAGAAGGGAACCATCTCGCCATTGGTGTTCCGCGCGTGCCATTCGTTGATGGCGTCTTCGCGCAGACGATAGGGGGCATCGCCTTGGACATAGACCGGCTTCAGCTCCCCGTTCAGGGTAAAGTCGTTGACATCGCGACCGGCAAAGATCGTCGACAACATGCTGTTGACGGTGGCGATGTCGAGACCCATAGCGCCCATCTTTTCCTGGTCGAGCAGGAACTTCAGCTGGGTCTCGGCCGGCGGATTGTTGGAGCGCAGCGAACTCACATTCGGGTTTCCGCTGCTGGCCTGCGTCAACTGCTGTGATGCGGCCGTCAAGGCTTCGGTACCCCGCTTGCCGCTGTCAACGAGATACATCGAGAAGCCGCTCGAGGTTCCGAGCCCCGGAATCGCCGGTGGCTGTAGCGGGAAGACCTGTGCGTCGCGGAGCGTGAAGAAATATCCCATGGCGCGCTGTACGACGGCCGGAGCCGCGAGTTGTGCATCTTCGCGCAGTTCGAAATCCTTCAGCTTCGCAAAAACGAGCGCGTAGTTCTGGCCGGAGCCGGTGAAGGAGAAGCCGGACACCGAGAACACGTCCTGAATCGCGTCCTTTTCCTTGTCGAGATAGTAGTCCTCGATCTTCTTGATGATCTCTTCCGTCCGCGTGACGGTCGCACCGTTCGGCAGCTGAACAATGGTCATCAGAACGCCTTGGTCTTCTTCCGGCAGGAAGGAGGAGGGCAGACGCAGGAAGAACCAAGTCATGCTGCCGATTACGACCGCAAACATCAGCATCACACGCAGCGGACGGTTGAGCAGGTACCCGATCGTCGAGACATAGCCACCGGTTGCGCGGTCGAAGTTTCGGTTGAACCAGCCGCCCAGTCCGCCCTTCGGCTTGTGGTGGTCAACGGGCTTCAACATCGTGGCGCAGAGCGCCGGCGTCAGCACGATCGCCACCACGGCGGAGAGCAGCATGGCCGATACGATGGTGACAGAGAACTGCCGATAGATGATGCCTGTCGAGCCGCCAAAAAAGGCCATCGGAACGAACACGGCGGTCAGCACGAGCGCGATGCCGACGATGGCCCCGGTGATCTCGCCCATGGACTTTTGGGTTGCCTCGAGCGGCGACAGCCCTTCCTCCGACATGATGCGTTCGACGTTTTCAACAACGACGATCGCATCGTCGACGAGGAGGCCGATCGCAAGCACCATGGCGAACATGGTGAGGGTGTTGATCGAATAGCCTGTCATTGCAAGAATGCCAAAGGTTCCAAGCAGCACGACGGGCACCGCGATCATCGGAATGATGGTGGCGCGAAGGTTCTGGAGGAACACCAACAGTACCACGAAGACCAGCACGATCGCCTCGATCAGCGTGTGCACGACCTTTTCGATCGAAAGCTGCACGAAGGGTGTCGTGTCGTAGGGATAGGTGACGACAACGTTTTCCGGCAGGGACGGGGCGATGGTCGCCAGCTGTGCCTTGACGCGTCCAGCGGTATCGAGCGCGTTAGCACCCGTTGCGAGGTTGACGGCAAAACCCGTGGCAGGATTGCGGTTGGACCGGGTTTTCGTGCCGTAGCTTTCCTGGCCGATTTCAATGCGCGCGACGTCGCTCAAGCGAACGGTCGCACCATCGGTCTCGGTCCTGAGAATGATGGATTCGAAATCCGAAACAGACTGCAACTGGCTTTGCGCCGTGACGGTTACCGTCAGCTGCTGGCCTTCCGGGGCCGGCTGGCTGCCGAGAGCGCCGACCGAGACCTGGGTGTTCTGCGCTTCGATCGCAGAGGTCACGTCCGTCGGGGTCAACTGGAACTTGTTCAGCTTGAAGGGATCAAGCCACACACGCATCGCGTAACCCGTGCCGAAGACCTCGATACTGCCGACCCCTTCGAGACGCTTGATCTGATCCTCGATCTGCGACGAGAAGATGTCGCCAAGCTCGACATTGCTGCGGGCGCCATCGGTCGACACCAGCGCGCCGACGAGCAGGATGCTCGAGGTGGAGCGGGTGACCGAGATCCCGGCGGTCTGGACGATGTCCGGCAGCTGAGACTGTACCAGTTGCAGCTTATTCTGCACCTGAACCTGCGCAATTTCCGGATCGATCGAGTTGCCGAAGGTCAGCGAAACGCTCGCCGAGCCGGTGCTCGACGATGATGTCATATAGGTCAGGTCGTCGAGACCGGTCATGCCGTCCTCGATGATCGAGGTGACGGACTTCTCAACGGTTTCGGCGCTCGCGCCATTGTAGCTGGCTGAAATCTGCACCGTCGTCGGGGCAATCTCAGGATATTGCGCAATCGACAGCGTCGAGATCGACAGCGCGCCCCCGAGCATGATGATGATCGCGATCACCCAAGCGAAAATCGGGCGATGAATGAAAAACTGGGCCATGGATTATCCTTTGCGCCTGGGTTGCCTTGGCTGCTGCACGCTCACGGTTGTGCAGCAGGGGCAGCAGCTGGCGCTGCGGTGACTTCCACCAAGCCCTTGTCGTTGATCGTCGCCTCGACCGGCTGGATCGGAGCGCCGTCACCAATCCACTGGAAGCCGTCGACGATCAGCTTGTCGCCATCGTTCACGCCTGACGCCACCAGCCAATTGTTGCCGGAAACCTGGCTCTGTTCGAAGGTGCGTGTTTCAACCTTGCCGT
>JARXAQ010000032.1 GCA_029865825.1 Rhizobium sp.
GCGGTCACATAGACATCCCCGACCCACATGGAGCCGACGATGGCAGGACCAACGGTCGGCAGGGCGAAGATGATCGCGGTTTCGATTTCGCCTGTCAGCATGTAGGGCAGGACCACGCCCTGATACATGACCAGCGGATGCAGCGCATTGGGCACGGCATGGCGCATGATGACCCGGCTTTCGCTTAAGCCCTTGGCGCGTGCCGTCTCGACATATTGGGCGTTCAGCGTATCGAGCAGATTGCCGCGCATGACGCGCATGTTGTAGGCGAGCCCGCCGAAGGTCGCGATCGCGATCACCGGCCAGACATGCTTCAAGAGATCGACGAACTTGTCCCACGACCAGGGTGCGCCGCCATATTTCGCCGAATGGAAGCTGTTGATCTCAGTCACATTGAAATGGAAGACCAGGATGTAGACGATGATCAGCGCCATCAGGAAACGCGGCACGGTCATGCCGAGGAAGGAAATGCCCGACAGCAGGGTATCGACCCAGGTGTACTGGCGGGTTGCTGCCAGAATGCCGAAGGTGATGCCGATGACGGAAGCGAGGATGTGGCAAACGAGGGCCAGGGCCAGCGTGCGCGGCAGTCGTTCGCCCACCACCTCGGACACCGGCTTGTTGTAGAAGAGGCTGTGGCCGAAATCGCCACGGGTCACAATCCCGGTCACCCAGTTCACATACTGAATGACCAAGGGCTTATCGAGCCCGTTGGCGATCTTGTAGGCTTGTGCCTGGGCATCGGCCTGCTCGAAAGACGCACCCCCCTGGTTGATCATTTGCGAGCGAATGTAGTCGCTGTAGTCCCCCGGCGGTGCCTGGATGATTGCGAAGGTGACGACGCTGAGGACGAACAGGACAGGGATGGCTGACGCTATGCGCACAAGCAGAAATCGGAACATGGCTGTTAGGTTCTCTTGTGTTCAGGAAGAGGCAGGCCGCACACATTGCGCGGCCTGCCGAGATGAGGCGATCAGTTGATCGGGCCGGTTTCGCCGGGCTTGCCGGGAAGCTGCTGCGGGAAGAGCTCCAGGTCTCCCTGCTTGTCAGCTGAGACGAACATCCGTTCGCGGATAACCGTATCTTCCGCCCAGTTGAACATGAAGATCGGGGCACCCACGGGCACGTTGGAGAAGCGCTTGTTGATGATCAGCGCGCCCGGATATTCCGTGAGCCCGACCGAATCGACATTCTCGGTCGCGATCTTCTGGTACTGCTTCATCAGGTCCGACCGCTCGGCATTGTCCTGCGAGGCGATGAACTTGTTGACGATGGCGACAAGCTCCTGCTCGTAGGGCAGAAGATCGACCGTGCCATCCGTGCCGGCGCGATGGTGCCAGCTGTTGCGCGGACCCGTCGGTGCGAGCTGGGTGGTGTTCTGCACCACGGAGGTCAGCTCCGGATCGTTGCGGCGGATCGTCCAGTCGAACTGGCCGGCGTAATGCGCATTGTCCTTCTTGACACCGTCGAGCGAGTTCAGCGTCACTTTCAGGCCGAGCTGCTCCATCTGGCCGATCACGCCTTCCGCGAGATTGCGGTCGGTGCCGTAGTCGCTATTGCCGAGCAGAACGATTTGCACGTCCTGGCCGCCGGCTTTGCCTTCAGGGAAATTGACGAAACCATTGCCGTCGGTGTCCTTCAGCCCGGCCTTTTCGAGCAGTGCCTTCGCACCGTCGAGATCGAAGGGATAATAGACGGTCGACGCGCGATCGTAGAAGCTCGTGCCGGAGGACAGGCCGCCCGGATAAATCGCCGTGAAAGGACCCTTGACCAGGGATTCACCGATCTTCTTGCGGTCGAGCGCCATAGTGACGGCCTTGCGGAAGTCGGTGTTGCGGTTCAGGTCTCGCACCGCCTGTGCCCGCTCGTCCGGTTCGCCCCAGCCGTTGCCGGAGAGGTTCATGCGCAAGTTATAGCCGATCAGTCGGGCGCCGAAGGCCAGACGTGCCGGTGCCGTTTCCTCGGCAGCGCGCTTCAGGGATTCGACGAAGTTTTCGGGTTGCTCGAGGTTCGAGAAGTCACCCGAGCCGGCGATCGCCTGTACGTCGCGGTCTGCCCAGGTCGAGAGCTTGTAGTGCATTTCATTGAGATACGGCAGCTGCTGGCCGTTCTCGTCGACCTTCCAGTAGAAGGGATTGCGGCGGAGGACGATGATGTCGTCGGGCCGATAGGAGACCGGAACCCAGGCGCCCATGACCGGGATGTTCATGTACTCGGCCGGGAAGCCGTTCTTGTACTGGTCGTAGGTCATCTCCTTGTTGTACTTCGGATGCTTGGTCTTCAGGATATGCGCCGGACCCGGGCAGAAGGTGCCATAGGCCATGGCAAACAGATGCTGGCGAGGGAAGGCGTCCTTGAAGGTCCATTCCACCGTGTATTTGTCGATGGCTTTCAGGGTCGTGCCTTCACCAAAGGTCTCCGGCGTTGCACCGTTCAGCGGGGATACGTTCGTATCAACGACGTTGTCATCCCAATAGAACATCAGATCGTCGGAGGTGAATTCGACGCCATCCGACCACTTCGCGCCCTCGATCAGGTGCATGGTCAACTTGTGGCCGTCTTCCGACCATTCCCAGCTGCGGGCCAGGTTCGGCAGCGGCTCTACGTCGTTGGCCTCGACCTGGAACAGAGGCGCGGTGCGGGTCAGGCATTCGGACATGGCGATGTCGATGCCGCCCCAGCCTTGGGTCTGGCCGGCGGAATAGTTCCAGCCTTCCGGACGTCCGCCGATGACGTGACGCAGGGTATCGCCGTAGACGCCGATGCCGTCAGGCATATTGCCGGTCTTGAAGACCATGGGCTCCTTGGGCAGGCGTTCGGCGACCGGTGGAAGCTTGCCCGTCTTGACGAATCTTTCGGTGACCCAGTCGGGCTCGCTGTAGGCGGGCAGCGCCTTGAACTCGAGTATGGAATCGCGCGCGACATAGGTGATCTTGCCCTGCGCCGGGAAAGGCGGCTGCTCCGGCACCATGGTCGGCTCTGATGCCATGGCGCTCAGCGCAAATGTCGATACGCCCAGAAGCAGGGCCGCGGTGGATCTCAAATGACGAAACCGTTTCATTGTGTTGTTTTCCCTCATGCTCCAGACCACCCGGAATGGGCGGCTCTCCTCCAAAAGCAGCCGGCCTGACGACGGCTTGTCGTCAACCGGACGAGAGGGCGATGTGTCGCCCTCTCCCAACCCGGCTCCTCCTCAAAAAGCCGGTCGGATTTTTACGTCAGCTGTCGCCTTAGCCCGCCGGCTGCAGCTTCCTGGCTTCTTTTTCAGCTCGCAATTCGTCGATCGAGCGTACCTCGCGCCGTGCGACACCCTTCCAATCGCGGGTCTTGACGGTCGACCGGCTCAGACGCTCCTTCGCCGCCGGAACCGCATGGGCGTATTGCGGCAACCACTCCGCCTGGGCCACGACCATCTCGTCGACCATCTGCCAGACCTCCTCGGGCGTGCAGATCGCGCCGACCAGCGGATCATGCAGGACCGCGAGCTTCAAGAGATCGATGTCACCGGAGATTGCGGCATGGACCGACATCCGCTGGACATTGATCGAGGAAATGCAGGTGGCCGCGCAGGCTTCCGGCAGCGTGATTCCAGCGACCATGTTGATGCCGAAGCGATCGACGAAACCGGGCGACTCGATGATCGCATCCGACGGCAAATTGGTGATGACGCCGTTGTTCTTGACGTTGAAATGCCCGCGGTAAACGCGTCCGGTTTCAAGCGCTTCCAGGATATGGCTGGCATGTTCGTTGGAACGACGGGCCGGATCGATGGGCTTGCCGGCGTCTTCCAGGAACTGCGGAAATTCGGTTTCAAACCAGTTGCGGGTTTCCGTGGAGTAGCGCAGGTAGCCGCCGGTTTCGCCGTGGATCCAATCCGACATATCGATCCAGCGGGTAATTTCCTCCGGCCGCTTGCGATACCAGGGAAGGTATTCCGACAGGTGGCCGTTGCTCTCGGTGGAATAGACGCCGAAGCGCTTCAGCACGTCGATGCGCAGTTTTTCCTGCTGCGAGAACACCGGGTGCGCCTCGAAGGCGGCGACCAATTCTTCCTTGCCGATCTTGCGCCCCTTGACGCGCACGTCGACGAACCAGGTCTGGTGGTTGATCCCGGAGCAGACATAGTCGAGCTCGCCTTCACCGGCACCGAGAATTTCCGCGATCTGTTCGGCACCATGCTGGACACCGTGGCAAAGACCGATCGTATCGACCTTGCCGTATTCGATCGCGGCCCAGGTATTCATCGCCATGGGATTGGCATAGTTCAGGAACTTCGCGCCGGGCTCGGCCAGTTCGCGGATATCCTTGCAGAAATCCAGGATGACCGGGATGTTGCGCTGGCCGTAGAGAATGCCGCCCGCGCAGATGGTATCGCCCACACATTGATCGACGCCATATTTCAGCGGGATGCGGATATCGTCCGCATAGGCTTCCAACCCTCCGACCCGCACGCAGCTGATGATATAGCGCGCGCCGGCAATCGCTTCTCGGCGGTCCGTCGACGCTGTCACCTTCGCCGGCAGGTTGTTGGACTGCACGATCTTGTCGAGGATCGGCTTGATCATGCCGAGATTGTGCTCGCTGACATCGGTCAGCGCAAATTCGACGTCGCGAAACTCCGGCACGCACAGAATGTCGGTAAAGAGTTTCTTGGTGAAGCCGACACTGCCGGCGCCAATAATCGCTATCTTGAAGCTGCTCATGCTGTCCTCGTCGCTGGTCATTCGGCCGGAGAGAGCGAACAGGGTAAAATCAACGCGCAAGAGCACAGGGCGCCAACACACCCTCTCCTCCCAAGCCTCCCTGATGATACCGCTCCATCCCGGCCATCTTGCAATGTTGACGAGCATTATGCGTATAATGCCTAACACGACCAGAGAGGTATTGTGCTTTCATGGGTAATTCTGTGCTCAAAGGACTGATCGAAAATGGACCGATCATGCGGACCGTTTCGCTGCCGCGCGGACGCCATCGATTGCACACGATGCCGACCAGTACCGGCTACGAACTGCGCACCGATGCGAGCTACGATTGGGACGGCAGAAAGCGTGGACAGACGCCCTTTACGGTCCTGCAGCACACAATCGCCGGCGCAGGGAATCTGCGCTACGAGAATAGAACCTATCGAGTGCGGGAGGGCGAAACCCTTCTGGTTCTCGTGCCCCACAATCACCGCTACTGGCTGGAGCCGGGCGGCCAGTGGGAGTTTTTCTGGATCTCGATGAACGGCGAGGAGGCGCTTCGCATCCACCAGGCGATCCTTGCCGCGACGGGGCCGGTCCTGAGCCTGAAACCTGAAACGATCGAAAGGCTCGCCGACTGCTCCTTGCGGTTGATTGCCGGCGGGGCGGACGCGCCCGGCAGCGCCTCCGCCATCGCCTACGAGTCGGCGATGCTGCTCTATGACGACGTGTTTGGCTCCCACCCGGTTGTCAGCCAGGAATACCGCGCCATGCAACACGTCATCGATCATATCACGGCGAACCTGGAACAGCCTCTGCCGGTCGAGAAGCTTGCCGAAGTGTCGGGGCTCAGCCGGGCGCATTTTTCGCGTGTGTTTGCCGCGAGCGAGGGCATGCCGCCAGCGGAATTCGTCCTGCAGAAACGGCTGCAGCGGGCAACCAAACTTCTGACATCGGCGCACCAACTGTCGGTGAAGGAGGTCTCCGTCATGACCGGCTTCGAGGATCCGAACTATTTCGCCAAGGTATTCAGGCGTCACTTTCGAGCGAGCCCGACGGAGTTCCGCACCACCGGCATGTATTCAAGTGTTGCCGCAAAGGGGCAGACTGTCGAGGGTTCCGCGACAAACACGGATTGAACGGACAGACGGTCGACGGACCGTCTCTGCGCGTGGCAGACCTTGAGTGGCTCTTCCGCGAATGATTTTGGTGTGCAATCTTCGCGCCGACCCGCAACACGGCCGCCGATGACAGCGAACTCCTTCAAGGCCACCGAGCCCTCATCTCGGCTGGTACGATCTACCTGGTTTCCCCTTCAACATCGTCGGGAATATCGGATCGCTTGAACGCGGCTTACGCCACATCGTCTGCGCCGGAAGGCGAAGACAACACAACGACGAGGAGACGACAAGGATGCGCAACTTCGAGAAGCCGACCCGATCGGTGGCCGTATCGACCAAGGCGATGGCGGCGACGTCTCACCCTTTGGCCACGCTCACGGCCATCACCATCCTGCAGGCCGGCGGCAATGCCATGGATGCCGCGATCGCAGCCTGCGCCGTTCAATGCGTGGTCGAGCCGGGCTCGACCGGCATCGGCGGCGACTGCTTTGCGCTTTATGCACCGAAGGGTGGTGCCGATGTCATCGCCTATAACGGCTCCGGCCGCACGCCGAAGGCGCTGACGGTCGAGTGGTTCGAAGAGCGGGGCCTTACCGAAGTTCCGCGCCAGTCGCCATCTGCCGTTACCATTCCCGGCGCCATCGACGCCTGGACACGGTTGCATGCCGATCACGGCCGCCTCCCCTTCGCCGAGGTGCTCGCCCCGGCCATTCGCCACGCAGAGGAAGGCTATGCGATCACACCGCGCGTGCACCGCGACTGGGTGTGCGAGGAAGCGCTTTTGTCTGCAGACAAGACCGCCGCCGAGATCTTCCTTCCCCACGGCCGCGCACCGCGGATCGGCGAGGTGCATCGCCAGACGAAGCTAGCCGCGACTTTGCGCCGGATCGTGGCCGAAGGCCGTGACGGATTCTACAAGGGCATGGTCGCCGCCGACATGGTGGATCACCTGCGGTCGCTCGGCGGACTACACACGCTCGACGATTTCGCCGCGGCAAAGGGCGAATACGTGACGCCGGTGACAACGACCTTTCGCGGCCACACCGTCCACGAATGCCCGCCGAACGGTCAGGGCATCATCGCGCTGCTGATCCTCAATATCCTCTCCTGTTTCGACAATACGCTTGCGCCACAGTCGCCGGACCGTCTGCATCTGGAGATCGAGGCGACGCGGCTTGCCTATGCGGCCCGCGATGCCTGGATTGCGGATCCGAAGCAAGCCGACATACCGATCGAGGACCTGCTATCGGCAGACTTCGCACGCGGTCTGGCCGAAATGATCGACCTGACACGCGCCCTCACCGACCTGCCCGATTTCGAGATGCCGCTGCACCGCGATACCGTCTACATCTCGATCGTCGACGAGGAGCGCAATGCCGTCAGTTTCATCAACTCAATCTTCGACAGCTTCGGCACGGGTCTGGTTGCCCCGCAATCTGGGATCATCCTGCACAATCGTGGCCAGAGCTTTTCGCTGAAACGTGGCCATCCCAACATGATCGCACCGGAGAAACGGCCGCTGCACACCATCATCCCCGGCATGGTCACACGGAATGGCCGGACGGACATGTCCTTCGGCGTGATGGGTGGCTACTATCAGGCTCTTGGCCACGCCCATCTCATCTCCAAGGTGGTCGATTACGGGATGGACATGCAGGATGCGATCGACCTGCCGCGCCTCATCCCGGTGGGCGGCAAGATCCCCCGGGTCGAGGCCGAGCATACCATTGCGCCGGAAACCGTGGCCGAACTCACCCGTCGCGGCTTCGAGATCGTGCCGGCCGACGATCCCATCGGGGGCGCGCAGGTGATCCGGATCGACTGGGAGAACGGCACGCTCACCGGGGCCTCCGAGTCCCGCAAGGACGGAATTGCGCTCGGTTATTGATGCCGCCAACGCTCGACTATCGATCGTGAAGTGGCGGGGCGACACGCCCTGCCACTTTAGAGCGGCGCTAAAACACTGGCCCGTGCCTGATGTCCACCCGGATCTGGACCGGTCCGCCGAAATAGGCCACACAAGACCGGCTGGCACCCAACGATGCCACCGTGACATTCGTGCGGTCGCCTGATCTGCAATCCCGGAGATGATACCAATGACCTGGCGCATGCCATCCGAAACCGCACGCCATGACCGGACCTGGATGGCTTTTCCGCGCGAGGGCACGACCCTTGGCGAAGGCGACAACTGGAAGCAGACCGGCTACGAGGCGTGGACGAACGTCGCCCACAGCGTTGCCGAATTCGAGCCCGTGACGATGGTTGTCGATCCCTCCGAGAGAGACCGGGCCCGCCGGATGCTCGGCAGCCATATCGACCAGATCGAAATGCCGCTCGACGAATTCTGGATGCGCGATTTCGGTCCGACCTTCGTGCTCGACGACGATCGGCCGGGCGTGCTCGGCGCCGTCGACTGGATCTTCAACGGTTGGGGTGATCACGGCTGGGCACAGTGGGCGCAGTCGGCAGAGATCGCAAAGCTGATCGCTTCGCAGGTCGGGGCGGAACTCGTCTCCAGCCTGCTGGTCAACGAGGGCGGCGGTATTCATGTCGATGGCCAAGGCACAGTGCTCGTCACCGAAACGGTCCAGCTCGATCCCCGCCGCAATCCCCATGCCGACAAGGCGCGGGTCGAAGCGGAGCTCGCCCGCACGATCGGTGCCTCCAAGGCGATCTGGCTGCCTCGGGGCCTAACACGCGACTATGAAGCTTTCGGCACATCGGGCCATGTCGACATTGTCGCCACCATCGCGGCGCCCGGCGTGCTGCTCGTTCATCGGCAACCCAACCCCGAACACCCCGATCATGCCGTGATGCACGACCTGCGCGCCTATCTCGCCGGCACGACGGATGCCGAAGGCCGCGGATGGACGATCCTCGATCTCGACGCGCCCCGGGAGATCCGCGATGAGGATGGGTTCGTCGACTACAGCTATGTCAATCATCTCGTCGTCAACGACGGCGTGGTCGCCTGCGGTTTTGGTGACGACAAGGCGGATGCTGCGGCCCGCGCGGTTCTGGAAGAGGCTTATCCCGGCCGCCGCGTGGTGACCGTCGATTCCCGCGCCATCTTCGCGCGGGGCGGTGGCGTGCACTGCATCACCCAGCAGCAACCGTCGCTGAGGGCATGACCACCATGAGCGGCTTCGATGTTGTCGAAAAGTCGACCGCAGAACTCCGGCTGGCACTGGAGGCCGGAGAGGTCACCAGCCGTGGGCTCGTCCAGGCCTATCTGGATCGGATTGCCGCTTATGATGCACCGGGCACGGCGACGGCGCTCAACTCCATGGTCGTCATGAACCCGCAGGCGCTGGCCGAGGCAGACGCCTCTGACGACAGGCGCAAGCGCGGTACCCTGCTCTCGCCGCTCGACGGGATCCCTTATACAGCCAAGGACAGCTATCTCGTGCACGGGCTGACGGCCGCGGCCGGCAGCCCCGCTTTCGAACATCTCGTGGCGCAACGGGACGCTTTCACGATCGAGCGGCTGCGTGCCGCCGGGGCCATCTGCCTCGGCCTCACCAATATGCCGCCGATGGCCAATGGCGGCATGCAGCGGGGTGTCTATGGCCGGGCCGAAAGCCCCTACAATGCGGACTGGCTGACCAGCGCCTTCGGGTCCGGCTCGTCCAATGGCTCGGGCACGGCGACCGCGGCGTCGTTCGGCGCCTTTGGCCTCGGCGAGGAAACCTGGTCGAGCGGGCGGGCGCCGGCCTCCAACAATGGACTTTGTGCCTATACGCCGTCGCGCGGCGTCATCTCAGTCCGCGGCAACTGGCCCCTGGTGCCGACCATGGATGTCGTTGTGCCGCATACCCGCAGCATGGCTGACATGCTGGAACTGCTCGATGTGATCGTGGCCGACGACCCGGAAACGCGCGGCGATTTCTGGCGCGCTCAGCCATGGGTCGCCCTACCCTCAGCATCCGATGTCCGGCCGGCGTCTTATCCGGCACTTGCGCCCACCGGGACGGCTGATGTGTTGCGGGCGTTTGTCGGCAAGCGTTTTGGCGTGCCGCGTATGTATATCAACGCGGACCCGGATGCAGGGTCCAACCCGCAAGGCGGCATTGGCGGCTCGACGGGACAGCCGATTGAAACGCGTGCCTCGATCATCGCCCTCTGGCGGCAGGCGAAGCGCGATCTCGAAGCGGCGGGTGCCACGGTCGTGGACGTCGATTTTCCGGTGGTGACCCACTATGAAGCCGACCGCCCCGGCGCGACGTCGATCCTCACGCGCGGCCTTGTCAACCCCGCCTTCCTCCAGCGTGAAATCCTGGATCTCTCGGCCTGGGCCTGGGATGATTTCCTCGCGGCCAATGGCGATCCGGCCCTGTCCACGCTGACGGCCGTCGATGGCAAGCGCATCTTTCCGCATCCGCACGGCGCCCTGCCAGATCGCTATACAGGCTTCGATGACTTTCTGCCGGCGTATCCGGCACAGGTGCGGGACCATCCGCATGCGAGCTTCACCGCAATTCCGGAGATCGCCGATGGCGTTCGGGGGCTTGAGGAGACCCGCCGTCTCGATCTCGAAATGTGGATGGACGGGCTCGGCCTCGATGCGGTGATCTTTCCAGCCGTCGCCGATGTCGGTCGGGCGGATATGGACGTCAATCCGGATAGTGCTGATCAGGGTTGGCGCAATGGCGTCTGGGTGGCCAATGGCAATCTCGTCATCCGCCATCTCGGCATTCCAACCGTGACGGTGCCGATGGGCACCATGGCTGATATCAACATGCCGGTCGGCCTGACCTTCGCCGGCCGCGCCTATGCCGACACGGCCCTTCTGACATTCGCCGCAGCCTTCGAGGCGACCGGACAGCGCCGGACCATCCCACAAAGGACTCCGCCCTTGTGATCGAACCGAAGACGCCGCCAGCCGCACGCTCGGTTGACGCGAGTTCGGAAAGGGTGGTCACAGGATTCGGCGCGTCTGGCCTGCAGTGTCATGACACGCAGAAACACCGGTTACACCGCTCACATATGTCTTGAAACATGAAAGAAAAATGGTGCCCGGAGGCGGATTTGAACCACCGACACGCGGATTTTCAATCCGCTGCTCTACCAACTGAGCTATCCGGGCATCTCGGCTCTTTGACGAACCTTCCGGCTTCTCTCGAAACCGCCGGGTCTGTTCCCCCGGGAGCGAGCGGGGTTATAACATCTTGTTCGGCCATGTCCAGCCGCTTGCGGCACTTTTTTGAAGAAGATGTGAAAAACGCAGAAAAGCCAATCCGAACAAGAAGATCGCACAGGGCATCCTAGTTCCCGCAGGATCTCAGTTGTAGCCCTCGTCATCGGCCTTGGATTCGTCCTCGGCAACCGGAATGGCGTAAGAGCCCTTCAGCCAGCGGGAGAGATCGAGGTTGCGGCAGCGATCTGAGCAGAAGGGATAGTTTTCGCGTGTCGATGGACGGCGGCACTCGGGACAAGGCAGAGCCTTGCGCAGCGGCTCCACCTTGGCCACCCGCGGGCTTTCGTCGTCGGCCATGCGTCAGCCCTCCGTCCAGCCGGTATGGACGTCGTAGCCCTCGCCCTGCAGCATCTGCAGCGTTTCGAACAGTGGCAGACCGACGACATTGGTGTAGGAGCCGACGAGTTTCTGGACGAAGCTACCGGCGATGCCCTGAATGGCATAGGCGCCGGCCTTGCCGCGCCATTCGCCCGACGCCAGGTAACATTCGATGTCATAGCCCGAGAGCCGCTTGAAGCGGACCTTGGTCTCGACGATCTTCTGACGCAGTGTACCGTCAGGCGCGATCAGGCAGACGCCGGTGAAGACCCAGTGGCTGCGACCGGACAGAAGGTGCAGGGCTGACGAGGCTTCCTGGATCAGCTCGGCTTTCGGCAGGATGCGGCGACCGACGGCCACCACGGTATCCGCCGCCAGGACATAGCTGTGGTCCCAGGCGAGATCCTTGCGGATCTGCTGGTAGGCGGCCTTTGCCTTGTCTGCCGAGAGCCTGCGGGCGAGCGAGCGCGGATGCTCGGACTTCTTCGGGGTCTCGTCGAGGTCCATCGGCATCAGGCGCGCGGGCTCGATGCCGGCCTGCTTCAGCAGATCGACACGGCGCGGCGACCCGGAGGCCAAGATCAGCTTCTGTCTGAGTTCCATGACACCTCGCGGCCCGCTTTGAAGCGGCGCTTACTTGAAGCGGTAGGTGATGCGACCCTTGGTCAGGTCGTAAGGCGTCATCTCGACCAGGACCTTGTCGCCGGCGAGAACGCGGATGCGGTTCTTGCGCATACGGCCGGCCGTGTGGGCGATGATCTCGTGTTCGTTTTCAAGCTTTACGCGGAAGGTGGCGTTCGGCAGCAGTTCGGTAACGACGCCGGGGAATTCGAGGACTTCTTCTTTAGCCATAGAGCGGTTGTCTTTCCTGGGGTTTTAAACGGGGCGCGCAGAGGGCCCCTTAAAATGTGGGCGGAAACTACACAATCGCCCGGCATTTGTGAACCTTGTAGATTCGGCTTTCGGAAATTGTTTCAAGAGGGGCAAAACCGGGCTCAATCTCCCCCGAGGACCAGCCTGTCGCGGATCAGCTTCGTCAGTCGATCCCGAACCTCGCGATAGGCCAAAAGCCGCTGCTCGCGGCTGCCGGTCTCAACCGTCGGATCGGGCATCGGCCAGTATTCGACTTCGACTGCCGAATGCCGGGTCAGCTCGAGCGCGGCGTGATGTGCCTCTGGCGTTAGGGTGACGACAAGATCGAAGAAGTCGTCGGCCATGTCTTCCAGCGTCTGGGGCTGGCGGCGGCCGAGCGAAAGGCCGATCTCATCGAGCACCACGTCGACGAAAGGATCCCGCTCGCCCTTCTTCACGCCGGCGGACGCCACCCAAGTGCCCGATGGCAGCACCTGCCGCGCGATCGCCTCAGCCATGGGGCTGCGAATGACATTCTGGCCGCACATGAAAAGGATTGCGCCGGGCCGCGACGGGCGGCGGCTCTCGGTTCCGCCCTCAAGCATCGGTTCTAGCCCCGCCAATAGAGCACGCAGACCAGCGTGAAGAGGCGGCGGGCCGTATCGAAGTCGATCTTGATCTTGCCGTCGAGCCTGTCCATCAGCGTCTGCGAGCCGTCATTGTGTATGCCGCGACGGCCCATGTCGATCGCCTCGATCTGCGAGGGGGTCGAAGAGCGGATCGCCTCGTAATAGCTTTCGCAGATCATGAAGTAGTCCTTGATGATCCGCTGCAGGGGGGTGAGCGACAGGATGTGGACGGCGACATTCTCGTCGGCTTCGGTCTTGATGGAGAAGACCAGCTTGCGATCGACCAGCGACAGGAAGAGCTTGTAGGGGCCGCCGGCATGACCGGCGGGCTGGAACGAATTCTCCTCGATCAGGTCGAAGATGGCGACCGCCCGCTCGTGCTCAACATCGGGCGTCGAGCGCCCAATGGTCTCGTCCAGCACGACATCTGAGAGCCGGAAATCGCCAGCGGCCATGTCCTAGTCCCCGAGATTGAGGCGGATGGCGACGGAGCGGGCATGGGCCTCAAGCCCTTCCGACTTCGCCAGAGCAATGGCCGCAGGTCCGAGCTTGCGCAACTGGTCCGGGCCGAGTCTCAGGATCGAGGTGCGTTTGACATAGTCGAGCACCGAGAGACCGGAGGAGAAGCGGGCGGAGCGCGCCGTCGGAAGCACGTGGTTGGAGCCGCCGACATAATCGCCGATCACCTCAGGCGTATGGCGGCCGACGAAAATGGCGCCGGCATTGCGGATGCCTGATATCAGGGGCTCCGGATCTTCGACCGCCAGTTCCAGGTGCTCAGCGGCAATGCGGTTGGCGAGCGGAATGGAATCCTCCAGTCGCTCAACCAGGATGATGGCGCCGAAATCGCGCCAGCTTGCGGACGCCGTCTCGGCGCGCGGCAAGGTCTTCAGCTGACGTTCGACGGCAGCCTCGATGGCCTTGCCGATGGCCTCATCGTCGGTGATGACAATCGACTGGGCGCCCGTATCGTGCTCGGCCTGGGCAAGCAGGTCGGCCGCCAGCCAGTCCGGATCATTGTCCTTGTCCGCGATTACAAGCACTTCCGAGGGACCGGCGATCATGTCGATGCCGACGGTGCCGAAGACCTGGCGCTTGGCAGCCGCGACATAGGCATTGCCGGGACCGACGATCTTGGCAACGGGCGCGATGGTCTCTGTGCCATAAGCGAGGGCTGCCACGGCCTGGGCGCCGCCGAGGCGGTAGATTTCCGTGACGCCGGCGATCTTGGCGGCCGCCAGAACCGTCGGATTGATCGCGCCGCCGGTTGCCGGCACGACCATGACGACACGCGGCACACCGGCCACCTTGGCCGGCAGCGCATTCATCAGAACGGAGCTCGGATAACTCGCCGTACCACCCGGCACATAGAGGCCGACCGCATCAATCGCGGTCCAACGGGAGCCGAGCCCTACGCCGATCGCGTCCTCGTAGATATCGTCCTTCGGCATTTGCCGGGCATGGTGGCGCTCGATGCGTTCGGCGGCGAGCTTCAGCGCATCCATCAGCTCCGGCGCAGTCGCGGCCACGGCCTCATCGATCTCGGCATCCGTGACCCGCATCGAGACTTCTGCGAAATCGATACCGTCGAAGCGTTTCGAATAGTCGGCGAGTGCCTGATCGCCACGGGCCCGCACATCGTCGATGATCTTGCGCACGGCGTCATTGACGTCGTCGGACACTTCGCGCTTGGTCGTCAGGAAGGCGGCAAAACGTGCCTCGAAATCCCCCGATGTCTGATTAAGCCAGATTGCCACGTCCCCAGTCTTCCTTCTCACATGCCTTCTCAGCCGCCCTCTTGTTCCCCGGGCGAATGGGTCAATCGGCCTGATGGGCCGGGAGCGACGTCGTTTCCCAGGCGCCGCCGGTATCGGCGAGCTGGCCTTCGATGCATTCGACATCGAGCGCGATCATGCCGCCGCCAGCCAGCACCAGCTCCACCACGCCGTCAGGCCCCTCGCCCTTGACGGCAAAACGGATGGCGAGCAGGCTTAAGACCTCGTCGGTCTTGCTGCGGTCAAAGCCGATCGAGCGCACGGCCTCGACACGCTTGAAGCTGAGGGCTGCGCGGCAGCGCTCGAAGCTCTTGGCGCCGCGCTCCGCCTTTTCCCAGACGAAGCGGTTGGCCGCGAGCGAAAACAGGCCGGCACGCGCCGAGAAGGACAGATCGGCAACCTTGAAGACCGCATCCTGCATATGGGCGGAGATGACCGCCAGGTCATCTTCATCGAGTGCCAGAAGCTTCACGTCTGCCATGTCGTCTGTCCGTCCTGCCTTGCGGCCTCGTCGTCTCTCATGATGGTTTTCATGTTTTGGACATAGGTTGCCGCTTGTCCAGTGGCAACGGGACAAAAAGACTTTTCCGCCCCGCAGCCGCCGTTACCGCCCTTTTTGAGGGGCGGCGGATGGTCAGTCGCTGATACGCTCGACGATGGCGCCGCAGCGCGTGAGCTTTTCTTCAAGACGCTCGAAGCCGCGATCGAGATGATAGACGCGGCTGACCATGGTTTCGCCTTCGGCGGCAAGACCGGCGATGACCAGCGAGACGGAGGCGCGCAGATCGGTTGCCATGACCGGGGCGCCGCGCAGGCGGGTAACGCCCTCGATGCGGGCGGTCTGGCCCGAGAGCGTGATCTTGGCGCCGAGACGGGCCAGTTCCTGCACATGCATGAAGCGGTTTTCGAAGATCGTCTCGGTGACGTGCGAGATGCCGTTGGCGCGGGTCATCAGGCCCATGAACTGCGCCTGCAGGTCGGTCGGGAAGCCGGGGAAAGGCTCGGTGACGATATCGACCGGGCGGATGGCATTGCCATGGCCGATGACGCGGATGCCGCCATCGACGGCCGAGACTTCGGCACCGGCGCGGCGGATTGCTTCGACGGCCGTGTCGAGCAGGGTGATGTCAGTGCCGGCGAGCGTGACATCGCCGCCGGTCATGGCGACCGCCATGGCATAGGTGCCGGTTTCGATGCGGTCGGGCAAGACGCGGTGACGTGCGCCGGAGAGGCTGGTGACGCCATCAATGGTGATCGTGGACGTGCCGGCACCAGTGATCTTGGCACCCATGGCGATCAGGCAGTTGGCGAGATCCACCACTTCCGGTTCACGCGCCGCATTGCCGATGACGGTCGTGCCGCGGGCGAGCGAGGCGGCCATCAGCATGACGTGGGTCGCGCCGACGGAGACCTTGGGGAAGGTGTAGCGCGCGCCGATCAGGCCGCCCTTCGGCGCCTTGGCATTGATGTAACCGCCGTCGATTTCCATCTCGGCGCCGAGCGCCGTCAGGCCTTCGATAAAGAGATCGACCGGACGCGTGCCGATGGCGCAGCCGCCGGGCAACGAGACACGGCACTGACCTTCGCGGGCGAGCAGGGGTCCGATGACCCAGAAGCTGGCGCGCATCTTGGACACCAGTTCATACGGTGCGGTCGTATCGGCCACCGTGCGGCAGGTGAAATGCACGGTGCGCGAATAGGAGCCGTCCTGGTGTTCACGGCGGCCGTTCACGGCGATGTCGACGCCGTGATTGCCGAGAATGCGGATGAGGCCTTCGACGTCGGCCAGATGCGGCACGTTTTCGAGCGTCAGCGTGTCCGACGTCAGAAGCGAGGCGATCATCAGGGGGAGCGCTGCGTTTTTCGCACCCGAGATCGGGATGATCCCGTTCAACGCATTGCCACCGACTATCCTGATGCGATCCATATGAGCCTGCGATACGGGCGAAGAGGCCCGCCTTTCCTGATGAGATGTAAGGGGTCAGCCAGTCTGGCGAGGCTGGCTGTGTAGACGAAAAGCATTTCAGGTTCAATCGAGCCTGCGGAACATGGTTCATTCGCCCGAGGGGGCATCACGATCGGTTGTTCCATCCTCCACCGCACTCGCATCCGGATTGGACAATTTTGCGGCAGGCAGACCTTCGCCATCCTCGGCCTCGCCGGCGCGTCGGGCGCGGGCCTGTTGCTTGCGTCTGGCGAGATTCTCGCGAAGCTTCACGGCGACCCGCAGCCGGCGCTGCTCCTCGGCCGCACTCAGCTTCGGTTTTCCACCGTCCTGCTTCACCCGATTCCGCGCCTCGCCGGGGCCGACATCATCCGCAATCGCCTTGTTTTCCAGTGCATCTGTCATGGGCTGCGTGATAGCGCAAAGCGGCTTTACACAAAAGGCCCCGACAACGGTCTTCGAAAACTTCGACACAAGATCGCTTTCCGGCTTGCACTGCCCGACAGTCTATGGCAATAGGCCCCTCGTTCCGGGCGAACAAACGATTTCGTCCGCCAGATGCTGCTATAGCTCAGGGGTAGAGCACTCCCTTGGTAAGGGAGAGGCCGAGAGTTCAAATCTCTCTAGCAGCACCATTAATTCCCGTGAAAATTCAGATACATACCTGCATATCAAGGCGTTACGTCTTCACCTGCTACAGCAAACTGTTACAGTGGGGGGCATGAACGACATGCCAAAACACACCCGACTAATGAAGCGTGGAAACGTCTTCTATCATCGCGCTTCCATCCCCGAAGATATCCGAGCGACATACGGCAAGACCGAGGAAACCTTTTCGCTTAAGACCAGAGACCCCCGAGAGGCTCTGCGATTGGTTCGCATTGGAGCTGCGCGTGTAGACGCACTGTTTCAAGCGCACCGCGACGAGATCGCTAGGCTAAATGGCCCATTGCTGGAGGAGTTGACTGTGGAGCAGGTGAAAACCATTGCCGACGTCTACTTCGCCAACATTCTCGCAGAGGACGAAAGCGAGCGGCTCAAAGGCTTTTCGGACGAAGACTTCGACCTATACGCATCCGATGTTGAGTTCGTAGAAGCGACAGCGCGAGATGCTTACCGGCGTGGTCACGTCCCAACTTTTGTCCCGGCAGTCTTTGGCGAGATCACCAAAGCCCTGAATGTGAACTGGCGACTTCGCGAAGGGTCCTCAAGCTGGCCTGTCCTGAGCCGAGCGCTATTGGAAGCGACGATCAAAGCATCCGCAGCCAAGAAACAGCGGCAGGTGGGGGATATCGTAGATACCCCCGCGGTTGACGTACGCTCCCTCAAAGGCAACGCCCGGACTGGACAGACGATCACAGGACTTTTCGAAGCCTGGAAGCGGGATCATGAGGCCGACGGCGGATCGGCGAAGACCGTCGCCATGAACAGGCAGCAGATACAAGCGTTTATTGCATATCTAGGACACGATGAAGCTGAGCGTGTGACGGCTTTCGACGTAGCCTCATTCTGCGATCACCTGAGGCATGAGCGACAACTCACTGCAAAAACGGTGAGCGGGAAGTATCTAGCATGCATCAGGACACTTTACCGCCGAGGGATTTCCAAAGCACTTGTCACGGTTGACCCCACGGCAGTGACAAAGGTCAAGGTACCGAAGAAGATTATCGAACGCGAACAGGGCTTCACGGACGCAGAAGCCAAGCGGATACTGTCGTGCGCCCTGGCAGCACCGTCGGCTTCCGGCAGGACAGAGCCACACACCCGCAGGGCCTTCCGTTGGGTCCCGTGGATTTGTGCCTATACCGGAGCCAGAGGCGGCGAGATCACGCAGCTACGGAAAGGCGACGTGACCACGGAGCATGGTATACCGTGCATCAGGATCACTCCCGAAGGCGGCTCTGTGAAAAATCGCGAATACCGCATTGTTCCGCTACACCCGCACCTTATCCAACAAGGCTTCCTGGAGATGGTAAAGGCGCAACCGCCCGGGCCACTGTTCTACTTGGAGAACTCCCGAACGAAAAGTAACGGCCACAAAACCTCGGCAAGCATGCGCGGGACTGTTGGCAAATGGGTCAAACAGAGTGCGAAGATTGATCCGCGTACTCAGCCAAATCATGGCTGGCGACATCGGGTTAAAACCATCGCACGTGATGTCGACATTCCCCGCGAATACATTGACCGAATTCAGGGCCACAAAGACGGGACCGCAAGTACGGGCTATGGCGAAGCCACGATGAAGGCATTGTACCGGGAAATCTGTAAACTACCGCGATACGATGTAACCGAAGCAGGGGACTGAGCATCATGAGTCGTCCCTGAGTAACCGTCAAAGTATACTTCGAGGTTTAGCAGGGTCGATAGTTACCTAGGAACATCGGACGAAAGGGATAAATGTGCGCGTTATGGCGGTACTGCTTCTGTTGTCACTTGCACTGAACGTATGGATGGGCGCCGTGATCGCTCGTCTGGAGAACTACCACTATGCCTCTTTCATAGGATGGTGCGATGAGTTTAAGGCAAGCGAAGGTCTCGCCATGCTCATGAAACGAGAAGAATGTCTGGCGACCAAACAGACACGCAGCAACCCGTTGTGGCACATTTACTATGCGCTAAGGGGCTGACTATTTTTCAAAATCAGATTGAGAACTATGAACCTGATAGTGCACCGCATACATTGCAAAATCCTTGCCGTAATCCGTGAGCGTGTAAACCTTTGTATGCCCGGTCTTTGATGGGTGCCTAGAGACGTCCATGAGTTTGTGGGCTGCTAACTCTGCCGAGAGGTTTATGACAGCCTCGTAGGTATTTGTTACCTGCGGGTAATGCGTTCCTAGCCGTTGCTCAACTTCCCAGCTCTCTGCGCCACGGGCGACAAGGTTGCTGATGTTCAGAAACACTTCCAAAAGGTCTGGTGTGTCGTCCTCAACATCAAAGCCCTCAATAAACGAGCTAACAGTCGTCATCTGCATCTGATCGATGCGATATTTAACATCTATAGGAATGGTCAGCTCGGTGGATGCGCTCAATTTGTCGACTTGCGCCTGAAGCTGACGTTTTTCTTCAGAAAGCGCCGCAAGCTCATTCAGCACCGCAGCGCTGGGAACCGCGTCACCCTTGACCCAGCCTGTGCGTGGCTTTGAACGCATCTGCTCGACTAAGGTCATCGCCACTTTGCCACTAAGATCATCCGGGTTCTTCCAAAATCTGACAAGTTTCTGCTGACACAGTTGCCTGAAGGCTTCGATCTTGTCTCGTTTATCGTACTCAACCTTGTGCTGCGGGAGCAGTTTCCGCGCTTCACCGTCAAGCAAGAACGCTACCGTTGGAACGCCTTTCTCGATGGCATACTCGTATTCCATCTGGGTGTAGCTTTTGCCATCTTGCTCTGAGCCGTATCTCTCGGCGACGATGACGACATAATAGTCGCTCTCATCGATTCGGTTCTTGATGTAGGTCCATTGCGTTTCGTCGTTCGCCTGGAATACCTCCATTCCCACCGGTATGTGCCCCAGATTGAGAATTGCCTCGATGACGGCCCTGCGTTCATCCTTCAGGTCTTCGAACGTCGAGCTAACAAAGATCTGGTATTTCACGTCCATGGATCAACATCCCTAGCTTCGACCGGAATGGAGGATAGTGTCTCGGATGCTCGGGGGATAACTTTTAGTTGCCGCCATCCACAAGCTTGTTCTTTGTAGCTCAGCGCAACATTTTCAGGCGATTGTTGGGTTCAGCAGGGCGGCGGGCCGTATGTAGCTACGGTACGACGCTTTTTGATGTAGCAAGCAGTTAGATTCTCACCTGATTGAGTTTTAAATTGGAGCTTCACATCTGACGCGGGGATAAACGGCAATTTCGCTTGTCTGTTCTGAAACCACCTCGGGTATTGAACTCTCCAAAAGTTGCAGTAACCGACTTCGCGAAAAATACTGTCGTAAAGGATTGCGTCATCCTGACTTGAATCAACCATGGATAGAATGGTGAGATTATTCATCGTCTGAACAAAATTGATATTTAGGATTTCATCGTCCGGCAGCCACAATGAGAGCATGTCATACTTTTCCCCCGCCTCACGGATAGCAGAAACCACTTTGGATCTGTATTCGTCGTAGTCGAACGGCGCAAAGCTGTAGCCAAAGTCAGTGGCGGTTACGGTCAATATCTTCGCGTTTGGGTCGGCATCAGCTCCGAGTACTATTCGATCGGTGGGATCGAGCGCTTTGCAAAGCCGTCCCCACGAAGTGTAAAAATGCGAAAAGCTCTGGTTTTTCTCAGCCGCCGACAGTGCCTCCTTTGCATATCGCACTTGTTCAGCAGCCTGATAGGCCGAGTATGCTGACGCGATGGCTGAAAGAGTAGACAGTCCGACACCAACCGTCACAGAGGCGGCAAGCTTGTTGATCTTTGAAAACTTGAACATCTCTCGGCCCCCCTCCAGTTCCTGACAATATAAACACCAGCGGAACTGCGCATAACTTTTAGTTGCGGTATTCCACAACCTGACTCATCGTGAAGGCAAGGGGTGCGGACCCAAGCCCGCATCCCCGGCCATTTGTATTGACGCTTGGGAGCCAAAAACAAATGAAAGTCTTGGGATGTGGAAACCTCCCTTCATCAATTGCTGCCGCTGCTAAATGCGAGTTGCGGCGATGTCTTAAATGCCGAATTACTCCACCAACTATTCGGAATGCCCAAAATCAATCCAATCTGGTTGCAGAAACCTACGGGCGAGGGCGAGGCTGCATTCTCGTCCGCTAAAGCGATCATTCCGCCACCGAACCGTGCCGACCAAGCCCTCCAAGAATTCCGGCGGGACATCATCGACACGCCAGACCAGCGTTATGTCGATCCAGGCATCCAAGGTCTCGTAAAGTCCAGCACCACGGCGAAGGTGGTCGCTGCCATGCCGCCGAAGATAAAGTTTGAGGACGTAGACACAACCGCAGCGGCTGCGCGGCCGGTAGCGCCTCCGAACGCTGATCGCATTGAGCCTAGCGTGATCTGCATAGCCGAGGCGGCTAGTGGTCAGCAGAACGGCCGCCCAGTGCCGACGTTCTCCCGGCGATCCGCAGGATAGGATGTCGCTTACTTCACGACTTCGTAGGGTCCGCCAGGAGAACAATAGACGAAGTACTTTCCGCCTAACCGTTGCGTTAGCTTTCCATGCACCCGGAAGCGTGTGCCGAGTGTGTGAAGAGTGCGCATTTCATTCGAACAGGAGACGTCCACACCTGCAGGGAAAGGCTGTCCCCCGACCACACGAACCCTTCGGTCATGTTGATGGCCACCCTTGAGGCCCGTATACGTTTCGACTACCACCAGCTTGTAGGGCGGTTTCGGCTCCGGCAGATCAGACAAGCAAGCCTCCGCAGTTCACAGCATCAAATCATTTGCCGGGAGCGCGGCCTGAAGTCCAGACCCCGTCCCGCCTCTTCTGTCCAATTGACGAGCCGCACAATTACCCGCCCATACTGCACTACAAAGCATCCTCCGGGATCACCGGCCATCCCGCAGCGGGACCTCGCATAATTCGGCTCGACGGCAACAGGAAGAATGCAGGTTTCAAAGCGGGGATCAGGGCATCGGCAGCGGCCTCGCAATAGTTGAACCCTCATACAGAGGACTACGAAGTTTTTCAGTAGTCAAACTCGAACGACCGCCGCCACAGATTGCAATGCTAGATGGTCCATTTATGATTAGCAGAGGTGATCGAATTCGGTGCACCTTAACCCGCTTGCGGAACGGCGGAAACGAGGATCAAATGAGATTTCAGTCGTGTGTAGATTTCATTTTATTCAGGCGAATGCTGTTTAATCGCAATCCCGGGCTATTGGCCATCCTCTATTTGACGGTACTGTTCTCCCTTCCAGCGGTCCTCTACTGTGCTCTCCCCCCCTACCCCAAGAGCCCTCGCATGGGTACCTTGCAGTTCATCTCTCCGTTTGCCCTGCTTCTGCTCTTGCGCATCCTGATCGAGTACGCCTTGATCCGCTACAGAGAGAAAAGACAGACGGCCGACCAATAGGCGAGACGGCCAGCTCGTGATTACCCGCCCATACGGCACCACGAAGAATTTTCCCGGCTCTCCGAGCGGTCATCGCGGCATCCTCCGAGGGATCGGACATGGCACAGCAGGGGACACCGGCAGCGGCCCCGGCACGACATATGCACGATTGCTTCAACACCCTGAAATGAAACGATAAATAATTACCACTCCATCCAGAGAAGACGAAGAACTTCCGCGCCTCAGGAATTACCCCTTCATCCAGAGAAGACAAAGCTCCACGACAGACCGAATTGGACAGCCGGGATGGCAGGAGCAGAAGACAACCAAAGAGAAGCTTTTCACAAAATACAACCAGTGGTGTTGACAGATGAGTGAAGATCATTTAGGGTATCTCTTAAGATAACTTAGAGATATCTCTGATTCTTAGGATAGTTATCAGTAGGAGTAGTACCTAGGGTATAACTCAGGGTATACCATGGCTCCTCTGGGATGCCCTTCCAAGACCTCCCCCTCCCTTGCCTCCACCCTGGCCTATACCATCGAGTCCCATAGTGACTCGCTGAGAGCCTTCCGGCCACTTCCGCTATCTCGACATATCCGTGACCCCTGAACGCTCTCCACGGGCTTCTGTGAGTCAAGGAGAAGCATCGTAGCGCCCTACTCCACCCGCAACCCAGCCCCGACGATCACCACAGCCCCCGCCAAGACCTCCCGACGACACCCCGAGGTGATCGGCGGAGGCCTCAGCGTGTCCGATCGATCCCCAGCGGCCCCGCCCATCCCAGAACTGGAAAAGGTAACCAGCAGCATGACCATCACCACACTCCCACTCCGCCCCGTCGCAACCATCGAACTCGTCGGCTCCTTCACGGCTCGCCATGCCGAGAGCGGCACGACCGTTGACCTGACTGTACGACGCAACCGCAGCACCACCAAAAGTCCCCTGCCGGTTCTCTGCCGGGAACTGCTTGCCCACGGCTTGGACCCCGAGATCCGCGCCCATGTCATCCGCAAAGCTCTGGACAGTGACGGCTTCATCCCGATCTTCAAGCGAGACCGCTCCTTAGCAGTTTGGGCGGGACTGGACGCAGTGGAGAGCGAGACCCGTTCTGTCCACGTCGAGAAGCACCGGCCCTACCGAGGCCCCGTCAAGGGCAAGGGTGGGCAGGAGGTTGCCGAGGCGACCAGCGACACCCCGGAGAGCCAGCGGCAGAAATTCGCATCGACGGCAGCAGGGGAAACCGCAGTGAGGGCAGCAGCATGACCATGATCGCCGCCACCGCCCCGATCGTCCGTCCCGGAATGGGTATGCAGTACACCTCAGAAATCTTCGACCGGAAAACAGGGGAGATGATTTCCATAGACCAGGGCCACTGGATCACCATGGAAGAACTCAGCGAAGCCTTTGGGATCGGTAGGAGGCAACTGGCTACCGTCCTCCACCAGATGAACTTCCTCCAGATTGAAGGCACCGGCAGGAACGCCCGTAACCGCATTCAGGATTGGGTGGTCGATAAGGGTTACGGTAAGCGTAACAAGCGCAAGTCTGACGGGATGCCGTTTGATGTCGTCTCATCGGAAGGTGTCCGATGGATTGCAGTGCGTTGGGAGGATGCAAGGAAGGCGGTGGAGGCGAAGACCTCAAGTCCAGCCGAGGAAGCCCGAGAAGCCTTGCAGGATTTCCAGAAGCGCCGCAGCGGCCCCTTGGGTGGACGGCAGGAAATCCACTGGCTTGCCGATTACTTCCCGCACCTCACCCACGACCAGATGGCGCAAGCCCTCAGCGTGTCCCGGCAATTGGTCACAAGGATCATGAGTGTCAGGAGTAGGCAGATAGCCAAAGCCAAGGCACTCCGAAAACGCCACCGGGAACCCACGGGGGACAGCTCGCGGTGTGTTGCACAGTAGGTCTATACACAAGAAGGCAACATCCTGAAAAATGACCGCAGGAACGGGAGACAGCTTAGGCCCTGTCACTCCAGCCGGTGCTTGCACTGATCTCGCAGAGTACGCCGAGGGCAAGCCCGAGGAGGAGACCAACTACTGCCTCATCCATGGCGTCACCGCTCGTCGCGGCACTGAGATAACGCGCCGCAGCCGCTCGATTGCCTTCCATGTCGGAAGTGCTGAGCGCGACGAAAAGGGCGGTAGCTAGCTTCACGGCACTGCCCCAGAAGATCAGGTGTGCGATTACCTTGCCGATGCGAGTGAAGAACATGAACCTATACCCTCCAAAGTGGTCCCCGGCAGCGGCTTAGCAGAGTCCGACAGTGGGGAGCAAGGCAGGGCGTGGAGACAGGTGGAGCGCTGATCTCAGCGTTCCCCGAGGAGGATCGCCAGGGGATCATCGGCCCCCGGCAGGTCCCTCCAGTTACCCCTAAGCTGAACTTAGGGGTCTTACGGTCAAGGTGAGAACACCGAGGAAACCCCGTGTTGCTTCAGGAGGGTCCGCAGCGACATTGTCATGTCATGCGTCATCTGCCGAACCTCCAGCACCTCGTCAAACGCGTCGTACCTGACGGCCCCCAGAGGCATATTCTGGCTTGCGTGAAAGCCTACGTCTTCTGGTCCGTAGGCTCGCCGGGTTTCGGATAAAACCACCTCCCCGGCCTCGTCGTAAAAGACAACCGTGTAAACCGTCCTTGGGTCATGCTTACGCCGTGGCATCGTCTAACACCTCCCCGGCGTTGAACCCTTCGAGAGCCGTCGCAACCCAAACGTTGAGGGCGTGGGAGAGTATGTGCGCATCCTTTGGCCCGGCAGTCGGCAGGAGGAAATCAACTCCTTCGATCAACTGGAACTCCATTCCCTTCGCCCCCGCTTGCGCCTTGTCGGTAGCATCAAAGTAATCAGAAGCGTGGAGTAACCTGATGCCCGTGGGCTTGCCGTCCTCCTCGATGTAGACAGCAGCCCACAGATCAAGCGGCCCGACGCCCCGAAGCTTGGCAACGGCAGCAGTGTTAGAGGCGAGTGCAGCAGTGTGTGTCATGTCCCTTGTTCTCCTCTTGGAACGCCGCAGGATCGCGGCAGGGACCTCCCACAATTCACATGAAACGACCGGTCGCAACAGAATAAAACCTACGATTACGCAGCTATTCCAATCGCTTCGATAACGAAGATAATTCAGGCGCAGGTGCGCCCAGTCTGTCACCCTGGCTGTACAAGGGAAACCCGAGGGGACCTGCCGGGGGTCCCTGCGATAACGCAGCGAAGGTCAATTTTGGGCTGGCGAGTCCCCAGCTTCCCGGTCCCGCCCTCCTGACTCCGTAGAGCCTCGTCGAGCGCGTTCTGTTGCGGGAGGTGTCGCAGAGTATCCGGGTTTCTGGAGGCGAATGAATGGCCTCGACGGCGGGAGAAACAACCGCCTTTACAATGCAAGGTCTACCGTTCGACTCGCCATTGTCATTGACCGGTGGTTGCAGTAACCCAAATCGACCAGACAACTCTTAAACGGATAAAGAGTTCTGGCCGCTCGGAATAAGATCGGAGAAGGTTGGCATGGGAAGCTTTTCGATTTGGCACTGGCTGGTTGTCCTCCTCATCATCTTCCTTCCGCTCTACCTCCTCTTCCGCAAGCCCCGGCGCAAAGCCAGCCCGGACAGCGCGGCGCATGTCGGCAGCTTGTCCAATGTCGAGAAGCTGGAGAAGCTCGCTAAGTTGAAGGCTGACGGTGCAATCACCGAAGCGGAGTACGACGCAGAGAAGCGGCGGATACTCGGGTAACCACGCAGGTCCCGGCAGGAGTCCCCGGGGAGAAAACAGATGGCATACGCAGACAGCTTGGAAAGCGGATAAAAAAGCATGCTTACGCTTCGAGTTTTTGCCGGACGTGCCATAGTCATAGCGCCGAACGTAGCGGTCGCATACATCGACATGGACTTAGCTCCAATGATTATAGCTCTATGGGGCGGATACTTTTTACTTAGTTGGATGGAAACAAAATCTCACACCGATCCTCGGTTTTATATACCCGGCGGCTTTTCATATTTTAAGAAGATGATCGAGTGGCTGTGGTCGGGCTTCCGCTAGTGATTTGCCAAGTCGAACTCTTTTTGAATTTGGATGCGGCGAGCTACGACACCGCGACCTTTTTGCGAAAACTGCGTGAGCGCATTACGTATATGTCCGTAGCAGAAAAACCCCCCGGTGGTGGGGTGGGTGCCGCTCCTCCCCATTAAGGCCCATCGATCCAAGGCCCCCGGCATGTCCTCCGGGTTCTCCCATGTTGATCGGCGCTGATACCTCCGCACTCTCCCGGAGGATCGGCAGGGGGCATGGATGGAGAAGGAGCGGCACACCTTCCGAAACCGGCAGGGGATCGCAGCGGGATACCCCGAGGAACAGCAGCAGTCCCGCGCTGTCCACAATGTTTACTTTCTGGACACTGCCGACTTGACTGTCCTTTTAGCGTCCACTAACTCTACGTCCACGAGAGCCATAGAGGAAAGTGGACGGCAGATGATCGTGGGATATGCGAGAGTGAGTTCAACCGGGCAGGATCACGCCACCCAGACCGACCACCTCACGGCAGCGGGTGCGGAGAAGTTGTTCAGCGAGAAGCAGTCGGGCTTGGACAAGGATCGCCCAGCCCTTGAGGAGTGCCTTCGGTTTGTCCGAGAAGGCGACGTATTGGTAGTGACCAAGCTGGACCGCCTTGCACGTTCTGCCTCGCACCTTCACCAGATCGTGGAGGGCTTGAACCAGAAGGGAGTGGGCTTCCGGGTGTTGGACGATGCCACGCTAGACACCACCACACGAACCGGGAAACTGGTCTTCGGCATCCTCGCAAGCATCGCAGAGTTTGAGACAGCACTTCGGAAGGAGCGGCAACTAGAAGGTATTGCCAAGGCGAAGGCCGAAGGCAGAACCGGGGGCAGACCCGCGCAGATCACCCCAGGCATCAAAGCGGAGATTGCTAAATTAAGCGCTGAGGGAGCGAGCGTCCGCCAAATCGCCGCTAACATTGGATTTAGCAAATCGGCGGTTCAGAAGGTCTTAGATATCGTGCGTCGCACTTAGCGACAGGCTAGGCGGCCCCGCCAAAAAGCGGGACCAGCAATATTATTCGTCCATCTCAAACGTCCGGTACTCCCCAGAGTCGGAGTCATAGACTTCCACCTCGACGGAGCCACCAAAGCGGCGGATAGACTGGACTTCGACATCTCGATAATCACCAGCATCGGCGTCATAGACCTCGATGGTGCGGCCTGATCGAACAAGGTTACCCTTGCCTATTTCGACAGAGCCGCCAGTACTGGAGTCAACACCATCCCAAGCCGCAGCTGCCCCGGGCGCAATAAGCGACAAGGTCAGCAACAGAGCTAACATCACCGGTGGCAATGGTACCCTCCCGTCTTTGTGTCATTGTGACAGCCGTTCTCGTCTGTGCCGCCGCTATGCGCGAAAGTTAGTGATGATGACAGCAGAACGGTCAGAGCGGCTAGTGTTGCGAAGATCTTCAAGGCTGTATTCCTCCTTCATAATGCAACCTTTCGTCACACAACCATTAGCGGCAGTCAATATTGAATATCAGGAGAACCCGACTGAGCCCCGTATCAGCCTTTGGCTCGCATCTGTCCTTCCACATTTTTCCACCTCCCTGCCCGAACCCTCTCCTATCCCGCTGCGAACCCCGCAGATCACCCGCCATGAGCACCACAGGGACCGTGATCGTCACCGTGGCTTGCTTCGTGGGCTATGAGACCTCTTTGGGCCACGGGTTGTCGTCACCTTCCGTGATCTTAGGAGGCGCATGAATAGCGGTAAATCATGGGGGATCTTATTGGCACTATGATGCTCCCGGTCCGATCGACTACTCTTTGCAAATCAACACGCGACGAAGTCGCACGGAACACCGCCGAGGGCAGGAGCAGGGTCCTTGATCAATCTTGGCTACATTTTCGCGTCCAGGTCTTTCCAGCGCAGGACTGCAAGAATTATCTGATGCAACTTATTGCTTCTGGAGAACGCTGTTGAGCTCCTGCTCATACTCCTTTTGCGTTTGCATGGGCCTGTCCGGCCAGACTGCCCGAGCACTTACCACGTCGGGATCGCGCTTTGCCTGGGAGATATCGGCAACAAGCGTATCAACTGCCGCTTGTGTCCACTCCATAAGAGACTCATTTGCACTTCTAACTTCGGTCAGAACCGATGCTCGATCCCAAATCTCATGTAATCCCCACACACTTACGATTTTGTCCGTGTTCGTGAGGCTGCCAAGTTCGACGCTTGATGGGTAATTCAAGTTCATTGAGACCGACACCACGCATACGTTGTTGGGCAGCTTGAAGCCTA
>JARXAQ010000368.1 GCA_029865825.1 Rhizobium sp.
CAGGTCGTTCTCTGCGGCGGTCTGGTCGAACTGATCCGCGCCGGCTTCGAGACGCTGGTTGAAGGCGGTTACGCTCCGGAAATGGCATATTTCGAGTGCCTGCACGAAGTGAAGCTGATCGTCGACCTGATCTATGAAGGCGGCATCGCCAACATGAACTACTCGATCTCGAATACGGCCGAGTGGGGCGAATACGTCACGGGTCCGCGCATCATCACTGCCGAAACCAAGGCTGAAATGAAGCGCGTCCTGCACGACATCCAGACCGGCAAGTTCACTTCGGATTGGATGCAGGAATACCGTGCCGGTGCAGCCCGCTTCAAGGGTATCCGCCGCATGAACGACAGCCACCAGATCGAGGAAGTCGGCGCCAAGCTGCGCGCGATGATGCCCTGGATCGCCAAGAACCAGCTGGTCGACAAGGCCAAGAACTGAGATCGCTGCCGCAAGGCGATGATTGAAAGCCGGGGAGGGCGACCTCCCCGGCTTTTTCGTGACATAGGCGCGGCGGTGGAGGACGCCTCGTCACGCGATGGCCTGTCGCGCTGTCGCCACGCGGGCGGCAAACAGCAGCATGCCGAGGATGGTCAGCAGCGAGCCAAGGATCGCCAGGCCCTCGGTCATGCCGAGGACTGCCATGGCAACGCCCGGGATCATGATCCAAATGCCGAGGGTCGCGACCGCCACATGGACGCGGGCGAACCGCGTGTCGGCAGCACTGGGTACCGCGTGGTAGTAGAGCCCATAAATAGCCATGGAGACCCAACCCAGGAGGTTGAGATGGGCATGGGCGGTGGACAGCGTATGGTCGTGCGATGCCGCCATGACGATGCCGAAGCCCATGCCGGCCAGCGCATAGCCGGCCGCCGAGACGATGCAAAAATATGCCAATCCGCGCATAATGCGAACCTTTCCAATGATTGTCTGATGATGATGTTTTTCGGGCTGCGGCCGGTCGTCTAAGCGATCGGTGGCGTGTCTTTGTGCGACCCGCGCCGTTTGGCTGGACAGCCGCCTCAGGCACCAGTCCATGCCGATGATTGCCAATCCGCGCATGTCCTGACCCTTCTCGCTTGGTCTCGGTACACGCCGTCCGGGAAAGACGGCGCGTCCGACGGCTCAGTGTTGCTGCGGCGGCAGGATGGTGATGCCAAAGCGCGCGGCTTCCATGGTGAGCTTTGCCACGTCCGGCGCGCCCATCGGCGGGAAGACGGTGGTGCCCGGCTCGACGGGCTCGCCGACCGCCCGGAAGAAGTTTTCATGCGATCCGCCGGGCAGATTGATGATCAGCATGCGCGAAGGCGTGTCTTGCGGGTTGCGGAAGGCGTGCACGACGCCCGGCCGCACGTAGACGAATTCGCCGGGGCCGCAGCGCTGCCAGGTCGTCTCGAGCATGAAGTCGAAAGCGCCTTCGGTGACGAGAAAGCCTTCTGCGTCGGATTGCAGGTGCGGCGGTGAGCCGGCACCGGGTGCCGAGCAGGCTTCGACGATCGAGAAGCTTCCGTAGGTATCGGCGGCCTTGGCGCGGAACGTCAGCAGGCTGCCGAGGAAATGAACCGACTGGGAGACCCGGCCGGCAGTATCATTCGAGATTGTTGTTCTTTCCGTATTCATGTTGCATGCCCTCTCCATTGTGATACATTATCCCTTAATGAGATTGTTGTCTCATAATGAGGTGATCATGAGCAGTCAAGAGAAATCCTTCGAGCGGATCAACCAGAAGCGGCGTACCCGTGCCGAATTGTTGCGGGCAGCGCGCGAACTCACGCAACGGGGGCTTCATCCTTCGGTGGCGGAGGTTGCCGATCATGCCGGGATTTCCCGCGCGACGGCCTATCGTTATTTTTCCGCACCGGACGAGATGATCCGAGAAGCCGTCCTGGATGCCGTTGCGACCGCGATCCAAATCGCGCCCCCGGACCCCGACGCAGGGCCGGAACAGGTGCAGGCGCAGTTGCAACATCTGGTCGGGCAGATCTTCGATATGGTGACGGACAACGAGCCCATGTTTCGGGCTTTGCTGGCGAGCACTGTGACCGGGGACAGCAAAGTCAAGCGCGGCGCCCGGCGTATCGGGTGGCTCACCGGCGCGCTTGAACCGCTGAGGCCACGCCTGGCGGCGGCCGATTTCAACCGACTGGTCTACAGTCTGTCATTGCTGACCGGGATTGAGACGCTTGTCGTCTTCAAAGACATCTGTGGCCTTGAGGCGCAGGAAGCCCGCGAGACGACGCTCTGGGCTGCAAGAACCATGCTCGCAGGGCTGCTCGACGCCCAAGTGCCGCCGAGGGCTTAAGGATCGCCGCAGATCTTTCGTCCTCGGTCAGGCGGGCGTACCGATCGGAGCCGCCATTTCACGGCTCCGCACGCAGTTGCGGCCGGCCTGCTTTGCCGCGTACAGCCCCTGGTCGGCGTGGTCGAGCAGGGTGCGGTTGTGTTCGTGAGTGCGGGCGGTCGCGATGCCAATGCTTAACGTAATCGGTGTGGCCTGTGCTGCGATCTCGGTGAGATCCAGTCTCGACGCCTGTTCGAGAAGATGCATGGCAAATGCTTCCGCCTCCGGTCGCATCGCGCCTGGCAGGATGATGGCGAACTCTTCGCCCCCATAACGTGCCGGATGGCAGGGCAGGTGGTTGCATTCGTCGACCAGAAACTGTCCGACGCGACGCAGGCATTCGTCGCCGGCGAGATGCCCATGGGTATCGTTGAAGCGCTTGAAGTGGTCGATATCGATGAGCAGCAAGGAAAGCGGTTCGCCGGTGCGGTTCGCCTCCGCCATCGCTGTGTCGAGATCGGCATCGAAACTGCGACGGTTTGCCAGTCCGGTCAGGCCGTCGGTGGTCGCATGACGCATCAATTGCTCATTGGCTTGCCTCAGCTTGTCGTTGCTTTCGGCCAGTCTGTCCAAAAGAGTGCTGGTTCGCTGTTCTGCGGCGAAACGGCTCTGCTCGAGGCCGATCAGGCGTCTCATGTAGTTCGCCTGGAAGGCGACATAGGCTAGGCAGATCGGTAGCATCAGCCAATTGCCTTCGCTCAACGCCGCGGCATTGACGATGCCGATCATGATCAGGATCACAAGGGCCGTCGATGCGGGCGCCATATAGGCGCGTGCTGCAGCCGACTGGACGATGCCGCAGCCGACGGCGAGCACGACGACTTGCGCCTCGGGGCTTGCGCCAAGATAGAGGATCGCAAGGGACGCGCCCCAGGCGATGCCGGAGAAAATCGATATGATGATGAAGCCGTCTAGCCAGGGCTTGAACGCCGCATCTGCGCTTCGCCTGCGGAACCGCCGGTCGGCCACAAAACGCATCAGGAGTTGGACGGCCAGGATCGCAGCCACCGCGAGCACCGCGCCGGTGTCGCCGGCCAGATAGGGCAAGACCGACGCACTCATCAGCGCTGCGGCGGCCGAGAGGTGAGGGTCGATTTTATAGAGTTCGCGCAATTGCTCCCAGGGCGGTGTGCCGGAATCGTCTGCGCCGACCATGGGGATGGTCAGGGTCTTCAATATGGGCAGCGTAGCGTGTTCTGACATGAGGGGGCTTTGACGTCTGAGTGCGTCATTTTCTGATAGCGCGAACCATTTAAGTTTCAGTGCATTCGACTGTTTCAAAACACGTATTTATAAAATTCGCGGAGACGAGTTGACGGTTATCGAATCGATAGGTCAGCATTATTGACCTATCATGTTTTTCGTGGTCTCCTACCTCGAGAACAACACGCCTTCAGGAAACCCCGATGCTGAACTGGAATCATATCTTTGCCACGCGCGCCTCGCGCATGCGTGCCTCCGAAATTCGAGAATTGCTGAAGCTGCTCGACCGGCCCGAGATCATCTCCTTTGCCGGCGGCATTCCCGATCCGGCTTTGTTTCCGACCGAGGCGTTCGAAGCGGCTTATGCGGAAATTTTCGCGGGCGGGCAGGCGGCGTCTGCGTTGCAGTATTCGGTCTCCGAAGGTTATCTGCCGCTGCGCCAATGGCTGCAAAAGGAGATGGCGCGGCTTGGCATCGACTGCGGTGTCGACAACATCTTCATCACCTCCGGCTCACAACAGGCGCTTGATTATCTCGGCAAGCTGTTGCTCTCGCCACGCGACACGGCGCTGGTCAACTGGCCGACCTATCTCGGCGCGTTGCAGGCCTTCAACGCCTATGAGCCAAGCTATGACCAGTTGAGCTTCGGCAACCGCACGCCCGACAGTTATCGGGCGGCAGCGGACAATGCCGGCGGCCGGGTCAAGTTTGCCTATCTGTCCTCGGATTTTTCCAATCCGACTGGCCAGACCGTGACGCTCGATGAACGCCTGGCGGTGCTGGCTTTGGCCGACGAGTTGGACATTCCGGTAGTCGAGGATGCGGCCTATCAGCATCTGCGATATGACGGCGCGGGGATCCGGCCGATCCTGTCGATCGACATCGAGCGCAGCGGCTCGATCGAGGAGACGCGCACCATCTATTGCGGCAGCTTTTCCAAGACGCTGGCCCCGGGCCTTCGGGTCGGATACGTGGTCGCGGCGACCCCGGTCATCCGAAAGCTGGTGCTGATGAAGCAGGCGGCGGATCTGCATTCCTCGTCGATCAACCAGATCGCCATCACCCATGTGGCGGAACGGCATTTTGATGCCCAGGTCGCGAAAATCCGGACGGCCTATTCTGCGCGGCGTGATGCAATGCTCGCGGCCCTTGCTGTGCATATGCCCGCGGGTACGAGCTGGACCGAGCCTGAAGGCGGCATGTTCATCTGGGTGACGCTGCCCGAGGGGATGGACGGCACCGAACTTCTGGCGCGATCGGTCGAGACCGAGAAGGTTGCCTTCGTGCCGGGGCAGGCCTTCTTTGCCGACCGATCGGGCAGCAATACGCTGAGGCTCTCCTTCTCCTGCGCCAGCGAAGCGATGATTGCCGAGGGCATCAAGCGGCTCGGCCGTTTGATTGCCGGCACGCTGTCTGCCGCGGCCTGACTGCGCCAATGGTCGTCAACTGGCGCCGGAGGGGTGTTCCACCTGTCCGGCGTCCGGTCCTTGGCCAGCCTTCGGCCTTCCCGGTTGCCCCTGCGCAGCTGGCATGCTTGATTGCGCCTGCGGCCTGGCGCTCCCAGGCGCTCGCGGACTGACCTGCCATGACGCTTCGCATCGCCAGTTTCAACATTGAAAATCTCGTCACCCGTTTCGATTTCACCGGCTTTCGCAACCAGTTGCGTTCGGACCGGGTGTTGAAGCTGTTTGAAATCCGCAGCGAGGCCGACTATCAGAGGCTGGAGGCAGCGCGGATCGTTGCAGCCACGGACGACACCCGACAACTATCGGCGCTCGCCATCGCCGATACCGATGCCGATATCCTCTGCCTGCAGGAAGTCGACAACATGGAGGCCTTGAAGGCCTTCGAATACGGCTATCTCTTCCGCATGGTGGGCTCCGGATATCGGCAGAAATACCTTGTCGAAGGCAATGACAGTCGGGGCATCGACGTGGCGGTGCTGATGCGCGAGCAGACGCGACACGGCGAGCGCATTGAGGTGCAGGACGTGAAGAGCCATGCGGCACTCACCTATCACGACCTCAATCTCCACTCGCCCGCGCTCGGCCCCAATC
>JARXAQ010000043.1 GCA_029865825.1 Rhizobium sp.
ATGTCGACGGCCAGGCCGTCTTCGTCGACATCCTTGGTGAAGAAGGCGGCATCGACGACGAAAGTGGCGCCGTGCATGCCCTGTGCCGGGCCGAAGACCGGGCGGGGCAGGCTGTGGGCAATCATGATGTGGTCTCGGACTTCAACAGCGAACATGAGATCTCTTTTCTTCAGTAGCGGATGCGGTGGCAGAGTGTGTCGTGACTGGACAGGATACGTGCATAGGCTGCGGGCAGTTCATGAAAAGGCGTTTCGCCTGAGACGAGGGCGTCGAGACGCACGTCGACCAGGAGGTCGAGTGCCTTGGAAAGACGCCGCGCATAACTCCAGCGAGCCCGATGCGACGCCGGCAGATTGCCGACCTGTGAGCTGACGAGTGACAGACGCCGTGCATGGAAAGCGCCACCCAGGGCCAGGGTGACGGACCGATCGCCGTACCAGCTTGCCTCGACGATCCGGCCTTCCAGTCCGGCAATGCTGATCGCGGTTTCGAGCGCCTGAGGCGAAGCGGTGGCGTTCACGACGACGTCAAACTCTCCGGAAAGCCTGTCGGGCGGCGCGAAGTCCAGCCCGAGAGAAGAGGCGAGGGTTGCGCGGCCGGGCTCTCGATCGATGAGAACGGTCTCAGTACCCACAATCCTCGACGACAGATAGGCGATCAGCGCCCCGACGACGCCGGCACCGAAGACGGCCACTCTGTCTCCCGGTTGAATCTGCGCATCCCAGACAACGTTGAGTGCGGTTTCCATATTGGCGGCGAGGATAGCCCGCCGCGCTGGGAGTGCGACCGGTAAAATGGTGACGTTCGATACCGGCACGGCGAAATAGTCCTGGTGCGGGTGCAGGCAGAACACGTCTTTGCCGATCAGGTCCGGCGGGCCTGCCTCGATGACGCCGACGGCGGCATAGCCGTATTTGACAGGGAAGGGAAAGTTGCCGTCCATGCCCGGCCCGCGCATCCGCTCGAATTCGCTGCGTGGCACACGCCCTTCGAAGACCAGCGATTCGGTGCCTCGGCTGATCCCACTGTAGAGTGTGCGCACGATGACTTCGTCCGACTTCGGAACGGGAAAGGGATGCTCCCGCAGATCGCATCGGCTGGTTGCCTCAATCCACAACGCGCGCGCCGTGCGGGGCAGCGATACGCTCTGTTCATCGATCTGGCTCTTCACTTGCTCCCCCATCATGCCCATTTATCCGTGGTAGATCAGGAACGTATGGCGTCAGCGCGCATTTGGTTCCTCGAGGTTGATCAACTTTAATTTATGGCGGCTCGCAATCCGCCCGGGGCGGTTGGGCGTAATGGAACCACTGTCTCAAGGAGAGTAACATCATGTCGAAGTCCAGCCAGGCCGTCTTTCAGTTCTCCACGCCGGAAATCGAAGTGGAGCGGGCCGTATCCGAGCTGCGCTATGGGCGCCCTGTCCTGCTGGCTGACGGCCGACGCCGCCTGGCCGCTGTTGCATTGGATTGTGTGGCACCGTCCGTCTACGACCAGTTCGCAGCGGTCACAGAAGACCGCCATGCGCTGCTGCTGACCGCCCCACGTGCTGCACGACTGGGGCTGCGGACCAGCGTCGACGTCTTGGCGCCGCTCTCCGGCATGTCCTTCGATCAGGCCTCACGTCTCTCTTATGCTCTTGGTGCCGATGCACCGCGCTCGTGGCAGCCGGCCGATGTGCTGGCATCTCAAGCGGCCGAACTGGCGCGCCTTGCGCTTCTGCTGCCGGCCATGATCGTTGCAGATATCTCTGATACGGCGGACCGATTTGCCGGTTGCTGCGAACTCGATATCAGCCGCCTGCGGGGTGCGGATGCTGCGCGCCAGCGCTTTGACCAGGTTGTCCGTACGCGCGTACCCCTCAAAGATCTTGGCGATGCGGATTTCGTCGTGTTCCGCGGCGGCTTGGCGCAGAAGGATCAGGTCGCCATCGTGGTCGGAAAGCCGGACGTCACCAAGACGGTGCCGATCCGCATTCATTCGTCGTGCCTCACCGGCGACCTTTGCGGTTCACTGAAATGCGATTGTGGCGACCAGTTGCGCAATGGTCTGGCGCTGTTGAAAAGTGCCGGCGGTGGCGTGCTGCTCTATCTTGACCAGGAAGGGCGCGGCACGGGAATCGGCGCAAAGATGCGCGCCTATGGCTATCAGCATCTCGGTCTCGACACGATCGATGCTGATGCCGAGCTCGGCCTGCGCGAGGACCATCGTCGCTACGAGGCTGCCGTCGCCATGCTGCAGCATTTGAAGATCGGACGGGTTGCCGTCTATACCAACAACCCCACCAAGATCGAAGGTTTGCGCCTCGGCGGGATCGAGGTTGAGGCACGCGCTGCCGTCAATGGTCGCGTGACGGCCGAGAACGAGAACTACCTGCGTACCAAGACGCTGAGGGCCGGACATATGATGGATCTCGCCAGCCTCGTCGCGGCCGAGTAAGCTGCGTCAAGGGTAAGTCGGGAGCATTATGATGGCGAGCGAGCCGGACAGGCTGGGCGAGTGGCGACACGGTTGGGCTGACAGGTTGTCAGTATCACGGCCGCTGTTTCGCGACGCCTTGGTAAATTTGGTAAGTCTTCTGGCGGTCACGACACTCGTGGCTGTCGCCTTGAGCTTCCGGCCCGAGCTTGGCTGGGATTTCATCGCCTGGTCGGTGGTCTGCGCCACACTCATCTTCGCCCTGGCGATAGCGGCACTGCCGGAGCATCCCTTCGATCGCTTCGGCTATGCCAATCTCGTCACCGCTTTCCGGGCAGCCTTGGTAAGCCTGATGGGGGCAGCCTTCTTGTGTTTCGAGGCTCTGTCCAACGACGATGCCGTCCTTCTCGGTCTGGTGGGGATCGTGATCTTCTCTCTGGCGCTGGATGGGGTCGATGGTTACCTGGCAAGACGTTATCGCCAGGAATCCGCCTTCGGTGCGCGTTTCGACATGGAAGTCGATGCGTTGATGATCCTCATCCTGTCCTTTGCCGCCGCCCTCCTCGACAAGGCCGGCGTCTGGGTCGTGCTGATCGGCCTGATGCGCTACGGGTTCATTGCGGCAGGGTGGGTGGATGCACGGCTGGAGGGCGAACTCTTCCCATCCTTCAGGCGAAAGCTGGTCTGCGTGGTGCAGATCTCCGCGCTCTGTCTCCTGCTGGTACCCTCCGTGGTGCCCCCGGTCTCGACGACCATTGCCTTCCTTGCGCTCCTTCTCCTCGTTTATTCGTTCGCAGTCGACATCCGTTACCTCTTGCGGCGGCCGGTGGCGGCGGCGTGACGGAGCATTCAGTGTCCGCGACGACCGCCACTGATCGCTTCGACCGCAAGGATCACGAGACCGGGGGTTGCGCCAGCAAGCGACAGGGCCCCGTAGAGCAGGCTTGCAGCCAGACCGTCTGCGGCAGCAAAGCCGAAGAGCGGCCACAGCGCCATCGCCGCTGCTTCGCGCGTTCCCCAGCCGCCGAGACCGACGGGGATCAGCATGGACAACAGACAGAGCGGGATGATCGTCAGGGCCGCCTGCCAGGGCAGATGGGCGCCGACGGCAAACGACGCCAGCATGAAGACGGCACCATAAGCGACCACCACCACAAAGCTCAGGCTCGATTGCACCAGCCAGGCCTTTCGGCGCATGAAGACCTCCGCGGCGTCTTCGGACAATTGCAGCAGAACCGGCCCTGCCGACCTGCGTGCGCTCCATCGCGATACGAACGCCAGCAAGATGCCGATGAGGCAAAGACCTGCAGTGATCCACTCCCATTGCAGTGGCGATTGTCCGGCGATCAACAACGGCCAAAGTGGCAGGCCGATCGCCACGATGAGCAGGAACACCGCCTGGCCGGACAGCCGCTCATAGAGGATCGCCTTGGCCGGCAATTTCCACCCGCCCTGGCCATCGATGCGCATGCGCCAGGCGCGGATCGCATCGCCCCCCATGCCGCCGGGCAGGCTCTGGTTCAGCAGGCTTGCGACATAATATTCTCGAACCGCCTTGCCAAGACCGATCTCCTGTCCCAGCCTGTTTGCGGTGAACCGCCAGCGCAGGGCCGACAAGACAACCTGCACCTGAACGAGGCCAAGTCCGACAAGGACGGGACCGAGGGAGATCTGGGCAAACGCGCCTCCGAGTGCGTCCAGATCGCCGCGCCACAGCAAAACGGCGAAAAGCCCGAGCACGAGAAGCGGGGCGAAGATCCTGGCATGAGACGACACGGGGCGATGTTCTCCGGGCATGGCAGTCCCCGTGCCTTAGCCCGGGTGTTGTCCGGATCGGGCAGGTGGTCTGCATGAGACATAGGATGCCGGAAAACATTTACGAGATCCGCCTGCTCGCAGATGCATTCTCGCGTCGCTGGCGCGTTGTCGTTGGAACCGTGGCGTTCAGCCTGATTGCCTTTGCCGCCTTGACCCTTCCCGACCATCCGGATGCCATCGGCCTTGCCGCCATCATGCGGCTGCCGCTGGAATGGCCCCTGATGGCGCTGGCCTTGCTTCTCACCCGCGGGCGCCTGCGCCGCATTCTCGGGATGCTGGCCTCGGTCGTCATCTTTGCCATTCTTTTTCTCAAGATTGCCGACATCGGCACCCAGGCGGCTTTTCAGCGACCCTTCAATCCTTATCTCGATATCAAGATGATCGGGGACGGCTGGAACCTGATGTCGGGGACACTCGGTTCGCTGTTTGCGGTGCTCGCCGCATCCGCTGCCATTGCAGGCCTTCTGCTCCTGATGATGCTCTTTCTTCGCTCGATGCAGTGGATGGCCCGGGCCCATGGGGCATCCCGGGCCGTGCTGCTGGTCGTCTTCGGCCTGCTGACAATCATTGGGGGGCTGCTGTTCACCCTTGGCCGCCCGGGTATCGAACTCAACATGACCGGTTATCTCTCGGGTCGTCTCTCGCTGGTGGTGCGCTCGATCGAGGACATCAGGATGTTCGAGGCCGAACTCGCGCGGGGTGATGGGCCGAAGTCGGGGACGGGCCTTTTCCAGGCGATCGCCGGCAAGGACGTCGTGCTGATTTTCGTCGAATCCTATGGACGAAGCGCGATCGAAGATCCGCGTTACGCCCCGGTCACGCAGCCGAGACTGCAATCCGTGGACGCCGAACTGGCTGGCGCGGGCCTTCAGGCCGCAAGTGCCTGGGTCACCTCGCCGACAGTCGGCGGGCTAAGCTGGCTTGCCCATGGCACGCTTCTCTCCGGGCTCTGGGTCGATAGCCAGGCGCGCTACGACCGTTTGATGCTGAGCGTTCAGCCGAGTCTCAACCGACTGTTTGGCGAGGCCGGCTGGAAGACGGCCGCCGTGATGCCGGCAATCACCATGGACTGGCCCGACGCGGCCTATTACGGCTATGACCACGTTCTGCCGGCGGCAGGTCTCGGCTATCGCGGCAAACCGTTCAATTGGGTGACCATGCCGGACCAGTATACGCTGTCGGCCTTTGAGCGCTTGGTGCGGGGCCCGGATCGCCTAGCGGGTCGTGCAGTGATGGCGGAGGTCGCGCTGATCTCCAGCCATGCGCCCTGGACGCCCGTCGCCCGCCTCGTCGATTGGCAGGATGTGGGTGACGGAACCGCCTTCAATGCACAGGCCAGCGGTGGTGAGCCTCCATCGGTCGTCTGGTCGGATCCCGAGCGCGTGCGGCGCCAGTACATCGCGACCATCGACTATTCCCTCCAGACGCTGGGCAGCTATATGGCTCGCTTTGGGGAAAACACCGTTTTCGTCGTGCTCGGCGATCACCAGCCGGCCTCGATCGTAACGGGACCCAACGCCTCGCGTGCCGTGCCGCTGCATGTGATCAGTGGCGATGCCGAATTGATCGCGGCTTTCCGGGCAGAAGGGTTCTCGCCCGGAATGCTGCCCGCGACTGCCGGCACCGAATGGCCGATGAATGCGATGCGTCAGGTTCTGATCGATCGCTTCAGCCGGACGTGACTTGGTCCGTTTCGCTGCGGGACCCGAGCCTTTTCTGCTCCTGCCGTTTCCAGCTTCGCGGCGTCATGCCGGCCTGGCGTGTGAAGAAGCGGGAGAAATAGGCGGGATCGGCAAAGCCGAGTCGGAACGCCACTTCCTGTACGCTGCCCGGCGTGAACAAGAGTTCGCGCTGTGCTTCTTCCAGCAGGCGGCGGGCGATGAGAGCCTGGGTGCTGATACCCGTCTTTTCCTTCACCACGCGGTTGAGATGGGTGGGCGAGATACCGAGGGTTTCAGCGTAGAAGGACGCCGGCCGATGCTGGCGTACCTCGCGATGCAAGAGAGCCAGCAAGGCCTCGATGCGCCTGTCATTGTCGTCTCCGACCTCGGTTTCATTCGCATCCTGCGCCGCGAGCCGCGCCGTCAGCACCAGCGCTGTGGCCAGCCCGGTTTCCATCAGCACGGACCGGCCGCTGCGGCGACCATTCCATTCCTCTGCCACCCTTTCCAAGGTCGCGCGGATGAGACCGCCATCGTCGCGCTGGTCGGTCAGGCGGGTGGCACGGGGTGCAGACAGAAAGGCACCGATCGGCCCCGGCTCTCCGGGCCTCACCGGAAGACGGCTGGCAAGGACCGTAAAAACGAAGCCATCGATGTCGGGCGAAAAGCGGAAGCCATGTCCGACGGCCGGTGGCACGGTGAGAACAGAGACGGGTTCGAAACGCACAATCTCATCCCCGTAGACGGCATCCCCCGAACCACCGGTGATCAGCAGGATCTGGAAGAAGTGCTCATGGCGGTGCAGGCCGATTTCCCAATGATGCAGGCTGCTACGGGCAGGAATCGTTTCGCAGTGCAACCGAAACTGCGCGGATGCGGCATCCCGCTCGCCGTAAAGCTCGTAGGTTGGGACCGTGGCGGCTGGATCGATATTGCGCTCTTTCATGTTCGATTTGTGCAACAAATCTTATGATTCGTCCATTGAGCCAAAGCCCGCCTGCGCTCAAAACTTGGCGATTGCCAAGTGACGGCACGCCATCGGGAGGAACCATGCGCACCAAAGTCGCCATCATCGGGTCTGGGCCTTCAGGGCTCCTGCTCGGCCAATTGCTGACCAATGCCGGCATCGACAACATTATCGTCGACCGCGTCAGCCGTGAGCATATCCTGTCGCGGGTGCGTGCCGGTGTCTTAGAGGAGGGCATGGTCGGTCTGCTCGACAAGGCCGGCGTCGGTGAGCGCATGCATCGGGAAGGGCTGCCGCATGACGGCTTCTCGCTTGCCTTCGACGGGCGTGATCATCGCATTGACCTGTTCGATCTCACGGGTGGAAAGCGTGTGATGGTGTATGGCCAGACGGAGGTCACCCTCGATCTCATAGAGCAGCGCGAACGGGACGGCGGGATGACGATTTACGAGGCAGGGCAGGTGACGCCTGCAGGCTTCGATGGCGACCACCCCCATCTGACTTACGAAAAGGATGGTGTGACCCATCGCATCGATTGCGATTTCATCGCCGGCTGCGATGGGTTTCATGGGGCGAGCCGAAAAGCGGTGCCGGCTGACGCGATCAAGACGTTCGAGAAGATCTATCCCTTCGGCTGGCTCGGCATCCTGTCGGAAGTCCCCCCCGTCAATCACGAACTGATCTATGCGAACCACCCGCGCGGCTTTGCCCTGTGCTCTATGCGCTCGACCACGCGCAGTCGCTACTACGTTCAGTGCGCGCTCGATGACACCGTCGACATGTGGTCGGATGACCGCTTCTGGGACGAGTTGCGCCGCCGTCTGCCGACGCACCACGCAGAGGCACTCATCACGGGGCCAAGCTTTGAGAAATCCATAGCGCCGCTGCGCTCCTTCGTCGCCGAACCAATGCGTTTCGGCCGGCTGTTCCTCGTCGGCGATGCCGCCCATATCGTGCCACCCACCGGCGCCAAAGGCCTCAATCTCGCAGCGTCCGACGTGCATTATCTGTTGTCCGGCCTGCTGGAGCACTACGAAGAAAAGTCGCAGTCCGGTCTCGATGCCTATTCCGAGCGGGCCTTGAAACGTGTCTGGAAAGCCGTCCGCTTCTCGTGGTCGATGACAACGCTTCTGCATCGTTTTCCCGATACAGGCGATTTCGGCCAGAAGATCCAGGAAGCGGAACTCGACTACCTTACCCAGTCCCGCGCCGCGTCGACCGCCATGGCCGAAAACTATGTCGGTCTACCCTATTGAGCTACACCGCCTCTTGCACATTGATAATTGTTTGTTAGACTTACTAATAGATCGGATTAGGTCGATCCTGCGCCCGGCAAAATGCCCGGCGTCGGTCGGCGACCGGACGGAGCGGGGCGTTGGGAGACGTCCAGGAGACAGCTTTGACCGGGACTGAAAACAGGCAGGCCGAGACGGTCCTGTCCAACCGCTCACGGAGGAGACTTCACGATGAACATGCATATCTCACTGTTGATCAATGGCGTCGAACAGGCGGCGGCCGGTGGCCGCACCTTTGACCGTATCAACCCCTTTACACAGGAAGTGGCGACGACGGCGTCTGCCGCGAGCCTGGAGGATGTGAAAACCGCCGTCGAGGCCGCGTCTTCAGCCTTCCCCGGCTGGTCGAAGACGGGGCCTGGCGAACGCCGCAAGATCCTGCTGAAAGCCGCCGACATCCTGGAATCGAAGACGGCCGAATTCAGCGAGCTGGTCATTGCCGAAACGGGTGCCACCGGCCATTGGGGCGCCTTCAACGTCATGGTCGCCGCCAGCATGCTGCGCGAAGCGGCCTCGATGACGACGCAGATCTCCGGCGAGGTTATCCCATCCAATAAGCCGGGTTCCTTGTCCATGGGCATGCGCCAGGCCGTCGGGGTTTGCCTCGGCATCGCGCCGTGGAACGCGCCGGTCATTCTCGGCACCCGCGCGGTCGCCATGCCGCTCGCCTGCGGCAATACGGTGATCCTGAAGGCATCCGAGCAATGCCCAGGTACTCATCGCCTGATCGCCCAGTGCCTTGTCGAGGCGGGACTTCCGACCGGTGCGATTTCGGTGATCACCAACGCACCGGAAGATGCAGCGACGATTGTCGAAGCGCTGATCACGCATCCCGCCGTCAAGCGGGTGAACTTCACCGGCTCGACCAAGGTCGGCAAGATCATCGGTGAGCTCTGCGGCCGTCACCTGAAGCCGGCGCTTCTGGAACTCGGCGGCAAGGCTCCCTTGGTCATTCTCGACGACGCCGATATCGATGCAGCCGTCAATGCTGCCGCCTTCGGGGCCTTCGCCAATATGGGCCAGATCTGCATGTCGACCGAGCGCATTATCGTCGATTCCAAGATCGCCGACGAATTTGTCGAGAAGCTCGCCGCGAAGGCGTCTAAATTGCCGGCCGGCGATCCGAAGGGCCATGTCGTGCTAGGATCGTTGATCAGCCTCGAGGCGGCCAAGAAGATGGACGCGCTGATCGCCGATGCCGTTTCCAAGGGCGCCAAGCTGGTGGCGGGCGGCAAGCGTGAGGGCAGTGTGGTCGAGGCGACCCTGCTCGACAATGTCGATTCCTCCATGCGCATGTATTCCGAGGAGAGCTTCGGTCCGGTCAAGCCAATCATTCGTGTCGACGGTGAGGATGAGGCGATCCGCATTGCCAACGACACCGAATATGGCTTGTCGGGTGCGGTGTTCAGCCGTGATATCCGTCGGGCGCTCGCCGTGGCATCGCGGATTGAATCCGGCATCTGCCACATCAATGGACCGACCGTTTTCGACGAGCCGCAAATGCCGTTTGGCGGCGTGAAGGGCAGTGGTTATGGCCGTTTCGGCGGCAAGGCGGCAATTGCCGAGTTCACCGAGCTGCGCTGGATCACCATCGAGGATCCGAACCAGCACTATCCGTTCTGAACTGCGTCTTTCGCCTGATTGAGCGGCCGTCCCATCAGAGGGCGGCCGTTTGTGCTTTCGGCCCTCCGGCCGGACGTCTGTCGAACGACGGAGGCGACGGCCCGTCGGCTCGATCAGCTCTTGTCCGACGAGGTGTCTGAATAGATGCGCTTCAGGCCGGCGATGAAGTCCTGCAATTCCTGCGGTGAAAACCGTGTCGTGAAACGTGCTTCATGCTGCGTCTGGATTTCCCGGGCCTGGGTCAACATTGCCGCACCGTCGCCCGTCAGGATGAGTTCCTGGCGTCGTCGATCGATGGATGACGGCTGCCTAGAGATGAGATTGCGCGCCTCCAGCCTGTTGACCAGCGCCATCATCGTCGCCCGGTCCATACTCAACTGGTTGGCGATGTCGATCTGGCTGACCTTGGGGTTGGCGGCGACGAGTTCCAGAACGGCAAACTGCTTTTGCGTGAGGCCAAGATTGCCCATCGCAGCCGTATAGTCCTGGTAGATGGCGACATTGGCCATGCGCAGATGAAAACCGAGAATGTCGTCGAGACGCCCGGTCCGCAAAGGACCGCCCAGTTCGAAACCCTCGTCGTCATTTGCCGCCATGAGGTCCTTGTGTCTCGTCATCGCTTCTCTTCCGCTGCTGCGTCGGCCCTGTGACCATCATTCATGATCACTTTCGGATGCAACAGTCAAATTGCAGTTGCCAACGGCGCTCAAATATAGTAAGTGTAACATACAAATGCCGAGGAGACCTCTTCGAGGTGGCATGGAGGAGAAAACAGGATGCAGCAGCCTTCGCTGTCGACCCTTTCCGGACCGATGTCCATCGGTCTTGAAACCGACGATCCGCTGATCTATCGCGCCCTGACCGGTCCTGACAGGCCGGCCCTAATCGAGATTCGCTCAGGCGAATGCCTGACTTACGGCGCGCTCGACCGGAACGTCGGGGGCATCGCCGCCTTTCTTGCCGAGCGGGCCGGCGATGTCGCGCTTTCGCCCCGCGTTGCCTATCTCGGCCGCAACTCGATCGCCCAGATCAGCACATGCCTGGCCTGTCAGCGCGCAGGCCTCGTCTTCGTGCCGTTGAACTGGCGGCTCGGGGCGTCCGAGCTGAAGCGTATCATCGATGACTGTCAGCCATATGTGATCATCCATGACGGCGAATTCGGCGATGTCCTGGCCGGGATGATGGATCTCAGCGTGCCCCAACTGGCGGTGGAAGGGCCAGACGGCCTCCTGTCCCAGGCTGCCCGTCTCGATCCGGCCGCCCCGGTCTCCGTCGAGGCCGACACGCCTTGCATCATGCTATACACCTCCGGCACGACCGGGGCACCCAAGGGCGTGATCATCACGCGGCGCAATGCCTTTGCCTCGGCGATCAACTTCGCCATGGTCGGGGAAGTGACGGCAAAAAGCGTCACCCTGTGCGACCTGCCTTTTTTCCACACGATCGGGCTGGTTGCGATCGGCCGGACGACCCTGATGATGGGAGGGCTGCTGGTGATCTCCGATCGTTTCATACCGGAGCGGACGCTGGCGACACTTGGGGACCCGGCGCTCGGCGTCACCCATTATTTCGCGGTCCCGCAGATGGCCGCAGCGCTTCGGGCCGCCCCGGGCTGGGATGCGTCTGCGCTCAAGGCCTTGCAGGCGATTTTCATCGGCGGTGCGCCGCTTTCCCCGGCGCTGATCGATACGTTCCTTGAAGACGGCATTCCGCTGGTCAACGGCTATGGCATGAGCGAAGCGGGAACCGCGATCCACATGCCGCCCGATCGCGACATGGTCGCCCGCCATCCCGGCAGTGTCGGTTTTGCGGCACCCTTGCTTGAGGTTCGCCTCGTCGACGAGACCGGTGCGGATGTGGCGGATGGCGAGGTCGGCGAAATCTGGCTGCGTGGCCCCTCCGTCACGCCCGGCTACTGGAACAAGCCGCAGGAGACGGCCGCTGCCTTTGCCGGTGACTGGTATCGCTCCGGTGATCTCGGGCGCCGGGCAGACGGCGGCGTCATTCATGTGCCGGACCGGTTGAAGGACATGTATATTTCCGGCGGTGAAAACGTCTTTCCGGCAGAGGTCGAGGCTGTGATCGGCGCGCATGGCAAGGTCGCCGATGTCGCAGTGATCGGCATCGCAGACCCGAAATGGGGTGAAGCGGGCGTTGCCTTCGTGGTCGCGCATGGTGAACCTCCGAGCGCCGACGAAATCCAGGCCCATTGCGCCGATAGGCTGGCCTCCTACAAACGGCCCGCGCGTATCGTCTTTCTCGACGCCATCCCCCGTACGGCCTCCGGCAAGGCACAAAAGCACATCCTGCGCCAAACCC